>JAQVXR010000226.1 GCA_028709045.1 Desulfitobacteriaceae bacterium | reverse complement strand
CCTTCAAACATGCATGATACCGTATTAATTTGGGGGAAAGTTATTTTTGACCTACTCTCAATCCCTTGCTCTGATTGTATTTGCGAACATCGCAATTAGCTCTATTGGTTTAATGATGCAGTTTGAAGCCCTGTTTCTTATATTTCCAAAATACTTCTGATCTCTTTTTCATCTAGGGCGGTAATCAGGCTTTCTCCCGGCGTAATCACTTTATCAAAAAGTTCTTTTTTCCGTTCCTGCAGTTCAAAAATCTTTTCTTCAATAGTACCTCGGGAAATAAACTTGATTACCTGCACTACCTTACGTTGACCAATGCGGTGCGCCCTGTCCGAGGCCTGCTCCTCCACAGCCGGGTTCCACCAGGGGTCAAAGTGGATCACCGTATCCGCTCCCGTCAGATTCAATCCCGTCCCCCCTGCCTTCAGAGAAATCAAAAACAGGTCTCTTTCCCCTTTATTAAACATTTCCACCATAGGAAGACGCTCCCGAATGTCCACCGAGCCGTCCAAATAGAAATAAGTGAGTCTCTTTTTATCAAGCATCCCTTTAATCAGCCCCAGCATCCCGGTAAACTGGGAAAAGAGCAGGGGGCGGTGCCCGCCTGTTTTCAGATCATCGAGAATCTCCTCAAGCTGCAGGAACTTGCCACTATCTCCGTTATAGTTCTCCAGAAACAATGCCGGATGGCAGCAAATCTGGCGCAGGCGGGTTAGCCCGGCAAGGATTTTGATCCTGCTTCTGTCAAAGCCCTGTTCCTCTATTTCACCGGCAATCTCGCCTCGAATTCTTTCCAAATAAGTGAGGTAGACTTTTTTCTGTTCCTTAGTCAGTTCGGAAACCATCTTTAATTCAATCTTAGGGGGAAGTTCTTTCAGCACGTCAGCTTTTAACCTGCGCAGAATAAAAGGACGAACTTTTTTGGCTAGTTCCCCGGAAGCATCCTGCTGACCATCTGATCCCCCATGGGAAATAAATTTTTTGTTAAACTTTTCATAGCTGGGCAAAAAACCCGGCATAAGAAAGTCAAAGATAGACCACAATTCGGTAAGCGAATTTTCAATGGGCGTCCCCGTCAGAGCAAAAAGGCTTTTGGCTGAAATCAGCTTCACCGATTTCGCCGTCAGAGAATGAGGGTTTTTGATATGCTGTGCTTCATCAAGAATACATGCGCTGAAATGCACTCCTTCATAATCGGTAATATCCTTTCTAATCAGCGGGTAAGAAGTGATTACCACATCATACTCCCCTGCCTTCGGAATCCTAGCTTTCCGTTCTGCCTTACTTCCCGATATTACTAGTGTTTTCAATCCCGGAGAAAACTTTTCGATTTCCTCCTGCCAGTTGAAAATAACGGATGACGGTGCTACCACCAAAACAGGGGCAGCACCTTTTCCCCGCTCCGAATGGATGAAACTGATGGCCTGAATAGTTTTCCCCAAGCCCATATCATCAGCAAGGATTCCCCCAAAACCAAAACGGGAAAGAGTCTTCATCCATTTAAAGCCAAACTTTTGATAATCCCTGAGCACCAGCTCCAGATGCGCAGGAATTTGAAAATCTTCATCTTCTGGATTTCTCATACAGGTTACCAGTTCTCTAAAGTGCCTGTCTTTTTTAAAACCCTTCAACTCCCCATTCTGCAATAGCTGGTCCAAGTGCATGGCACGAAATTTGGGCACCTGGAGATGTTCCTTTTGAAGGTCTCCTTTTTTTAATTCGAGTTCGTCAAGCAGATTAACCATAGAACTTAATTTGTCATTGTCCAACGGCAAAAAAGAACCGTCTCTCAAACGATGATACCTTTTTTTCTCTTTCAGGGAACGGTAAAGGTCAAAAATTTCTTCCCGTTCAATCCCCTCCACATTAAAGTTGATTTCCAAGAGGTTAGCGTCCTGATTGAGAGAAACGTCACCGCTGAAATCAGGTGGATCATTAAAACGCATCCTGTTAAATTTGTCACTGTAGTAGATTTCCGCCTCCTGATGCAGTTGAGGCAAGACATAAAAAACAAAATCGAAAATCAGTTCCTCCCTATCCAAGTACATACTATCCCCATTCACTTTAAACTGACCGTTTTCAAAGTAAGACATGATCTTTCTTTCTTTTTCAGAGTCTCTAAGGAGGATTCGTTCAGATACCTGTGAGGCGCTCGCACTGGGAGAAGAAAAGGGATTAATACTCCGCTCCCCGTAAACAAAATTCAGCCGGGCAAAAAGCATTTCGTTTTCCATGTCCAGATAGATTTCCGTTTTTAATGGCTGCACGTCAATGCTATCTTCCAGTTTTTGATCAATTAGCACGTTGCCAGCCTTTTTCACCCGGGGAACAAGTTCGGAAACCAACCGTTCCCTATGCTCGCCGGAAAAAATTAGCGACCTCCCCCCTGTGCGAAGGAACCCATTATAAAAGGGCAAAAAATTGCGCCGCTGGTTTTCCGAAATGCGGCAGATCTTTCCGTCACAAAAGAAAAATTCCCCATCTTTAGTCAGAGGCATAATTTTATCCGGTAAGTCACCCTGAAGAGCGATGTCACTTTCCCTTTTGGTCAAGCGAAAAGAAACCGGCAGATCCTTTTCAACAATTTCCACTTCCTTAAATTGATGATTCCCAATTTCTACATTAATTAATGAACCTTGCATAATCATCAACCATCTTTTTAAAAGAGATTCCGAGAGAAAAACCTCTTTACCTCGAAACAGTGCGTCATTCCTATTTCCCAAAGTTAATTCGGAGGAAAGTTCATAAAGATGATATACTTCTTTAATTAAATCAATCATTTGCCGGTCTCGATTATTAAACTCATGGATGTGCGGGTTATAAGTAAATTTTTTTCCGAATACCAATTCTTCCTGCGACACCAGCGTTTTTAAAAACATTTTCATATCACGAACAACATAAGTTCGCTTTTCACCAACATTTAAGGTAACAGTGGAAAACTGTCTGTCGTAACCTGTATAAAAGTGAAGCGTAGGTTCCAGCAGCAGTGTTTTTTTTATCTCCGGACCGGTAGTATCCCCTTCGAAGTAATGAAAAATTTCCCCGGCAATTTTCCGCACTTTGGCATTTCGCAGGTTTGCTTCATTATGCTTTTTATCGTTTCCCACAGCTAATAGGACAGCCACTACATGCTTGCAGAAGCCATCATAGTTTTCAAATGCAGGACAGTTGCAAGAATAAGACTTTAACTTGCCGTCCAAATCAAAAAATACACGCACTAGATAGGCAAAAGTCCCATGAACCACCGCAGAAAACTGCATGTTGTCTTCTTGAAAGAGCAGGTTTCTTACCCGACCGTTTTTATAGTAAGCCATCCCTTTTTCAAAAGTAGTGGGATAGCAATTTTCTAAGATCATCTTAGACGTGATGTTAAACATGAGAGACGGCCTTTCTTAAGCTTTCTTAAATACATTTAATTTTTATTATAGCACAGCAATATTTCTAACACAAAGTGGTTTTGTAGGCCGGGACAGTGGGTGTCAAGGGGACGGCAGACTGTGTGAGAACATCTTTTCGCACACCACAATAATCAGTATGCTTTTTGTGGAGTGATATGATTTTTGTACAGTCAGAAAACTCGTAATTCTGGTAATAATAACCACTAAGAAAGAAGGTAACCAGAATGAGATTTTATGACAAAGAGTTTAAAGAACAAGCAATCAAGCTCTCTTATGAAGTTGGGGCTACAGCCGCTGCAGACCAATTGGGGGTTCCGGTAACCACCATCTACACATGGAGAACCCGGACAAAGCAATATGGAACTACTGCTT
>JAQVXR010000225.1 GCA_028709045.1 Desulfitobacteriaceae bacterium | reverse complement strand
TTCTTCTGACCATGCCGGCTGCCGGCGTTTAAAATGCCACTGACGAGTAACATCGCTACCATCCTTGAGGCGGAAAATCAACACCTCATTGGAAACTACTGTAATGCGCTCAACCTTATCGGTGAATTGTTAATGCTAATCTAAAACTACCCCAGGATAATAATTGAAAAGTCCCCCAGGGTAAAATAAACTTTCCTATGTATCTAAAAGATATATGGGAGGTTCTGGGGAGATGATTAGCTTGGAAGAGAAACAACAAATAATATTACGGCATTATCATGATGGGGAATCCCAGCGGAAAATACATAGGGAAACAGGAATATCCAGAAAAACCATTAGGAAATATATCCAAAAGTACGAACAAGCCAAACAAGAAATACTTGAAAACGGTAGTGGCCGCCATAGCCATTTAGTACAAGACATTATGGATAAGCCCCAATATGATACTTGTAAACGAAAGAAGGTGAAATTAACTGAGGAATTGATGGCCCGGATAAAATTTTATATAAAGGAGAACGAAACAAAAAGAGCCGAAGGTAAAGCTAAACAACAGAAGAAAAAAATAGATATATACGAGGAGTTGATTAAAGAAGGTTTCGATATTAGTTATCCGTCCGTATGTAATGCAGTAAGAGGGCTGTATCAAAAAAGCAAGGAGGCATATATAAAGCAGGAATACCAATTAGGTGACCAATGTGAATTTGATTGGGGTGATGTTAAGTTAAAGATTGCTGGTAAAAACAGAGTATTACAGATGTCTGTTTTGGCCAGTGCCAAAGGTAATTACCGGTATTCTAAACTTTTTTACAATCAGAAAACCGAGAGTTTTTTAGAGGCTCATGCTCTATTTTTCGAAAAGATACAGGGTGTTTACCATACCATGGTCTATGACAACATGAAAGTGGCAGTTAAAAAATTTGTTGGACCATCCGAAAAAGAACCAACCGAAGCTTTACTTAAATTATCTCTGTATTACGGTTTCAAATTCAGATTTTGTAATACATGTGCCGGTTGGGAGAAGGGGCATGTAGAAAAGAGCGTGGAATACGTAAGGAGAAAAGCCTTTAGTCACAGAGATGAATTTGACTCCCTGGAAGAAGCTCAGGAGTATTTGGACAATGTAGTAAACGAGTTAAACAAAAAAAGCCAATCTCATAAAGAAGGCAAAAGTGCCTTGGAAATACTAAACGAAGAAAGACCCTATTTATTGCCGGCAATGCCCAAATATGATGCCGCGCGGATTCAGGAACCAAGAGCTGATAAATATTCCACCATTTGCGTGGACAACTGCCATTACTCAGTTCCTGACATATATGTTGGCGAATTTATCTTTACTAAAATATATACATCGCAGATACATTGTTATCATAACGGCAAGAAAATAGCCCAGCATGAAAGGAAATATGGGAATAACGAATGGAGCATAAAAATAGAACACTATTTACGAACGCTTAAAAAAAAGCCTGGTGCACTTGCAGGAAGTACTGCCCTCCAGCAAGCTCAACCAGAGCTACAAAAAATATACCATAATTATTATACTGGAAAGGAAAAAGAATTCATACAACTATTGGAGCTTATCGGGGAAAAAGGCTTATCCGTTGTAACTAATGCTATAACACTATTAGAAAAAGTTAGCCCGATAGACATAAATACTGAGAAGATAATAACTATATGTAACCGCAGTATTGCACCTGTTCCTGATCAGTCAGTAAAAACCGTAACCGACATCGAGATTAAATCCAAAGATATACTTAAATCCTATGGATTGCTGTTGATATCTACGGGAGAGGAATTTAAGGAGGTATCAATAGCATGACTACCAAAAAGGAAATGATCAGGTTGATAATAGAGTATTGTAAAGCCCTTAGGTTACCTTCTACTCGGCGCATATTAGAAACAGAGATTGCCGAGGCTAACCTGCGTGATATTTCTTATGAAGAATTCTTGTTTAATCTTCTTCAAAAAGAAAATGACTTAAGAATTGAAAATGGTAAGAAAAACCGAATTAGATTAGCAAATTTCCCTTGGAAAAAATATTTAGAAGACTTGATGGTACAATATTTGCCCGAAGATGCTCGCAAAAAACTGAAAACATTAAGCTCATTAGAATTTATTAAGACAGGTCAAAACGTAATATTAGCAGGTAGCCCGGGTACAGGTAAGACCCATATTGCTATTGGTTTGGGCATTAAGGCCTGCATGGAAGGTTACAAAGTGCTTTTCACAACTGTTCCACTGCTCATAAACCAATTGAAAGAGAGCCGTTCTGCTAAGACTTTAAGGGCATATGAAAATAAATTTGAAAAATATGACCTGGTTATTGCGGATGAATTAGGATACATATCTTTTGACAAGGAGGGATCAGAACTTCTATTTACCAATTTATCATTACGAGCTGGTAGAAAATCAACCATAATTACTACTAACCTTTCTTTTGAAAGATGGGATGAAATATTTATGGATCCAGTGATGACAGCAGCCATGATTGACCGGCTTACACATAAGTCCTATATGGTTAATATGAATGGTAATTCCTACCGTTTAAAGGAAACCCAAGACTGGCTTAATTCTCAAAAGTAATATTTTTTTATTTAATGTGGGGTACTTTTCGTTTATTATATGGGGGATTTTTCGATTGACAAAAACAGCATTATCACTGTCCATTTCATTGTGAAACAGTCCACCACGGGCTGTTTTATGACCAGGCGTTCTCGCTCGTCACCTTCGATGCCATCGGTTCGACGGATGAAGCTCATCCGCAGGCAGTCTTGGCGCGCCCATCAACGTCGCTGCCGCTTTTCACACGGCTGGACAGCTCATGTATTGATGCTGCCGGATATGAAGTTTTCAAGGAGCAAGAGGGAGAATAAAAAAACCCCCTCACTTCTTAAGGGAAAAAATGAGGGGGTTGGACGGAAAAACTTTTATTTTTCCATAAGTTTTTTTAACTTGCCGAGAATTTTGACCTTTCGGTCATGGAGCGTCATTCGAGGAATACCTATTTCTGCAGCCAGCTGACGTTCGCTTTTTTCATAGTAAAACAGCGATATAATCAGCTGGCGCTCAGCCTCATTAAGCCGAAGCAGGCATTGCTGGAGCCTTTTTACCATCTCCCGATGAACAATTTCATCCTCCAAGGAATCAGTTAAAGCAGAGATTATGTACTCTAGGGAGATTCCTCTCTCGTTACAGTCTTCAAGCGAGATATTTTTGTACTCCGACAGCTTGTTCAGGTACTTTTCCCTGTCCCGGCATTGGTAATAGGCTTTGTAGACCTCCTTTGTTACAGGGATGCGCTTACCCATGACAATCAGGGTATAATTTCTATCATGGTTATCCATGCGCTTGTCCTCCATTTCGTGATTTTTGGAATCCGAAAATGAAGAACAAGCGGGGGAGAACGGCATCTTAGGGCAATTCTGTGCAACAAAAAAAGAGCGTACTTACAGACATAACTGTCTATTTGTACACTCTTAGTATTTATTTCACATCTAACGTGTTCTAATGGTTCGTGTTGATAGCCAAACTGCTTCCTTGAGCAGTACAGGCTTTTTTTAGCCGTTTACCGATTAAAGCAATGCATTCAATGATGTCCGCTTCATCACGCCAGGCCGCTGTTCGACAGCAGCCGTTCATTCTTTACGACATACTGTGAAAGCATAAAAACGCCCTCCAAACCCGCAAGTCGGAGGTCTTCAATTATTATATTCAGGCATGGAGACAGACCCGCCAAACTCACGTTTTTTTTGTTTGGCGGATACTGCCTTTC
>JAQVXR010000224.1 GCA_028709045.1 Desulfitobacteriaceae bacterium | reverse complement strand
CTAGAAGAGGCTACTTAGGTGCATTCATTGCCGGAATTCTTGGAGGAGTTTTTTCTTCACCCTGTTCAACGCCTGTACTGATTGTTCTCCTTGCTATTGTAGCGGGAAAAGGAAGCATTTTTTGGGGGATACTATTATTGCTTTTGTATTCTATTGGTCATGGTATTCTTGCTATTGTGGCAGGAACGGCTATTGGCTTTGTGCAAAGGCTTTCTTCAAGTGAAAAATATGCTAAAGTTAACACAATGCTGAAAACAGTGATGGGGATTCTGATATTGCTCATTGGGTTTTATATGTTTTATCGTGGGTTCTAATAGATTATGATAAGGAGGTATTATTATGGCATTGTTTGGTAAAAAGAATAAAGAAGAGAAAAGTGCGTCTTGTTGCTGCGGCGGAATTTGTGATGCGGAAAGTATGGCAAATGCGGAAGCCGCCAAATCTAAGGGAGCCGCAGTAAAGGTCTTGGGAAGCGGATGTGCCAAGTGTAATCAACTTGAGGAGGCAACAAAAGCTGCCTTGAAACAACTAGGGATGGATACTGTTATTGAACATGTAACTGATTTTTCCCAGATTGCAGCGTATGGAGTGATGACGACCCCTGCACTTGTCATCGATGGGAAAGTGGTCTCCTATGGCAAAGTGCTTAATACTGATGAGCTTGTAAAAATCCTCCAAAAAGTAAGAGGGTAAACTATGGAGAATGAAAAACTGTAAAAGTAGCAAGTAAAACCACTCATTGGTTTCCGGTAAAAAATTAAATAAGGGGGTATGGCCAATGAGTAATAAACCTAAAGTCGCATTTATATGTGTTCATAATTCATGTCGAAGCCAAATAGCTGAGGCACTTGGTAAGCATTATGCTTCTGATGTATTTGAAAGTTATTCTGCTGGAACGGAAACTAAACCTCAAATTAATCAAGATGCTGTGCGACTAATGAAAGAGCTTTTTGGTATCGAT
The DNA here is from genome assembly GCA_028709045.1 of Desulfitobacteriaceae bacterium. Lineage (GTDB taxonomy): Bacteria > Bacillota > Dehalobacteriia > Dehalobacteriales > Dehalobacteriaceae > JAQVXR01. Next base: position 2,844 of record JAQVXR010000224.1, on the reverse strand, counting down.
ATGGAGACAACTCAACATTCAAAGTTGCTTGATGAAGTACCTCCTGTAGATATAGTTGTTACAATGGGGTGCAATGTGGAATGCTCTTACCTTCCATGTAACCACAGGGAAGATTGGGGATTGGATGATCCTACAGGTAAGCATGATGAGGAATTTAAAAAAGTAATAACTACAATAGAAGCAAAAATAAAAGAGCTTTGTTTTGTTTTTTGTTGGCAGAAGGATTTCTAAATACAAGGAACCGGCTCAAATATGCTTGTACCACACATTCATGCTTTCGATTCTGCCGGAAATATTTGTGTTGTTTATTAATGTCCCGCTGAAAGTGTAGCCTGCTTTGGCAAAAGTTATATTCATTCCGAAAGCAACTGCTCGGGCAATGGTGTAGAGAGTCTTATAGCCTTTATTGCGCATTGACTTTTCCATTTGTTGAAGCAGGATTAAGGAAAGATTTTGGCCGCGGTAGGCTTCTAAGGTAGCAAAGTCGGTCATTTCACTGTTTTGAAATGCCGGGTCTGTTTCGCTGGAAGCAAGGGCGATTAATTGCGCCGACTTAAATATGCCAAAATAGATAATATTTTTTTTCATAGTATGGACTAGATAATCAGGATCATGGATAGGAAAGGGATAGGTTTTAAAGACCTGTTTATAGATTTGTGCCATTGCAGATGTATCGCGTGGCGATAATACCTTGATCTGCATTCCCTGTGGCAAAGTCAAGCGCGCCTCGGGTTTATTTTTTGCTTTATCTTGTGCAGCAGCAAGCACTTGGTCTATAAGCGTACGTTCTATGCTTACAGCCCGTTTTTCATCGAGGTATTTGCCCATAAAAACGTAATCTTCCTGCCCGTTTTTAAAGCGAGGGATGCAGGCTTCTCTCTGGTAGTCTGCCTGAGAAAAAAGTTTTTCTGCTGTTTGGGGAATCTTAACGAAAATTTTTGTGTAATTGGCTTTGAGCGCTAACTGTTCTAAAGTTGTAATAATCTGTTTTTGGTCTCTGAAATCATATTTCATCAGGTAGATCCGGTTGTTTTCTTGCCCATGCTGAATTTGAGAATAGCCTATAGTTTCAATTACATCACTCATCGTTTTCATTCCCATTGTTGCGCTGTTTTCGTTCAAGATTTTCGGGGATTAAAGTAATATCTTCTTCGAAGTCGCTTAACAGTTGGGCAATACCAATTGTCTTATATTCTATTTCGTTCTCATCAATCTTTAATTGAAGATTACAGTTGCTGCATTCTAAATCACATGCGTTTTGTTCATCATAGGACGGCATTTTGTAAGTAGTGATAACTCCTTCATAGTTGCGCAAAACGATTTTATTAGTAGACCAAGAAAGTAAATAGTTGGGCATTATTGGTATTTTACCACCGCCACCTGGTGCGTCAATTACGTAGGTGGGTACTGCAAAACCGCTGGTGTGGCCACGCAGGTTTTCCATAATCTCGATACCTTTGCCGACATTGGTTCGAAAATGTTCCAGTCCTTCAGACAAATCACATTGATAGAGATAATAGGGGCGGACTCTATTGGCTACCAGTTTATGTACTAAGGACTTCATAATACGGGGGCAGTCATTTATTCCTCGTAACAAAACCGATTGGTTACCTAGCGGAATTCCGGCTTTAGTCAGTTTTTTTAAAGCTCTGCGCGAAGATCCGGTAATCTCGTTTGGATGGTTAAACTGTGTGTTAAGCCACAGATTATCGTATTTCTCCAAAATTCTAATAAGATTATCCGTTATTCGATAGGGCATAACAACCGGCATTCTTGAACCGATGCGGATTACCTCCACATGAGGTATTTGGGATACTTCGCTGAGAATCCAGTCTAAGTATTCATCCGAAAGCATCAGCGGATCACCGCCGGAAAGCAAAACATCACGTACCTGGGGCGTATTCTTTATATATTCAATTCCTTGCATAACATCATCTTTAGAGGGAATAGAATCAACATCGCCTACTTTGCGTTTCCGGGTGCAGTGGCGGCAATACATGGCGCAGATTTGGCTGATATAAAATAGTACACGGTCGGGATAACGGTGAGTAATCCCGGGAACAGGGCTGTCTGTGTCTTCGTATAAAGGATCGTCCATTTCACAATCAGATAGCTTAAGTTCTATTGGATTAGGGAAACATTGTTTAAATATCGGATCATTCTCAGGATCATCGGTATCCACCAACGATAAGTAATATGGAGTTACAGCTAAAGGGAATTTATCAATAGTTTGTTGAATTGCTTTCTTCTTTTCTTCAGAAAAGGTTGTTCCAAGAATTCTCTCAACTGTCTCGACATTGCGGATGGTATTTTTAATCTGCCATTTCCAGTCGTACCATTTTGTGAGGAGTTTGTTTGAGATTTCTTCTTTGTTAATTCTGTCTTTAGTTAAATTAATAGTTTCATGCATATAAAAATCCTTTCTTTAGAGGGAAATACCCCGTAATTTATCTTGTTGCTCGTTTTTGATTACCTGCAAAACAAAACCTTTTGTGATGAAGACAAAAAACTTTTATAAAATAATTATATAGTTGTTACGATTGTTTGTCAAAAAAATGTCAATATGGAAACTTTTCCATATCGTGTCTATATATCAATTTTTTTTAAATAATAATATGGTTAGTACTTACAGGCCTTGGATGCAATTACCGCCAAGGCTAGCGAGGGGGTAGTGCTTCTGTATAATGTAAAATTACTTTGGGAAAAATTAAAAAAGGAGATGCTCTTATGGAACTAATTATCATGTAATCATCGAGAAAATCAGTAATAGTTATGAAAAGGAACCAAAAAATCTGATTCCTTGGTACAAAGAAGACGTTAAATGAGAGTGGGGTAACCTTAGTT
>JAQVXR010000036.1 GCA_028709045.1 Desulfitobacteriaceae bacterium | reverse complement strand
CACGTAAAGATAATACTTCACCTGCCATACATGCGCATCTTCATGTTTATCTGACTTTTTGATTTCATGGACTACCTTATTTTTTACATCATAAAAATCAATTTTTATTCCATCAATGGCAATCTCCTGGTATTTCTCACTTCGTCGGGGATAAGATGTCTCATGCAAGAGTTTCCCCTCATAGACCAAATCGGATGTCGACTCCATCGTGATCCCATTGGCAAACAACCATAACTGACGATGACAATTGAAATAATAATTTATGTGTGTCCCTGTTACTTGCATATACATACTAAAGAATTATTGCCGGTTCACCGGTTTCAATCAATCCGAAATTATAATCATAAATAGCATCTTCTTCCCAATGACTGAGGTAATATATACCCATGCGTTCTTCGCCATGAACATTTTCTAATAATATTTCCATATTTTTTGAATGTGTCATTAGTGAAAATATAAACTGACTCATTATTCCCTGAAGCTTTTTCAGCTCAGTTTTTACAACAAAATCATTTTTTTTCTGACAGATTAATTGTTCGTATAATTTGAACACAGCTCCTCCGTCTATCCTCTTATCATCAGGATTTGTAACGCCATAGTCCACTAAAAAATTAACTTCTTTCTCAGAAAAATTTCTTTCTGTTTGGTTTGTTCCAGGAACATAAACAGGAAGAGGCATTGGGACAAATACCAATGTACTCTGTTGATTAATAATCTGGAAATTGTAATCAATCTCAGGAAAATCAAGCATTCGCAAATAATTACGGAAGTCAGAAAAACCAATCTGATATAACCGATCATTTTGTTTGTCTATTTTTTGCATCACACAATCATACATCAAATCAAAATTTTTTGACTGAAGGATTTCCTTTTCTTTGCCAGACAACTCACCTTGCATTAACTGAAACCGTTTGTCCCCTTTGTATAATATTTCAGAATTGTCACAATTAAACAGGTATAATTTGCATGCCGATTTATTTACATTACGGTTAATACGCCCAGCCAATTGCTCATCGCTATCCACCAATGATTGATCTTTGAAGCCTAAATCCATGTCAATATCAACTCCAGCTTCAACTACTTGAGTGGTTATTAAAATCACTTTTCTATTTCGGTTAGCTTCGTCTTTTAGGTAATGGATAATCTCTTTTCTTCGTGGCTCTAAAATAGTACCGGATAATACAAATATTTTATCAAAGAATCCATTTGCCGCTGCTTCAACTAAAGAATAAAATTCGGTTGCAGTTTGTTTGTAAATAAACTCAATTATCGTAAATACACTTTTCGGATACTTACGATTACTTTCAGCATATTCTACTGACTTCTCAACGACCAAACTGGCCAGCTTTCGCAGATAATTTTCTTTTTCTTCCTTTTCAGGTGTTGACCAATCCAACAACGAAAAGTCGAATGAAACCCGGTTGCAGAAATTTGGATTCTGAAAAAATTGTTTCCGATGGTTGGTCAGGTAACAAATATCGGTTGCTACATTCGATAATTTATCCAGTTTGGGTAGTGTGGCCGACATCAGAATAAAGCGAATATTAAAATATTGCGCGTAATTTTGAATCATATAAATAAGTTTATCCCATATTTTTGGAGGATAAGATTGTAGCTCATCTATAACGACTATTGAATTGGGCAAACGATGTAGCAAATAATTTTCTTCTTTGCTGTTTGTTTTAAGGATATTAAAAAATTTAACATGCGACATAAGCACCACCGGATAATTCAAAAAAAGGTAATCAATATGATTTTTCTTTTCCTGTCCATATTGGTCATCTTTTTCTTTAAAGCCTTCTTTTGAATGAATTTGAATAATTTCCTCTTCTTTCAACCCAAGAGTCTCTTTTACTGCATTATAGGTTTGTGTAATTAAAGTAGTAAAAGGTAAAACATAAAATAGATTGTTAATATTTGTATCAGCTGACAATAGCTCAGCAGCAGCCAAAATCGAAAGATTAGTTTTGCCACCTCCCGTTGGCGCTTCAATATAAAAAACATTCTTATCCTTATTCTTGCGAATATTCAGAATGACTTCAACCAATAATTCCTGTCTTAAACGGTTTAAGTTTTTGTTATTTGTTTCAATAGGATATGTAAATTCAAATCCTTCTAAATTATCGAAAACATCCTTGTTGTAAGATTTTGTTGATTGTACGTTTCGAATGATTCGCTGTCTTAACTCTTCATTAATCTGTCCATAATCTTCCAAAGGTATCTGCCAATTATTCATGTAATGGGTTGTTGCCAGGTAATCGGAAGCAGTTAATAAGGAATAATGCAGTTTAAGAAGGGCGAAAAGTGGAAACGGATTCAGTTCCTGTCTTTGTCGAGTAAACTTATTGATTTTCTCAATAATCCATGAGACATTCTGTGTTGAATCTCCTTGCGAAATAATCGACCAATATTTAGAAGGCTCTATATTATCCAACTCCTCTAATATTTCTAGCACCTGCGTCAAATAAACTTTTTCGAGTTCCGTTGAAAAATCAAGTCTCTCACGTATAAATTTGAAAGTTGGGGATAAATATGGACTATGGTGTCTGGCTATGATGTGACTAAATAAAAAGAGAAAAATAACAGCCATCAACCGTTCGTTATTCGACAGTTTATTGTTTTCAATTAAATAGGGTAAATTCATATTTATCCACATCAATACTCCAGGATAAGAATGGTCACTTCCAAATTTACAATTTGAAGTTTTAAAGTTGAGATTTTTCATTTTCATTCTTTGGAAGTTTGGGTTTATCTTACCAAAATCATGAAAATAGATTGACTGGAAAAACAGGTCATAAACAGTTGCTTTAAATTCAATGGAGCTATTTTCATTTAAAACTGAATCTATCAACCCTTTGATAACCTCATTTAATCCAAAATTTTCACAAACATTTAGGGCATATTTTAGCACCAAATCGGAATGTTCTGAAAGGGTTTCAGCATCTCTAACTTCATTTTGTTTTGGCAAATGAGCCAAATACCTTGTTGGATCGGACAAAATCATTTGATATGTTTTCATTGATGAAAATTTATCCCTGACAGGGTTTACAACCCTGTCAGGGATAATTATTTAATTTAGCTGAACAACAAACTCTAGATGGCTCTTTTTCTCCTGAATATGAAGTAAAGTTTCAGAAGGTAATGAACCAGCTTTTAATTTTGAATCGGTCAATGAAAAATCAGCATAGTCATATTGAAATAGTGCCTCATTAAACTTTATGGGTAACCTTTCAAAATACACATAAGTACCTAAATCAGAAATTTGAAAATTACCAGAAAAATCATCGTCTTCCTCTTCATCGGCGAAACTTTCAACTACAGCTTTCTGCTTGATAAAAACTGTCTCAACTTCATAATCGTAATTGAAATCATCCTGAAGAATATCGTATTCTTTCACTCCCTGAAACTGCACTTTGCCATTTTTATCTTTTACATCTTCCTTATACCACCAAGCCGAATAATCGTTTTTACCAAGGTAAGGAATAAATGCTGCTTCCTGTTGCCGAATGCGATCGTAAAGTAACTTCTCATCTTTGTTTTCCAAGTCGAGTAAAAGAAAGATGCGATAAGCCGGATTAATAAGGGTTTGCTCCGAAACAATGAGGTTACCATCGGCATTTGCAAAACCAATAGTGTTGGTATAAGTAGTTACATTTTTTATAAAGTTACCTCGCTCACAACCTTTACCAGTGGGTTTGATTCCAATCGGAATATTTTTAAATTTTTTATAATATTCCGGAAATTCATTGTTTTTAGTATACCCCTTTAATCCTGCAATAGCTCCTAAAATACCCAACACAACGGGTTTATGAAGCATATTATATGTGAGATAGATTTTCTCATTTATATCCGGCTTTTTCAGAAACCCCATATCGGCATACAAATCGAATGAGATTACTGTTTTCATACTTCTTCGCCATTAATTCCAAACAAAGGTAATATTCTGCACTCGTCTGGCAGGTTTATAGCTATTGCTGACTGCTCGTTAATATAGAGTTCTTTTGTTTCAATTTCAGAACTAAAATCGGAAAGCAACTGGTTAACTTTTTCAAAATCAAAAACCGTTTTACCTTCCTGTTTTTCAGGCAATGCTTTAACTAAATCAGTGAATGCCGGAAGAATGAGTTTGGAATTTTCATTTAATTGTATCCAAAAAAGAATTTCGTTATCGGTACCTGCTTTTGATGCGGAATCGTAAAAGGTCACACCCTGGCGCATAGCTGCTTTTAGCTTTATAATATCATCGGTAGAAACAGCTTGGGCTTCCTCTCTCGCAAGTGCTTTAATTTCTGAAAGATTTCCCGGGTTAATGGAAAAATGATGTAAATAATGCCCTTCCTGTAATTTGGATTGTCTTCCAATAGTAGTCATTCCACGTTCTGCTTCAGGGTCATTGGTTTTATTACTAAAAGGTGATGTAATTTGTTCTGAGAAAATATTGTTTTCATGCCAGATATTTACACCGTGATTAATTTGTACAGGCCCATGAATTGAAATGTTGATATTCGTTCCGGCGAAAGTTGCCCCGAATAATCGAATATCGAGGCATGTTAAAAGCTTAGATGATACAACTTGTTTTTTATTGTTTCCCGTTGGATAATTCCCAAAATATTTAACGTAAGTTTCATCCAGAGAAATGGGATTCATATTTTCATTTAAGGATTTAAAATAAAATATCGTTTCTTTGGGATAAACCACCTTAAAGAAATTTTTCACCGTGTATTTAAAGGCTTTATCAGTTGCATAAACGGTTCCATCGGGCAAAGTACGAGGCTGACCCGAAAAATCAGCGTTGTAATTAGAATTGATGGCTTTTACTATTGCACATCCGAATACTCTGTTTTTAAATTCCATAATTTTAAAATTTTAGTTGTTAAGTGATTTCTCTTATGCTTCTTTCTCTTTGTTTGATTTATAAATGACCGAGGGAGCAAAATAACCAGCCAAAAGGTAACGTTGGTAGTTTTTAAGGTTTTCACTGGTATCGAATGCCAATACCTGAGATGCCAAGCGCTCAAAACGGTCTTTGTAAAAGCTAATTTCGTGCTTATATGCATTCACCGCATTAGAAATTGCATTCTGCAGATGAGGCGCACTGTTTTTTTGCAAAAACGGTTCGAGTAAAGCATGGGTTGGATTACTGGCTTTACTTTTGCTAAGCAAGAAGTAAATTATCTGACCGGCGGCAAAAAGAAATTCGCCCACATTTTTATCGTCAAGGAGATTATTGTCATCGTTGGCAACCAACTCCATTTTTTTTAAAAGTTCCTTAAAAGAATTCGTCATATTTTCTCTATTTTTTGAGTTATTACTAAATTTATTGTATAAGCTAAACCAGATATTTAATTTTTCTTTTATAAAGGTTTCTTTAGAATGATAACTGTCCTTGAATTCATCGTTTTTTAGGTCGCTAACAATCGATGTCAGCATAATTTCATCAAACATGCTTGAAGTAATTGCTTGTTTACGGCTTTTGTAAATATAATCATAGAAACCTTTACGAAAACGGAGAATAAGGTTTGCTATTTCACCACCTCCGGTAATATAATTTGGATCAATATCGTTAAAATAATTATAAGTGAACTGTCCCTGTTTTTCACGAACCAACCCATTATTAAAGATTTTGGTTACAACATTATTTTCAAAATCGAAAATGGAGTGAATCTTCCGTGACAGAAGAAGCTCTCCTTTTTGTTTTAGTTGAAAAAGGTTTTCAATTGTAAAATCATCCAGTTTATATTGAAAATTCGAAACGAAATCAAAATCATTTACAACGCCACGGCTGATATTCAATAAATAGTAATTTCCTAAACCCCATTGCTCATCTTTTTCATAAATTCTCTTAAGTAGTTGTGGATAAGAAAACCTGCGTTCTCCTTCATTATTAAAAATACTAACGATTCCCGAATTGTTTTTAAACTCATTTTTATCAATAAAGATAGGAAGGGGATTGGGAAGTACCTTGTTTTTAAGCAACTTTTCAAACTTAACAAGAGATAATGCATCACTATCTGTTAATCTCGTATTTACTCCCTTTTTAAAAAAGGATGTTTGATGCGAAAGAAATGGCTTTTTAGAAGCAAAAGTTGTCATAAAATCAGCCACGCCAAAAGATTGACTTCCACATTCAATATTGTAAATATTTTTATTAAATACATTGTCACATACATATTTTTCATGCAGTTGCCGCTGTTTCTCAACAGGGACATTCCTTAAATAAATTCGCACATAATCCTTTTCTTTGAAACACTCAAGTAGGTTTTTACTATCCTTTGTTCTTAAATTACAAATTACATCTAATACTTGTAATTGGATTTTCTCAAAACTCTTAGATAAGTTTTTCATCGATTCATCCTCATCATCCAAGATTATATTTCGAGAATTTTTGAAAAAATCAGATATTGCCTTTTGTACAAAATCTATTTTTACATTTATCGTTTTACGTTGGTTTTCTTCCTTTTCCTCTTTCGTAGGTTTTTTCTTTATTCCATTATTGGCTTTATCATTATCATTTAAACTAAAATTAAACGATAATGCAAAAGGAGAGCTTGAATGAATTTTTTGCTTCATATCAAACATTTGTTGTTTATTCATAGTAAGGTAGTCTTGAACTTCCTCATACAAAACAGCTTCTTTTTCAATTGCAGAAAGCTCTTCCTTCTTCCCGTCATAAACTACATAATCTTTTCCTTCAACGGGGGGATTATTTTTCCAATTTTCTTCTTCATCCAGTTCCACCCAAAAGTGCAGTCCGGGCGAAGGTTTTTTATTCAGGTCAAAGACTTCAGGGTAGTCTTGTTCTAGGTCGGTTACAAAATTGATAATTTCTCGTATCATAATTATTTGTTTTATTATTTCATATCTCCCCACCCAAATCCGCTGCTGCTCTTTTCACTCACGCCGGCATTCCAGATCATTCGATGAACCTCAACAGGGGCTGACAGCTCAAAATCGAATAAATTGCCTATAACCCTCGACTCTTCACGAGTTCCGGGCTTCATCACAAAACCGGCTCTTTTATAAGGTGTGGTCAGGTTCAGTTTCATTTGGCCGTCAGAAATCTTCACGCCATTGCTGGTATTGTTATATTTCTCAACCAAATGCCTGACAGCCAGCGAAAGAAATCTGTCATCGCCCGGAGAGAGATATTGCGGATACTTATCCTGATCGGATTGGTAACTAACCACCCAGGGTGTAGCCAGATGATATCTCATTGTATCAGAAAAAGAGGGTTCAGCCAATGCTTCAACCTGTGTCACGGCAAAATCGATCCCGTTAAATTTATCACCCAGATAAAATGATTGCTGCATAAATAACCCCTTGATAAAGTTGGATGCGGCTTCCGGAACATTGAAAGAGAGATGAAGTGCAATTTCCTGTGCACTAATCTCAAACAGTTTTTTCTCTTTCCAGAGGATGGGCTTTCCAAACTCCAGCGGAGAAAAACAAAACAGTTTATACAATTTGGGGGCATCCTGTCCATACCCTTTCTCATGAAGGAAACGAGCAAAATCTCGGTCAGCGTATCGCAATACCTTATAAATCCACGCACTGATGTAGTACTGATAATCCATCGGCAACATGCGTTGCTTTGTGGTACGGTTCAATGTAAGTCTGAATCTCATATCGATTAAGATGAAATAAAAAACAAAAGAAAAGGATTAATTTGACAACTTATGTCAAGGGTCTTATTTAACTTTATTTAACCCAACAGAAGGTGAAACGTGCGGGGAAATCAATCTCTACAGAAAAAAAGACTCATTCGGCGTTCATCTTTAACCGGAAGACGGACTGCTGTCAGAGATCTGTGGTATCAAAAATGGTATTACAAACATGGCGATCAGCTTGAAGGCCTAAAGCTATAAAATAATCCGACAACAAACAAAACTAAAAAACCTCATAGCTGCTCACCGGCATAGGAAAATTTAACCGGTTGAGTACCCGTTCCAGCAAAATACCCTGCTTGGGGTCGTAGTTGTAACCATAGGTGGCTCTTACCCCGTAAGATACGAAATGAACCGCCCTGTCGAGTGCTATCGGCAGGCTGTCTCCCTGCATCAGCGAACCGGTTAAAACGCTGGTAAAACAGTCGCCCGTTCCCGGAAATTCTGCCGGGATGTAATCAATCGGTACTTTCCAGTAACGGGAATCATTTTTGTTGTAAGCAATCACAGAATAATGATCACCGTCACCGTGTGCTTGATCGGGAACACTGGTCACCACTACAATATCAGGCCCCGACTCCGATAGTTGAAGGATCTCTCTTTTTATTTCATCTTCACCGGCATCAGCATGGAAAGGCTTGTCCAGCAGTAAAAACATCTCGGTCAGGTTGGGAGTAATCACATTTGCTTTTTGAATTAACGATCTCATTCCTGAAACCATTTTTTCATTAAACGGCGCATACAAGGTGCCATTATCTCCTAAAACCGGGTCCACCACCACCAGTTGGTTTTCATTGGTAAAAGTGTCGATAAGCTGCCGAACAATACAGATTTGTTTATGCGATCCTAAAAAACCGCTGTAAACAGCATCAAAGGCTACCCCTAACTGCCTCCAATGGTCAATGATCGATTGCATCTGATCGGTAAGATCGGTAAAATGATACCCTTTAAACCGGCTGTGCGATGATAGCACCGCGGTGGGCAGCGGGCAAACTTTGACCCCCATTGTTGACAAGATAGGAATCACAACAGAAAGGGATGTACGCCCATAACCCGAAAGATCCTGTATGGCGGCAATTTGTTTTACAGGGGATTGTAACAACATCATTCCTATTTTATTTCATTCATGGATGGCTATAGCCTTCTTTTCCCATCGGCATGATTGCTCAGACAATGATCAGGCTACGGTAATTTCCTGATGCAGGTAAACATCCTGGATCAAGTTTAACAGTTTCACTCCCTCCTGCATGGGGCGCTGAAAAGCTTTCCTCCCGGATATCAGTCCGGTGCCGCCGGCACGTTTATTGATTACCGCTGTTCGTACTGCCTGTGAGAAGTCATCGGCGCCAGATGAAGCACCCCCGGAATTGATCAACCCGATCTTCCCCATATAGCAGTTGGCAACCTGATATCGGCAAAGATCAATCGGGTGATCCGAAGTCAGTTTTTGGTACATATCAGGGTGAGTTTTTCCAAACTGAAGAGCCGTAAATCCCCCGTTTGTCTCAGGCTGTTTTTGTTTGATCAGATCGGCCTTGATGGTCACACCAAGATGATTGGCCTGCCCGGTCAGGTCTGCTGCCGTATGATAATCTTTTTCTTTGGCCTTAAAACTGCCGTTGCGCAAATAGCACCATAAAACCGTTGCCATTCCCAGTTCATGAGCCTGCTCAAAAGCCTCCGCCACTTCAACGATCTGCCGGTTCGATTCTTGTGAACCATAATAAATGGTAGCCCCGACGGCTGCCGCCCCCAGGTTCCAAGCCTCTTTCACGGTTCCGAACATTACCTGGTCATATTTATTGGGATAGGTCAACAGCTCATTATGGTTGATTTTCACAATAAAAGGAATTTTGTGTGCATATTTGCGTGCATGCAGCGACAATCCGCCAAACGTTGTCACCACCCCGTTGCATCCTCCCTCGACAGCCAGTTTAATAATGTTTTCCGGATCAAAATAATCAGGATTGGGGGCAAACGAACTGCCAGCAGTATGTTCAATACCCTGATCAACCGGCAAAATAGACAAATAACCGGTACCCGCAAGCCGCCCCTGTTGATAAATGGAAGACAAACTTTTCAGTACCTGTACATTCCGATCCGAAATACCAAAAACATGGTCTATTACCGTGGGGCCGGGCAAAGTCAATCTATCTTTGGGTATACATGTAGCCTTGTAGTTCAGCAGGTTTTCTGCTTCCTGTCCCAGATACTCTTCTATCTGTGACATACTGTTGATTGAATTATCCATCTGATCAAGCTTTAATCGTTCATATACTATTTTAATATACCATATTAAACAATCTCTATATAGATATGTTCACCTTAACTAACTTTTAACTCTTCAATATCAGATTATTGCCTATACAAATGTGTAAGATGTGCTAAAGTCAACGATCAAAAGCTTCTTGATTACCTGTAAAGAAAAAACACCTACCTGAATATCCAGATAAGTGTTTGATTTTCAACGTCGGGGTGGCGGGATTCGAACTCGCGACCCCCTGCTCCCAAAGCAGGTGCGCTAACCGGACTGCGCTACACCCCGATTGGTCTTTCAAAGACGGGCGCAAAGTTAATATTATTTTCATTGGGAATCAAAACTTCCCTGCTTTTTTTGCCTGTGCATCCATTTCCCACAAGAATTGTGTACCTTTGCTGTTCAAAAATCTAACGTAACGCAACAGATATCTTTTATGTACAGAAACAGCACGTGCGGCGAGCTGCGGCTGGCCGATGCAAACAGAGAAGTAACCTTGGCAGGATGGGTATCCCACATCCGGAAGATGGGGGGGATGACCTTTATCGACCTGCGCGACCGCTACGGCATCACGCAGCTCTCCTTCAACCAGGAGGTGGACGCCTCCCTCTGTGAGCAAGCCAACCGGCTGGGGCGCGAATGGGTGATACAGGTGACCGGCAGGGTACAGGAACGCTCCAGCAAAAACCCCCATATCCCCACCGGCGAGATCGAGATCATCGCCTCGGCACTGAAGGTGCTCAACGCATCCAAGACACCGCCTTTCACCATCGAGACGGATACTGACGGCGGAGACGAGCTGCGAATGAAATACCGCTACCTCGACTTGCGCCGCCACGTGGTGCGCCAAAACCTGGAGCTAAGACACAGGATGGCGTTCGAGACACGCCGCTACCTCGACGAACGGGGTTTCCTGGAGGTGGAGACACCGGTACTGATCGGCTCTACACCCGAAGGGGCACGCGACTTTATTGTACCCTCCCGCATGAACAGGGGGGAGTTCTACGCCCTGCCACAATCTCCCCAGCTCTTCAAACAACTGCTGATGGTCTCCGGCTTCGACCGCTACTTCCAGATCGTGAAGTGCTTCCGCGATGAGGATCTGCGCGCCGACCGCCAACCGGAGTTCACACAGATCGACTGCGAGATGTCGTTCGTGGAACAGGAGGATGTGCTCTCTCTCTTCGAAGGACTGACCAAACATCTCTTCCGTACCATCAAGGGGATCGAGATCCCCGACTTCCCCCGCATCACCTACGCCGACGCCATGCGCCTCTACGGCTCCGACAAGCCGGATACCCGCTTCGGGATGACCTTCTCCGAGATGAAGGATCTCACCACGGACCACAACTTCGGGGTGTTCGACTCGGCCGAATATGTGGGGGCCATCTGCGCCGAAGGTTGCGCCTCTTATACCCGCAAGCAACTGGACGGGCTGACCGACTTTGTAAAACGCCCCCAGGTGGGCGCAAAAGGATTGATCTATCTCCGATACAACGAAGATAGCACCCTCAAATCGTCGGTCGACAAGTTCTTCAGCGAACAGGATCTGAAGAAATGGGCCGACCGCTGCAACGCCAAACCGGGCGACCTGATCCTGGTGATGGCCGGCGAAACGGAGAAAACACAGAAACAACTCTGCGAGCTGCGCCTCGAGATGGGATCGCGCCTCGGACTGCGCGACAAATTCACCTACCGCTGCCTCTGGGTGGTGGACTTTCCCCTGCTGGAGAAGGATGAGGAGCTGAACCGCTTCTTCGCGAAACACCACCCCTTCACCTCTCCCAAACCAGAGGATACAAACCTGCTCGACAGCGACCCGGCGGCCGTGCGCGCCAACGCCTACGACCTGGTGATCAACGGCGTGGAGGTCGGCGGCGGATCGATCCGTATCCACGAAAGCAGCCTGCAGAAAAAGATGTTCTCCGTGCTCGGCTTCACTGAGGAAAAGGCGCAAGAGCAGTTCGGCTTCCTGATGAACGCCTTCCAATATGGTGCACCTCCCCACGGCGGCATCGCCTTCGGGCTGGATCGCTTTGTCTCCATCTTTGCCGGACTGGACAGCATCCGCGACTGCATCGCCTTCCCCAAAAACACCGCGGGACGAGACATGATGATCGACGCTCCCTCTCGCGTGGAACAGGAACAGCTCGACGAACTGGGCATCCTGCTCAAACCGGAAAAGAAGAACTGACATCAATCGGTGACAGGTTTCCACACACGGGACCACTCTCAGCCATACCCACCGCGCCAAGTCAGACCAGCGCTTCCAGCGCTCCCCTGTCGAGCACCTTCAGCTCCCGCTGGTGAAGCTCGATCAGTTCTTCGCGGATCATCTCCCCCAGCGTGCGGCCCAGCAACGACCGCGGCACACCTAAAAAGAAAGACGGCCATCAAGCCGTCTTTCTTTTTGATCTGTTGCTAATTGTGTCGCTTACAGGTTCGGGTTGACGCTGTTCCACTGATCTATCGCGGGAATGATCCCCATGGCGATTACCTCGTCACGCAGCTTCACCAGGTGGCTGTAGCTCTGCTTCAGCTCGGCGATCTCGGCATCGGTTCCCTTCACCTTGCCGAAAGAGACCCCGTGCTTGTTGAGGGTGGTCTCCATCGCCATCATGATGTGCCCGAACTCGGGGGTGTCCACGTAGCAGCCGGCAGGCCAGCGGAACGCGTCACCGCCCATGGCGGCACGGATCATCTCAACCGATGCGTAGGCAGGGCTCTGGAACGAAGAGCGGCCGCGCAGCCTGATGATGTTGGCACCTCCCTTGGTGACGCGCTGCTTCAGCTCAGCCCATGCCTCAGCGGTCAGGGCATCCGTCCCGATGAGACCGCTCAACGGCTTACCATTCACCTTCGCCGTAGAGGCGAAGACAGCCATCTGCTCCCCATGGCCACCGTAAGTGCGGGCACCGGTCACCTGGCTCTGCTCCACACCAAAGTGCTTCGCCAGCTCGCTCTGCAGACGGGTGCTGTCGAGCGCAGCCAGGGTAGTCACCTGCGACGGTTTCAGCCCGGAATAGATCAGCGCTACCAACCCGGTGATGTCGGCAGGGTTGAAGATGATGGTCAGGTGCTTCAGATCGGGACAGTAGGTCTTGATATCTTTCCCGAGCCGGGCAGCAATCTCCGCATTTCCTTTCAGCAGATCCTCACGGGTCATGCCTTCTTTGCGGGGTGCTCCACCGGAAGAGATCATGTACCTGCTCCCGGTAAAGGCCTCCTTCACGTCGGTCGACCAGGTAAAGTTTACCCCTTCAAAACCGCAGTGGCGCATCTCTTCCACTACCCCTTCCAACCCCTTTGCAAAGGGATCGTAGAGACAGATGTTGGGGGTTAAACGCATCATGGCTGCTGTCTGAACCATATTGGAACCGATCATGCCGGCAGCTCCTACAATTGTCAGTTTGTCGTTTGTTAAAAAGCTCATAGTTGTTGTATTTGATGATTGTTGACGATCTTCGCAGAGTGATTTTTTCAGACTTCAAATATACAAAAACTTCCCGAACAACCAGACATTCCACCTCATAATAATCGCTAAAAAAACCGTCCTAAAGCATACTCCACGCTACCGTCAATCCGGCCATCACGATGGAAACCATGCTCATCAGCTTGATCAGGATGTTCAGCGACGGCCCGGAGGTGTCCTTAAAGGGATCACCCACCGTGTCTCCCACCACCGTGGCCTTGTGCGCCTCACTGCCTTTCCCGCCGAGATGTCCCTCCTCGACGTACTTCTTGGCATTGTCCCAGGCTCCCCCCGCATTGGCCATAAAAACTGCCAATACAAAGCCGGAGCCCAGCCCGCCCACTAACAGTCCCAATACGCCCGGGACTCCCAGCAACAAACCTGTTACCACCGGCACAGCTATGGCCAGCAACGAAGGGAGCAACATCTCCCGCTGCGCTCCCTTCGTGGAGATCTCCACACAAAGCGCATAGTCGGGCGTAGCCTCGCCGGTCAGGATCCCCTTGATCTCGCGAAACTGGCGGCGTACCTCCTCCACCATCTTCTGCGCTGCCCGTCCTACAGCGTTCATGGTCAGCCCGCAGAAAAGAAACGCCATCATGGAGCCGAGAAAAATGCCGGCCAGCACCTTGGGGTTCATCAGCGTCACCTGGTAGTAGTTCATAAAATCGACAAAGCTGGCCTTGGCCACCTCCACCGTCTCACCGTTGGCAAACGACAGCAGGCTGTGTCCCAGCCGCTGCATACCGATGCGGATCTCCTCCATGTAGGAGGCTATCAGCGCCAGTGCCGTCAGCGCCGCCGAGCCGATGGCAAAGCCCTTGCCGGTGGCGGCAGTGGTGTTGCCCAGCGCATCCAGGGCGTCGGTGCGCCTGCGCACTTCCGGCTCAAGGCCGCTCATCTCGGCATTTCCGCCCGCATTGTCGGCGATAGGCCCGTACGCATCGGTAGCCAGGGTGATCCCCAGCGTGGAGAGCATCCCCACAGCCGAAATGGCAATGCCGTAGAGCCCCAGGCTGAGGTTCCCGGCGCTCATCATATGCGCCACGTCGAAACGGATGGCCGACAGGTAGGAGAGCAGGATGGCCGCCACGATGGTGACCACCGGGATCACCGTAGAGATGAAGCCGTTTCCCATGCCGGCAATGATTACCGTGGCAGGCCCTGTTTTGGCACTCTCGGCGATGGCTTTCGTGGGCCGGTAAGAGTGTGAGGTGAAATATTCCGTACCCTGGCCAATGACGATCCCCGCCAGCAGGCCCGCGATCACCGAGAAGGAGAGACCCAACCAGTTGCTGAAGCCCAACAGATAGAGGATGCCGAAGGTGGCGGCGGCAATCAACAGGGCACTCGCGTGCACCCCTCTGTTGAGCGCATTCATCAGCTGTCTCATCGAAGCTTTTTCGTGGGTCCTCACCAGAAAGATCCCGAAGATGGAGAGAAAGACGCCTATGGCGGCAATGATCATCGGCGCAAAGACCGCCTTCGCCTGCATCGACGGGTTCAGCACAAAGGCAGACGCCCCCAGTGCCGCCGTAGAGAGAATGGAGCCGCAGTAAGACTCATACAGGTCGGCCCCCATACCGGCTACATCCCCCACATTGTCGCCCACATTGTCGGCAATGGTAGCGGGATTGCGGGGATCATCCTCGGGAATGCCGGCCTCCACTTTCCCCACCAGGTCGGCTCCCACATCGGCCGCCTTGGTGTAGATGCCGCCGCCCACACGGGCAAACAGCGCCTGTGTAGAGGCACCCATGCCGAAGGTGAGCATGGTGGTGGTGATCATCACCAGCTTATGCCCGCTGCCGGCACCCTCCACAAAATGATCCAGGATCAGATACCATGCCGAAATATCGAACAGGGCAAGGCCGACCACTACCAACCCCATCACGGCCCCCGACCGGAAAGCGATCTGCAGTCCGCTGTTCAGGGAATGGCGCACCGCATTGGCCGTCCGTGCAGAGGCATAGGTGGCGGTTTTCATACCAAAGAACCCGGCCAGCCCCGAGAAGAAACCGCCGGTAAGAAAAGCAAAAGGAACCCATCGGTTCTGTAACCCGAAAAAGGCCATCACGCTAAACAAAAGTGCAAGGACGATAAAAACTACCGCCACAACACGATATTGCTGCGACAGGTAGGACATGGCCCCCTCCCGTACATAGCGGGCAATAGTGCTCATTTTCTCCGTTCCTTCACTCTCTCTCATCATCCTTTTAAAGAAGTAAAGGGCAAAAATCAACGCAGCAATGGAAGCTGCCGGTACAAGATAAAAGTAATTCACGGCGCAATTATTTTAAGTCATTGATCTCTTCATCCTTATCCGGAGAGAGATCCAAACAGTATCACCACGCAAAGATGTCGAATTAATTTATAAAAATGAAATAATAATGACCGAAATGAAAGAATCCCCCCCCTACAACTACATTATTCTTATAATTTTTTATTTATTCGAAAATATTCGTAATTTTGCAAAGAACTCCGTTTATTCACAAGCAAAACAGCATGGTAAAGAATCTCTTCTTCAAAAGCGACAAAAGCCCGAAAAACATTCAAATAAAAAAGGACATTATTTCCCATTTTATCAACACGGGCAACGAT
>JAQVXR010000223.1 GCA_028709045.1 Desulfitobacteriaceae bacterium | reverse complement strand
CGAATTTGCATCTCCTTGATCTGCAAACTCTCGAATGTTTTGTTTAGATTCATAATGATAATTAATTGAAGTTATTACGCTTCAAAATTATCACTATTCTAATTTACCGACAGGTTTAGTTCAACAGTAGTACAAACAATTCTGTCTTTTTATTCAAATTGTGCTGTACCTACTTTATCGAAAATAAACTTGCAGTTATTGGAGTCGGAACCTGTACCGTGTCTCCAAAACCAGGTGATGATAGGAGTGCCGTCGGTAGTCTTCCATCCCGAGACATTCACTATCTGATGATAATTATCTGGATCTTCAATGAAACTCGTGTATTGGTAATCTTCGGATGGTCCATTCTCAATCCACCACAAAAACTCCTCCTTTTGGGCAATAAGGCGGCTGCCATTTACAGGGATACCCGATGTTCCCAGGTATTTACCGTCCATGGTCTGAATCGTGAATAAAGACATCGTTCTCCTGTTCATATTCAGAGCATTCTTTTTGAACGTAATTTTAAACTGCTGTTTTTGGGAATTGCTCAGTTCAACCTTGCCCGCTGCATTGGCAAAAAGATGTGGTTGATTTGGTTTTTTACCAAGCATGGACTTGATAGTATATATTCCATCGCAAATATAGATAGTACCGCCATACCGGGTATTTTTTTCATACTTAGCACCAGTAACCCGATTCTGCTCATGTCTCCATAATATAACCTTGTCGCAAAGCATTTTAGCCTGCTCTTTCGTGCATTTGGCATTGGGACCTTTATCACCCCCAATACCGAACTCCGCTATATCAGCTTTGGATAATGGGCTTCCCCCTTTATCGTGGTTGTCGTAAGCCATCAGCTTGAGAATAAGTGATATCATCTCATCGTAGGTAAGCGTTCCTTCCGGGTTGAACTTCCCTTTGGGAACGATCCCCCAATAAGCCAACCGGTCCGCATAATAATCATCTGTATCGGTAAAAAAGCCTAGTCCGGTAGATTCAACCATCCCTTTCAAGGTAAACTTAACAGCCCAACTGCCATATATATTCTCCATGATATCTTTAACAAGCAATTGCGCCATTTCGGCACGGGTTAACGGTTTTGTCAAATCGTCGGCCACCTCGCCCCATTCTCCTGCTGTACCTATATAAGCTCCGTTATACGAGAACCATTCTTTCGCCCAGGGAGAAGCCACCACATCCGGTTTATCCACCTTTACAAGTCGTTTCTTATAGAGATAATATTCACCGCCTCTGTGCTTTATCTTTGCCCAGTCGCCTTCAATGGCAACAACTTCATAAACCTGTGACTTCAGCACTTCGCCCACTATAGGCTCGTCTGTTTTAGCCCTGTAAGGCGTTTCGGTATGGTCTTTAGTTGCATAAGTCACTTTATACAACATCGGTTTGGCTGACTTCTGCCCGACAGCGGGCACGAAATTAAACGCCATGCATACTAGTAAGACCACGCTAAAGAGTCGACTCCATGAGCACCATCTCTTGCCGCTTTGCGGCATTTCCATCTGTTTTTCCATTTACTTTTACCTGTTTATCAAAAGAGAAGAAAATCTCCTGCAACTATTTTCTAATTGTTCTGTTTTAATTTTACTGTTTGTTTATTAGCAATATTGCCAACGGTTTGGTGGTATGGTTAGTTGCCGATTTCGGGCGACATCCCTGTCAACCGTTACAAACCTTTTGCGGGGCAGATGCTTTCAAGATACCACTGCGCAAGCCATTGGTTAAATTGCGTGTTAGCACTCTTTTATTTATCGTTAAGTAGTTTTTTTAGTTCAGAATATTCTCTTTTTCCTAAAAGGTCAAGCTCGTTACCTGTAGCCAATTTTATTGCTTGTCTTGCTTCATTTATTCTTTTTAACATTGGTATAATTATTCGTTTTCCGTGATTGACAAACGAGTCAAGGTCTTGTGCACATGTCGGTATTTTATATCCTTGTCTGCCCGATGCAATTAGAACCCCTTTGTCCCTGAGATTACCTACAACCTTCGTTCTAAAATACTCTTCCTGAATTTTTTCAGGTCGGCTTTGATTTAAATGCCCTACAATTTCTTTTGTCGTTATATATCTATTTTTAGGATTGGCTCTTTGTAACCAAAGCAATAATTTGAGAAAGTTAATTTGGTCAATTCTTTGTTGGTCATTACCCACTTCATTTTCTAAAAAATTCAGAACTCTCATAAAACAAACTTCTGCTATTCTTTCGTCAAAGGTTTCATCAATATTTGTTTCTTTTAATTCACTGAAAGAAAGTTCCTTTGGAAAATAGTTTATACTACTAATTTTCGGGGACAGGATTCGCTGGAATTCATCACTATGCTCTGACTTTTTTAAGTCGTCAAAAATGTAACCTAATGTTCCTGCAACAAAATCTGCAAGTTGAATAAATTCATTTAGTTTGCTGTTTTGAATATTGAATTCTGAGCCAGAGAATAAAGTTTTATGGTGGTGCTTTTCTACATACTTCTTAAACTCTCTCATAAAATCATTTCCGCCGTGTTCGTCTACATTTAAGTCAAGGTTGGGAAATGTCCTGAATAATTCCTTATAAAGTAAGTTGTTTAGAAATTTGTAAAATGATTTTTTGTAATTGAAACCTTCTCCTGAGAGTTTTCTTTTGTCAACCACTACAGCATATACTGAAATGTCTAATTTTGCAATATCTTCAATGATTCTTTTTCTTCGGCTATGATGCTGACCAACACCACTTGATTTAATTTCACCAGTCTGAAAATTGTGCTTCTTTCTAATATTTTTTATTTCCTCTCTTAGTTTCTCAAGATTCTCGGTCTTAGTAATAACAGTCGCAATAATAAAGTGGCTTCCCTGTGTCTGGAAGTCAAATGAGTTGTTGCCAAACTCGTCTGCAAAGGCTGTTATTTGTTGAGTCATCTTGTTTTTTTGGTTACATGTATAAAACGTTGGGGATTGCGGGCTTCGTCCCTGTCAAGCTACACCAAAGTTTATGCGGAGCAGGTTGCTCGAATACAACGGAAACCCTTATTGACCGCTACACTTTGTTAGCGTTTCGTTGTTTTTTCTTTATCCAATTGTCATGTAAATTTCCCCATTTGTCAGTTGAACTTCCCAACCTGTCTGCCTGTCTTGGATGGCAAAGAGGAATTACATTATAAATTTTGTCGTTAATTTTAATCTCATGCTGCCCACCATAAGTATTTTCACTCTCACCAAATTGCGCTAATCTAGAAAAGCGATTGTCATAGAAACGCAGAAACCAATAAATAGGCAAATCTCCTAATAATATTAAGTTTTCTGCTTGCGAAGTTTCAAGTTCTTCTAATATCTCATCTCGTCTGGATTTAGAATTCAACTCCGATTTGTCAAAGTCTGGAATTGAAGCTTTAGAAAGTCCGTACTCACTTATGATGCTGTCAGAATAGTGTTTGTTGATGGCATTTCGCTGATGTTCGTTAACTCTCGATTCAGGAAGCAAGTCGCATAGCCACGAAGTGTTTCTATCTAGTCCAAGCGGTTCTAAAAACAGATTGTCAAGTGCTCTACCTGATGGACCATTTAATCTTTTGTCTTTTGGAATTGTCAGTTGACCTAATTGCTCTGGAACCCATATTTTTGAAATAATTTCTTCAGCATAATTTCCTGTCCAAAATATTTCGGGTTCACTTGCTACTGCTAAAGCTGATACTTTTTGCTTACCGTCTTTGTCTAACCAACTGGCATGAACAGCACTGGCATAAACTCCCAAAACAAAAGCTTTTTTGGGAGTTTTGTCCTTTTGCTCAACTTTTTTGAGTTCTTGTCCAAATGGGAAATTGCAAGTTTTATTCATGCTGTTGTCTTTTTACAATGACCGC
>JAQVXR010000035.1 GCA_028709045.1 Desulfitobacteriaceae bacterium | reverse complement strand
TGTAATTTAATTTTCAATATTCTCTAACCCAAACCCTCAGGCGAATACTCTGAGCGGTATCTTACATAATTCAGATAAAATTTTCTCCCCAAGGAAAATGATTGCAATTTGTTTTTAGCGCCATTATAATATAGTTACCTATTGTTACATTTACTAGGTCGATTCCCAATTCCTTCTTTGGATTGAGACTGCCCCGGGTAATGAAACATAGGAAATCCCCAAAGAAGGAGGTTAAATAAATGGCCTTTCAAGACAGAGTATTGACCTGTAAAGAGTGCGGGAGCGAATTTACATTTACCGCTTCCGAACAAGAATTCTATGCAGAAAAGGGATTCCAAAACGATCCCGCTCGTTGCCCGGAATGCCGCGCAGCCCGCAAAAGACAGCGAGGTACAGCTACCAGACAACCCCGGGAAATGTTTACGGTTATCTGCGCAGAGTGCGGTGCAGAAACTGAGGTTCCCTTTAAACCCAGTTCCAACAGACCGGTATACTGCCGCGACTGCTACCAAAAACAAAAAGAATACAGTAGTTATTAAGTCATTAAAGCAGCCTGAATCGGCTGCTTTTTCATATGACTTACTTTATCAACCGCCAACCCTTTGGGTAGTGATTTTTGAGAATACTGCCTACCTGCTTTCCCCATCCGACGGGAAAACCATCAACACAGACAATCGTCCATCCCTTGTCCTGATCTAAGAACAAAGTTTCTCCCTTAAGATAACCGGACAGATCTTTTGATGTAGACGGGAAATCTAAAACTTTTTTGAATGCTTCTTTTTTTAATGCCAGTGCCATACTATGAGAAGGAACAAACCTATTCTTCTTTAACATACCTAAATACCATCCCGGTCTAATTAGCTTTATCCCATTTAAATTTGGGATACCTGACGGCCGGAGGTAAAGGTACTCTCCAAAAAGAATATATTGCCCCTTTAAACGCCTGTTCAAATTCTCGTCTACAAACAGCCGAAAATCTTCTAATTCTATTTCAGAAGCTTCCCTGGTATTAACATCTTCTTCAACCTTAATATCTTCTTCGCCGGTTTTTTGCAGAACAGCAACAAAATGTCCCTCCCCCTTGACCCTATGAGGCCAAAGCCTTACTGTTTTGGAAAGCTCCGGCTCATTTTGGCCCCACTCCGGCCTACCGGCGGCAAAACCATGTTCCTTGGGAATATCTACAAGAAAAAAATCAGAGTTTTTCTTTAAAAACTCATTGATGATCTCTTCGTTTTCTTGGGGAGAAAAGGTACAAGTAGAATAAACCATCCTTCCTCCCCGCCGCAGCATTTGGGCAGCATAAAAAAGAATGTCTCTTTGTAAAACATTACATTTCTTACTGGAATAAATACCCCATTGACGAACTAAGTCCGGGTCTTTTCTAAACATTCCTTCTCCTGAGCAAGGAGCATCTATAATAATTTTGTCAAAATATCTGGAGAAATTCCGAACCAGTCTTTCCGGAGTCTCGTTGGTAATCACACTGTTTTTTACACCAAAGAGTTCCAGATTTCTCACCAGCGACTTTGTCCGATCAGCGCTGATATCATTAGAAACAAGCACTCCTTCCCCTTTAAGAAAGGCGGCAGCATGGGTACTCTTCCCACCGGGGGCGGCACATAAATCCAATACCCGGTCTCCCGGCTCTATACCCAGTATTTCTGCCGGGACCATGGCACTGGGCTCCTGAATATAATAGAGTCCGGCATGATAATACGGGTGTTTTGCCGGCTTGTCTTCTTCCTTAAGATAAAAACCACTGCCGGTCCAAGGTACAGACTGCAAGTCAAAGGGAGATATTTTCAAAAAATCACTGACTGATATTTTCAATGTATTGATACGCAAGCCATAATGCCGAGGTAATTGATAGGATGCCTGAAATTCTTCATATTCTGTGCCTAAATAGCTGCTCATTATTCGGCAAAATTCTTCAGGTAATTTCACGCGTTAAAACCCCTCTGTTGTAGACCTAAAATTCGCTTGCTATTTATCGTTAAAACCAAGAATTTCTTTAATCACGTTTCTTAATTCATCTCTTTCCACCACCCGCCTGTGTAACACTTTCTTACTATTGAGGCCGGAAAGTCCCCGATGAATCTCCATTCCGGACACATGGTGGAGTTTTTCAATTAGAGAAAACTCATCTTTGCTAACCACTTCAGTTCCAGCAATGGCCTCCAATACTGCTTTATTAAATTTATATGGATTAGCAGTGGCATCAATTACCGTCTGGGTGCGGTCTTGGGTCTTTTCCACATATTTTTTATAAACCCTTACCCCAACGGCAGTATGGGTATCTAAGAGATATCCGGCACTTTCAAAGACTTCTTTAATAGTATTTTGGGTTTCTTCTTCCGTAGCAAAATCCCCTGCCATAATTTCCTGCATTTTTTTCCGAGTAGAATCATCGACAGCAAAAATTCCTTCCTCGTTTAACTCTTTGAACCATTGATTTATTTTCTCACTGTCATGACCGTTCATTTCAAAAAGAAATCTTTCAAAATTGCTGGAAATTAAAATATCCATTGATGGGCTGCTGGTTTTAAGAAACTCCCTTCGCCGGTCATAGACCCCTGTATTGATCACATCCGTAAGAACCCTATTTTCATTGGACGCACAAAGAAATTTCTTGACCGGGAGCCCCATCAAATAAGCATAATACCCCGCAAGGATATTGCCAAAATTCCCGGTGGGAACTACCACATTGATCTTCTCTCCTTGGAGAATTGTGCCTTTATTTAAGAGCCTGCTATACGACCAAAAATAATAAACAATCTGCGGTAAAAGACGTCCCCAGTTAATGGAGTTTGCCGAAGAAAATTCCATATGGCGCTTCCTAAGAAGATCATTAAATTCTCGGTCAGCAAAGATCTCTTTAACTGCTGTCTGGCAATCATCAAAATTTCCTTTTACTGCAACCACATAAGTATTGTCCCCGTCAGTGGTTGTCATCTGTAATTCTTGCACCTTGCTTACTCCACTGTGGGGATAAAAGACTATTATTTTTATTCCCGGTACGTTTTTAAACCCTTCCAGAGCCGCTTTTCCGGTATCTCCTGATGTTGCCACCAAAATTACAATATCTTTTTTTGTTCTTGTTTTTTCCTTGGCTGCAGAAAGAAGCCGGGGCATAATTTGCAGTGCCATGTCCTTAAAGGCGGCAGTCGGTCCATGCCAAAGTTCCAGTACATGAGCGCTCTCATCCAGTTTTCTCAAAGGGGCGATCTCTTCATGGTCAAAATTACCGGAGTAGTAAGAATCTCTAATTATATTTCTAATCTCTTCTGTTTGATAACCTTCTAAAAAAAGTTCTAAAATTGTCTGGGTTACCTCGGCGTATGTTTGACCGGACATTTGCCAAATCTTTTCTTCCTTGAGAACAGGTATCCGTTCAGGAACAAAAAGACCTCCTCCCGGTACCATGCCTAATTTAATAGCTTCAGCCGCAGTAGCTTTGGGGTAATTGCCTCTGGTACTGATGTACATACCCTTACTCCTTCCCACTATAATAAGTTTATTTATGCGCTCTGTCATTTCCCGGATGAACAGCCACACAGCGAAATATTGGCGTGGATTCCAAAAACCGTTCTTCATATTCTGTTGTAATATTTTCTAAAAAATTATCCTTATGTAAATCCAGAGAAATATTTTTTAGATAAAACCCACAATTGGCGAATTCATTTAAAGAAAATTGGAAGAAATCCCGGTTATCTGTTTTGAGATGTATTTCTGCACCAGGTGCAAGTATCTGTTTATATCTTTCCAGAAATCCCCGGGAAGTCAACCTGCGTTTCGCATGGCGTTTTTTGGGCCACGGGTCGGAAAAATTAAGGTATATCCTTGAAATTTCCCGGGGAGCAACAATATCAGGAATATTATTTGCATTCCCCAAAAGAAAAACTGCATTTCTCCGGCTTATGGTCATTCTCTGTACCGCTTTAAGGATCAGCTCCGGCTTATATTCCATTCCGATAAAATTAATATCCGGATATTTAGCAGCAAGAGCAGTGATAAATTTACCTCTTCCCATACCCAGTTCCAGGTGTATCGGGTGGGAGTTGCCAAAGTAATTATGCCAATTATTCTTATATAAAGACGGATTAAGAATCACAATATTGGGATATGATTCCAACTTTTTTTCTATGCCTGGTATTTTTCTTAACCTCATCAAATTCCTCCTAGTTTTTTAGGTCTTCCAACTAGGAAATGAGCAACAAAATATTTTTAGGAAAAAAGCGCAACACAAGCTGCGCTTAAATTATAACGGAATAACCTTTATTCGATCTCAAGTAAATCTTTTTCAGCTTGTTCGATCTCAGAAGATGTCATGCCTTCCTTCTCCAAACGATACTTTATTGATTCAGACCAAAATTTTGTCTTTTCCGCTATCTTCTTGTATTTTTTAGCAAATCCATCTTTCCTTTTTGATCTTTCCCAACTATTTGCCTGGAGAATAGTACAGATGTGCCTACCTTTAACTAAACTATCCTTATCCAATTCTTGGTAGTTTTGGTTTAGGTGCTTTAAAAAACCTTCATAATACCCGGCAAACTCTTCATAAGAAATCTCCGTATCCATCTTTAAGTATTCTTTTAACTTAGCAAAATAACCTTCCACCTTTTACACTCCTCTGGAAATCCATATTTGTCTTTAATAAAATACCACATTTCCTAAAACAATTTCAATTAATTCATCTAAAACTTTTGCGAAAAATTGCATATTTTATTGTACATAAATCAAAATCGTTATACTAATGCTAAAAAAGCAACTCTCAAAAAAACGGAGGCGGTTTGTATGCGCGAAGGTTTAATGCCAACGATTCTTGGTACAGCAGTTACTGCTACCGGCCTTGCTTTGCGTTCCCGTAATCCGGCTGTCGGCTGGGGAGTTCTTGGTTTTGGCTTAGCCCACGTTGTATTGGGTTCTATTGACCTTTTGGAACACCAGGACAGTTGAGAGTGAAAAAGGGAGTATCGCATAACTACTTTTGTAGTCAGCGATACTTCTTTTTATGTAAATATTAAAAATCAAGAGGTATCTTTATTGTTTCTGTCCTAATTATACTCCATCTGCAAGTTTTTTGAGATGCATATTTAAAAAGAAAAAGTTGCTGCTTAATAAGTATCATAAACTCATTATGCAGCAACTCCTTTTTTATATACAATCCACTATCTTCTCACTAACGTCACTCTGTATGGCGAACCATGATCGCTGGCTATTTCCTCCACCTAGCCAAATAACCAAAATTCTCCTTGACATCTTTAAAGGAAGGTATTGAGCTTATTCAGGGAATATAATAATATTACTTCCTTTAGGAGATTTCTTCGGATGTTTTTTCTCACGGTAATAACTTAATATTACCTGATCCATATGCTGACTGGCCTTGATTACTTGTTCATTTAAAAGGTCAAAACTTTTTTCTTCAACTACATATTCTAATTTTTTTCTTTGAAATTCCAACATGGCTAAAGGAATCTCTTTTCTGGCAATATTCTCTAGCATTTTCCTACTCCTTCATCTTATATTTGCTAACCTTTTTTTATTAAAAGATTATTGTATATTCCATAATTACCGGTTAACATCAACATGTTATAATCAAAAGATTTTATTTGCTGTTCTTTTTTATCTGACATTTTGTTCCTAGATACCAAACGGTTTGCTCTCACCTGAACCACCTCGCAAAAACTGTTTCTCTTAATTATTTTCACCCAACTACATCACAATATTCATTCCAAAAAATCAAAGCTGTACCATAGTTTGGTTTGTCGAATTCCATTGATATTAATAAGAATTTTAATCCTTATAGTTTGTTACTCACCCTTTTAAGTTTTATAATTGACTCTTAGTCATTTGCTAAATCAAATTTTTTTATCATTTCATTTAAAGTACTTCGGCCAATACCCAACTGTTTAGCTGCCTTAGATTGAATTCCGTTTGTATTCTTTAAGGCCTGAATTATCAGTCTTCGCTTGTAATTTTTTACAGCAGTATTATAATCAAGTACTTTCTCATCTATGACAATACCTATTCCTTTTCCCACCAAAGCCGGAGGTAAATCCGTGCTAAAAATTTCCCTTCCCTCACAAAGGATTATTGCTCTTTCGATAATATTTTCCAGTTCACGAACGTTTCCCGGCCAGTCGTATTCAGTTAGGGCAATCATCGCGTCTTTATTCACACTTAAAACATTTTTATTATGCTTCCTGTTAAATTTATCTAAAAAGTGTTTTACCAACACTGGAATATCGTCTTTACGTTCTTTTAATTCCGGTAAATATATCGTTACTACATTTAATCTATAATATAAATCTTCACGGAATTTTTTCCGTGCGATCAATTCTTCCAAATCCTGATTAGTTGCTGCGATAATTCGCACATTGCATTTACGGGGAACCGTTTCCCCAATCCGGAGAAACTCGCCCTCCTGTAAGAATCTTAACAATTTTGCCTGTAAACTTAAGCTAATATCTCCTATCTCATCTAAGAAAAGAACCCCGCCATGAGCTTCCTCAATAAGACCCTTTTTTTCGCTAACCGCCCCGGTAAATGCGCCTTTTGCATGGCCAAACAGTTCACTTTCCAGAAGATTTTCCGGCAGGGCAGCGCAATTTATGCTGACAAAAGCTTTTTCCATGCGCAGACTTTTATGATAGAGTGCCTGTGCTACCAACTCTTTCCCCGTGCCACTTTTTCCTCGAATCAATACTGTACTTTCTGTCGGGGCAACCTTCTTAATAATTTCCAATACTCGCTCCATTGAAGGAGAATTGCCAATCAAATTTTGTATCCCAATCGCAGATGTTAACTGGTTTCTTAAATGAATATTGCGGGATTCCAAATTACTTATTAAAAACGGCAAACACATTTTGCTTTCGGCTAATCCGCGAAATACTGCAACTGCTTTTTCCCGGCAACTGGCATACCCGCATGCACCGCAGTTTAATTCATCTTGTGGAGAAAATTTACCTAGCTCAGTTAATACCGCTCTAACCTGGGTTTCCGAAGGCCCCGGCAAATTAACACTGCGGTTGCGAAAACTGCAGGAAAGATTCAATTCTTCCGGTAAGTCTTCAATATCTTTACAATCTGCCATATTCTCTTTAGTATATTGAGCCACAAGCTGTTCTCTTTCTAAACGGTTCAAAGGAGATTTTAATGCCGGTCCACTCAAACATCCTTCGCAAAACAAAATATCTGCAAACTTAATGTTATTTTTTTTATTTCTAATCCCGTCAAAAAAATGTAAGCAATTATCTTTTCCTTCCACTTTTACTACTTCATAGTCTATAGGATCCAAGTTCAACCCAACATTTTTCAAAAAACCGCCGGCTACAGGAAACAATCTACCCAAGCCGCCTGCCGGGCTATCCCAATCACTTGGGGGGAGATCATCAGGATTAATTGAGCTTTCCTCAAACATTTCCTCAAGTTCATTAAAAGTTAAAACAACATCCATTGCTCCCTTAACCATGGGATTTACGGCTTCATCTTTTTTGGCAATGCAGGGACCGATGAATACCGGCTGACAATCCTGACCATAAATATCTTTTAAATAACGTCCCAAGGCAGTCATAGGGGAAACCACCGGGATAAGATAATCAATTAGTTCCGGATAATGCTTTTCTACCAGATTGACCACTGCCGGGCAAGAAGTAGCAATAAACTGCCGGTTTGACCCTTCTTCTAAATGCTTTTGATATTCCCTACTTACCAACCTAGCACCAAACGCAACCTCCCACACCTGAAAGAAACCAAGTTCTTTGACGGCACTGATAATCTGTCGGGGATCAAACATATTGAATGGAACCACAAAGGAAGGGGCTAAGCAGGCGACAGCTTTTCCATTTTGAATTGCTTCCCGTGCCCCTTCCTTCCCGCTGAGAATTCTTTTAGCATTTTGGGAGCACACCTCCACGCAGTGACCGCAGCCGAT
The DNA here is from genome assembly GCA_028709045.1 of Desulfitobacteriaceae bacterium. GTDB lineage: Bacteria > Bacillota > Dehalobacteriia > Dehalobacteriales > Dehalobacteriaceae > JAQVXR01. The sequence goes on along the minus strand of JAQVXR010000035.1, from coordinate 8,215 downwards.
ACAAAGTTCCGGGACAACCATTGCCTGTCCATCAATAACTTTGATTGCCTTGGCCGGGCAATTCCTAATACATGAATAACATTTTTTACAGCGACCGCTTATTGTAGACACTACATTTACCGCCATAGAAACCACCTTACCTATATAATAGCTTCCATTACTCTTTAGTATATAGAATGTTTTAATTGTGCATATTTTCACAACTTCTGGTAAAGTAAATTATTTAACTAAAATGTTATTCCGAACCCCGTAATTGTTCATCAGCATATACATGTTATATTCCATTTTTAGATCTTCATTAGCTTTGGCAATTGCTTCAGTTCCGGGAACCAGTTTTACTTTAATACCTTTGGTCAGTATTCTCTTTTCATTCCTCACTGCCATTGTCATTTTAAATACCTCCTCTTATATAATTTATTTGTCCTTGTGATTACTTTCACTAATATACTTATGCAATATCCATGCCAATAATATAATCGCCCAAAAGCCCGTCAATCTTGCCCCAATAAATATCTTCGAAAACCGGATGTTCGCATTTTTGGACAAAATAAGGACGGCCCCACGATAGCAAGGCCGTAACTATATTTTTAGTTCGCATTTTTGAACATGTTCGTATTTTTTGACATCATGGTTCATAATCAATGTTTAACCGTTTTATAATTTCATTCAAAGTGCTCCGCCCTATTCCCAAATTTCTAGCAGCTTTAGCTTGTACCCCACCCGCTTCTTTAAGAGCTTTCGTAATTAATTTTTGTTTATAATCTCTAACCGCTCGATTATAATTCATTAACTCTACTTCAGGCCAGACACCGTCAGAACTGAATTTTACCTTTATGGAAGGGGGAAGATCCTCTTCTGTTATTTGCCAGCCTTCACAAAGAATAACTGCTCTTTCAATCGCATTTTCCAATTCACGCACATTACCCGGCCAATCTGCTTCAGTTAGGAGAATCATAGCCTTTTTATTTATTGAAACCACTTTTTCCTGATGTTTTTTGTTAAACTTATCCAAAAAATACTTTATTAAAATAGGAATATCGTCTCTGCGTTCTGCCAAATTAGGAAGATTAATTGAAACTACATTTAACCGGTAATAGAGATCTTCCCTAAACTTTTTCTTTTCTATTAACTCCTCTAAATTTCGGTTAGTAGCAGCTATAATCCGAACATCACTTTTTCGCGGCACAGTTTCTCCAATGCGTAAAAACTCTCCCTCTTGGAGTACACGCAATAGCTTAGCCTGCAATTGCGGGCTAACATCCCCAATCTCATCAAGAAATAAAGTCCCTCCGTTTGCCTCTTCAAACAAACCTTTTTTGTCGCTTACAGCCCCGGTAAAAGCACCTTTTGTATGGCCGAAAAGTTCACTTTCTAAAAGGTTTTCCGGCAGAGCAGCGCAGTTAACACTGACAAACGCATGGCCGTTGCGCAAACTTTTTTGGTGCAATGCATGGGCAACCAATTCTTTTCCCGTGCCGCTTTTTCCGCGAATCAACACAGTACTGTCAGTTGGTGCTACCTTATCAATCACCTGATATACTTTTTGCATGGCAAGAGAATTTCCGATCATATTATCCATGCCGATAACATTCGTTAGTTGTTTTCTTAAATGAATATTATATGACTCTAAGTTTGTGATTAAAAAAGGCAGGCACATTTTATTTTCCGCTAACCCGCGGAAAACAGCTCGTGCTTTTTCCCGACAACTGGCATAACCGCAGGCACCACAGTTTAATTCATCTTCCGGAGAAAATTTACCTAGTTCGGTAAGAACAGCTCGAATTTGGGCTTCCGTTGGTTCAGGCATTTCCGGTATTTCTTTACTGCGATTGCGAAAACCCCTGGTCAAATTCAACCCATCTGGCATAACAGAAGGTTTTTCTGCAGAACCTTCTGTGTTTTCTCTGGTATATTGGGCTACCAGCTGCTGTCTTTCATACTTATTTAGTGGTGATTTTATCATTGGGCCGCTGATACATCCATCACAAAACAAAATATCAGCTAGCTGAATTGAATTCCTATCCTGCTTGATCCCCTTTAAAAAGTCCAGACAATTGTCTTGTCCTTCAACCATAATTATCTCATAACTCAAAGGATCAAGTTCCAGACTGGCAGTACGCAAAAGCCCGCCGGAAATAGGATAGAGTCTTCCCAATCCCGAGTTTGGACTATCCCATTCCATCGGTGTCAGATCTTCAATTATAATTTCCTGTTCCTTAAACATTTGTTCCAATTCAGGAAACGTTAATACTGCGTCTATAACTCCTTGAACCATTGGATCTTGTGCTTCTTCTTTTTTAGCAATACAAGGGCCAATAAATACCACTTCGCATTGTTTACCATAAATAGTTTTCAGGTAGCGCCCTAACGCCACCATTGGAGAAACCACCGGAATTAAAAAAGGAATTAAATCAGAATAATGCTTTTCCACCAAGGTGACTATTGCCGGGCAGGCAGTAGCAATAAAATGTTCCTGAGCACCCTTAGACATCATTTTTTTATACTCCTGCGTGACGAGAAGAGCTCCAAAAGCAACTTCCCAAACCTCATCAAAACCTAATTGCTTAACAGCATGAACTACCTGTCCCGGATGACAACCTTCATACTGGGTAACAAAAGACGGCGCCAAACAGGCAATTGATTTTCCGGCGGATACGGCATTGTACGCACTTTCTACCCCGCTGACAATTTTTTTTGCATTTTGCGTGCATACTTCAACACAATGACCGCACCCGATACAAAGCTCAGGAACTACCATTGCTTGCCCTTCTTCCACTTTAATTGCTTTTGCCGGGCATTTTCTAATGCAAGAATAACACCTTCTGCACAGCCCACTGATAGTTGTCACTACATTTTCCGGCACCATGATCACTCCTAATCTAAATACTTTGTTAAGCAATTAAATATTTATCAATACTCTTTTATATTTCCTTACAAGTTTACATTTTTCGACTTTCTTATACAATTATATCTTAATTTGCCCGGCTATTTAATAGAAAACCATGTTTATTTTGTGACAATTTTTTGCTAATTTAGTTAATAATAATGTTCTTTAACACAATCTATTTTCCCCAAAATGTTTATTAAAAAAAGACCTGCTCAATCCAGATAAAGCAAAGAGCAGGCCAATAATATAAAAATTTCTTTCCTTTGCCTCAGGAAAATATCCCTTGGCGCAAAAAATTAGAGGAACTTTTTATTCTTATCATGATAATGTGTATGAAGCAGTTCGTGGGATTTATGCCCTAACGGTTCATGCAGGAACTCTTCATAAATTTGTATTACTTCCGGATTTTCATGAGACTTACGCAGCAGTAGACCCTCATCTTCCTTGTAAATACCTTCAATACGTTCGGCTCTTTTGGCATTTGACTTAGTAATAGGCTGGCCGCCACCACCGATGCAGCCGCCGGGGCAAGCCATAATCTCGATAAAATGGTAAGGGGATTCACCGGCCCGGACCTGGTCCATTACCTTGCGTGCGTTGGCAAGCCCATGGGCAATCGCTACCCGGACTTTTAATCCGTTTAAGTCAATCTCAGCTTCCTTGATGCCTTCCATACCACGGGCAAAAGTGAAGTTAACATCTTTAAGTTCATTGCCGGTAACAACTTCATAAACTGTACGCAGGGCTGCTTCCATCACACCGCCGGTGGCCCCGAAAATAACAGCCGCCCCAGTATAAGCTCCCATCCAAGAATCAAATTTCCCCGGAGCAATCCTGGAAAAATCAAGTCCAGTCATTCGAAAAAGTCGACCAAGTTCCCTGGTGGTAAGCACCAGATCCACATCCCGGTAACCACTTGAATTCATTTCCGGGCGGGCTGCTTCAAATTTCTTTGCCGTACAGGGCATTATGGAGACAGAATAAATCTTAGACGGATCAACGCCCATTTTTTCCGCCCAGTAAGTTTTAACCAGTGCGCCAAACATCTGCTGCGGCGATTTGCATGTGGAAAGGTTATCCAGTAGGTCAGGGTAATAAGTCTCACAGAAATTTATCCAGCCTGGACTGCAGGAAGTAAACATGGGAAGCTTGCCGCCTTCCTTTACCCTTTTTAGGAGCTCGTTGCCTTCTTCCAGAATCGTCAGGTCGGCTGTAAAATTGGTATGCAGTACATAATCAAACCCGATTTGCCTCAGAGCGGTAACCAAAACATTCATGTCCATATCTCCCGTTGCCATACCTACCTCTTCGCCAATAGCAACACGAACAGCAGGAGCCATCTGGGTGACCACAATCTTATCAGGGTCGGCAACAGCCGCCAAAAATTCATCTATCTCTTCATTTTCATGGATCGCACCCACAGGACAAGCATGAATACACTGACCGCACATGACACACGGGCTTTCCAACAGATCTTTTCCGAGAGAAGGAACGATCATAGCGTGATTGCCCCGGTTTTCCAAACCTAGCGCGTTAACAGACTGGAACTCACTGCACGCATACTCACAACGCCGGCAGAGGATACATTTGTCCGGATCCCGTACGATTGAGGGAGTCGATGTATCCCGGGGAAGCCCCCTTACCATTAACTCAAATGGATTCTCCCGGATGGCATATTGCTCTGCCAATGCCTGCAGTTCACAATTCTTATTACGAATACAGTTCAGACAATCCTGAGGATGATGAGCTAAAATCAGCTGGAGAATAGTCCTTCTAGCCTCAATAACCGCCGGGGTATTGGTCCTGATAACCATTCCATCTCTAATGGGGGTGGAACAAGCAGCCTGCAGTAGCGGCAGCCCCTCCACTTCACACACGCAGACTCGACAATTGGCTTTGATTGCTTGATCCGGATGGTAACACAGGGTTGGCACCTTGACGCCGGCCAACTCAGCCGCCTGCAGAATTGATGCGTTATCAGGGGCGGAAACTTTTATCCCATCTATAATAACATTTATCATAATACTCTCTCACTCCTTTCCTACTGCACTTTAGCATGATAATCCATGCCAAAGTGATTGATTGTGGTAACAACAGGAGTAGGCGCTGCCTGCCCCAAACCGCACAGGCAGGCCGAAGCCATCACCCGACTCAATTTTTTCAGGAGAGCAACATCAGCCTGGGAGCCTTTGCCATCATTGATTCGATCCATTAAGAGGTGTACTCGCATGGTACCTTCACGGCACGGTGCGCACTTGCCGCAGGATTCATGTTCAAAGAATTTAGCAATACGAGTCACCACATCAACAATGTCCCGTGTTTCATCAATAACAAAAACGGCACCGGAACCAAGGGTAGCCTCTATTTTTCTCATCGAGTCAAAATCTATCGTAGTTTCGATAAATTCCTCCGGAATAAACCCACCGGATGTCCCACCGATTTGGACAGCTTTAAATTTTTTCCCATCCGGAATACCTCCGCCAAAACCAAAAACCACTTCTTTAATGGTTGTATCGGTAGGAACCTCAATGAAAATCTTTTTGTTAATGTCACCTGTCAGAGTCAGCACCTTTGTCCCCGGAAAGCTTTTCGCTCCGATTCCGGCAAACCACTCAGCACCCTTTTCAATTATCTGAGCAACATTGGCAAAGGTCTCTACGTTGTTAACAATGGTTGGCTTCTGCCACAATCCCGCAACCGGCGGGTAAGGAGGCCGGAACCTGGGCTCGCCGCGATTTCCTTCTATAGATTCAATTAAAGCGGTTTCTTCACCGCATACATAAGCGCCAGCTCCCATCCGCACTTCGATGTTGAAATCACCCAACAGGCCTTTTTCTTTAGCCTGAGCAATTGCAGTATTAAGTGTATCTACCACCCCAGGGTATTCACCCCGGCAGTAAATGTACCCTTGAGTAGCACCGATAGCATGACCGCAAATAGCCATACCTTCTAGAACGATATGAGGATCGTTTTCCATAATAATTCGATCCTTATAGGTCCCCGGCTCCCCTTCATCAGCATTACAGACAACAAACTTCTCGTCCGCCTGAATGTTGTGGGCAAAAAACCATTTCTGCCCAGTATTGAAACCGGCGCCTCCCCTGCCTCTTAGCCCTGATTTTTTCATTACTTCGACGACTTCTAGCGGGTTCATGCTGCGTGCCTTTTCCAGGCTTTTATACCCACCGGCACTTAAGTAATCTTCGACCTTTAACGGATTAATTTTGCCAAAATTTTTAAGCACTAATCTTAATTCTTCGGCCATTTTGGGGCTTTCCTCCTTTCATCTCCTAAACTCTTTTAAAGAATTTTCCCAATTACCTACTGTAATCTTTTTTAAATATAGTTAACAATATTACTCGTATTCAGCTAGGATCTCCGCTACCTGCTGTGGAGTGACGCCGGCATATGGTTTACCGTTAATGGTAATTACCGGTGTAGCTTGGCACTGGCCAACACACTCTGTCAGTTCCATAGTAAACTTACCATCACCGGTGGTTTCTCCGATCTTGATTCCTAGTTCCCGTTCCAAAGATGCAATTATTTCTGCCGCTCCCGCCACATGGCAGGGTGCGCTTTCGCAAATCCTGATAATATATTTTCCACGAGGTTTGATCGAAAAATATGAATAGAAAGTTGCCACTCCGTAAGCTTCTTTAACCGGTATACCAAAAACCTCAGCAGCGTCAATAATTGCATTTTCAGGCAAATAGTTTATTTTTTTCTGCACTGCATGAAACGCCTGAATTATCCCCCCGGGAGTATTTTTAAACGGCATAATGATTTCTTTAAATTCAGCCAACCTTTTTCACCTCCTTTCAATATGTGTGGTAAAATCTTCCAGTTACATTGTAAATAAAATCCTGTACATATCATGTACAGGTTCCTATGGCAGTGGTGTAAAAAGCTTACCGCGTGTTTGCTTCTTCTTTCCAACTTGGGAGGCCTGGAAATTTCTTTCCAAACCCGCCGGTTATCCACCATAGGTATTCCCCTTAGGAAGGTATAACTCGAAGAATCAAATGTGTTTTATTTCACAAACTATCATTTAAATATTTGGTAATTTTTGGTTTTTATTCGACGGCAAGTATTTAAAATCCTTCTCTAAATCATAGTAATAAATAACTTTTTATTCCCCATTTTAATATTGGGATCCCAAATGGGAGGATAAACACATAAATAAAACCCTACGGTTTTCGGCCGCAGGGTTTTGCAATTCGAGGTACCAAAAAGATTATCCTCGGAAATGAGGAGCGGAGTATTTTATTTTGGTTTAAACAAATTATGCTTTCGCGCTCTTGGAAGCACTGGCACTGGATCCATCCTTCTTCAGGAACGCAAACCAATAGAAAGCTGCTACAAAGAGACCACCGCCAACAATGTTACCCAAGGTTACAGGAATTAAGTTGCTTACGAAACAATTCCCATAATTGAAAAGAGCGGTAACTGCTTCCGGTGAAGCCATACCCAAAGACTCAGCAGCAACAACTGCATCGGGATTGGCACTTGCAATTTGAATGCCCATAGGGATAAAGTACATATTAGCAACACTGTGCTCAAATCCGCTGGTAACAAAAGCCATGATCGGGAAGAATATGGCTAAGATTTTACCCACGACATCTTTGGAAGCAAGAGCAAGCCAAACAGCCATACAAACCAACCAGTTACAGCCGATAGCCCGGAAAAATGCCTGGCTCCAGGTTAGGCCCAACTTACCTTTGGCAATGGCCACTGCTTTCACACCAATGGCACTTAAAGATCCGTCGGCATTGCAATAATAAGCACCGGCAAAAACGATACCAACAAGCAGTATAGAACCAACAAAGTTGGCAATCCATACAACAACCCAGTTGTAGAGCAAGCCGCCCCAAGTTGCTTGACCGTTTAACGCCGAGATGGTTAAAAACATGTTGTTACCGGTAAAGAGTTCTGATCCACCAATAACAACCATCATCAGTCCAACAGAGAAAACTGCCCCGAAGGCAAACTTATTGAGACCGCTATTAGCCCATTCTGCTGTCCAACCGGCTCCCACTGTTGTGGCCAAATTTGCCCCAAATCCAATGTACACACCTGCTAGGATACCAAGAAGAAACAGCTTTACAATACCCATAGTAGACTTACCTTTACCGGCATTTGCCGCAGCCACAGCTACTTCAGCTGGTGATAAAAAATTCATTTAATCTCACTCCTTTTATAAATTACTCAACTTTCGCAGACTGAAATAGGCAAGTAAGCCTTGATGTAGTTGGGTAAGCCTGCGAACCATTGTTGGAGTTGACTTTTGATTAGCTTATTCATGTTTTTGTTGCTCTTTTTTAAAATATC
>JAQVXR010000222.1 GCA_028709045.1 Desulfitobacteriaceae bacterium | reverse complement strand
CTTCTCATAAATATCATATTATTTGCATGGATATAGATAACGGTCCCATGATGCTGGCCAAGGAAAGCAACCACCGGGTGTACCGGAAAAGCTTTTTTCAAAGAATCAATGATATCTTGAAGCCCGGTGGGGTTTTTGGTGTATGGTCCTGTAACCCTGACCAAAATCTGATTCGGGAAGGAGAAAGTATTTTTTCCCGGTGTACCTTGGAAACGGTCTGGGAAGAACATCAAGGCCGGCAAGTGCCATATTACTTGTATTATTATCGGAAGGGCGAAGAATAAAAGTTTAACCCCAAGGCATTATTTGAAGGTTTTTTGAAGAACGGAACTGCTGAAACTTTGGGCAATGAACTGGATAATGCCGGTGTTCCCCGGTGGGGAACAGTTCCAGGGAGCATTCTCCATTCCCATAGCGATAGGGACAATCACAGATTAAATCATGCATCGTTTTTTTCTCCTTCAGATTTTTCCGGCCTTTCTTCGTTCTTACGACGAAAGGCCATTTTTATTAAGGGCTTTTTTGCGACGACCGGGTTAAAAAAGAGAATAAAAGCACTGCTTACCAAAAAAAGAATGATGAATAAAATCATAAACCAGGTGCTCATTTTTTTCAGCTCCTTAAAAAAGTTACCGACTATATTTTTACCTATTACAGTAAATTTTACTCTTTACATTCCGAGAGAAAAGGTGTATCTTTAAGAGAAACTAATGCAATTTTATACATAAATGCGTATAATTATTAAGAGACGTTTAGCCGTAGGAGGGTGAGAATGATTAAAGCGAGTGTAATTGGAGCTACCGGGTATGCCGGGGCAGAGGTGGTTCGTCTCTTAGCCCTGCATCCTGAGGTAGAATTAGTTTATTTAACATCACAATCTTATATTGGACAGCAGATAGATGATGTGTATCCCCATTTAAAAGGCTTTGTCAATAATGTATTGGTAGAACAAGAGACAGAAAAAATTGCCGAGAGTTCTGATGTAGTGTTTGTTGCTCTTCCTCATGGTCATGCCGTATCCACTGGAGAAGCAGTTGTCAAGGCGGGGAAAAAGGTCATTGACCTAGGAGCGGATTTTCGTTTCCGCAATGCTTTGGTATATGAACAATGGTATAAAGTAAAACATGGGGCACCAGCTTTGTCGGAAACCGCTGTTTACGGTCTTCCGGAAATAAACCGGGAAAGAATAAGGGATGCGGTGGTAGTTGGTAATCCCGGATGCTATCCCACCAGTGCTTTGCTGGCCTTATATCCCTTGGTCAAAGAAAAGTTAATTGATCCACAAAGTATTATTATTGACTCTAAGTCGGGAGTATCCGGCGCGGGCCGAACGCCGGCGATAGGCAGTTTATATACGGAAGCAGCTGAAGGAATAAAAGCTTATAATGTAGGAAGGCATCGGCATACACCGGAAATTGAGCAGGAATTAAGTATTTTTGCCGGCGAGAGTGTCTACGTTTCTTTTACACCTCATCTCACACCGATGATTCGGGGAATTTTGACAACGGCCTATGCTACTCTCAGCGATAAAGCAAAAAGCTTAAATTTAAACCAATATTACCGGGAGATTTATGCTCGGGAAGCTTTTATCAGGGTGCATCCTGAAGGTGTATGGCCTCAGACCAAGTGGGTATTAGGGACAAATCTATGTGATATTGGCGTTGCCGCCGACCCTAGAACCAACAGGGTGGTGGTTACCACAGTGATAGATAACTTGGTAAAAGGGGCTGCCGGTCAGGCGGTGCAAAATATGAATATTATTTTTGGCTTGCCGGAGAAAACCGGACTGGAAGTTCCCCCTCTGTACCCATAAATCGCAGGAACGGAAATAAGATAAATCTACAATTAAAAGATTGGGTGAAATATGATGAAGATGACATGTGTACCTGGTGGCGTTACCGCACCTTTAGGGTTTAAGGCTGCCGGAGTTAATGCCGAAATTAAAGTCGGCAATACAACAAAACCTGATGTGGCCGTAATCTATTCTGAGACGGTTGCCACAGTGGGAGGGGTATTTACCCAAAACTTGGTTAAGTCGGCACCGGTGCTATTATCCCAACAGGTGGTTGCCGGAGGAAAAGCCCAAGCTGTGGTGGTAAACAGTGGTAACGCTAATGCCTGTACCGGGGAAGAAGGCAGTGAAACTGCCCGCCTGATGGCTGACTGGGCAGCAGGATTACTACATATTAATAAGGATCATGTGGTTGTAGCCTCTACCGGGGTAATCGGAGTTCAGATGCCCAGGGAAAATATCCATACCGGAATAAAAAAAGCAGTGAAAGGTCTCTCTTGCCAAGGCGACCATGATGCGGCAAGAGCGATTATGACCACCGACTTAAAGTCCAAAGAAGTGGCTGTGCAAGTTTGCCTTGGTGAAACCCAGGTGACCATCGGCGGGATGGCTAAAGGCTCCGGCATGATCCACCCCAATATGGCTACCATGCTCGCCTTTATAACTACTGACGCCGCTATTGACCAAAAGGTACTGCAGAAAGCGGTGAAGGCTGCGGCTGATAAGTCATTTAATATGATTACCGTTGACGGTGATACCAGCACCAATGATTCGATGATCGTTCTGGCAAACGGGGCAGCATCCAACCAGGTGATAGAGGAAAACAGTACTGATTTGATGTTTTTTCAAGAAGCGCTGGACTATGTATGCATCGAGCTGGCAAAAATGATGGCTAAAGACGGTGAAGGAGCAAGCAAGCTGGTTGAAGTTCAGGTAAAGAATGCTTCAACTAAAGAAGATGCCAAAAAAGCGGCGAAAGCGGTTGTCTCCTCAAACCTTGTGAAATCAGCGATGTTTGGTGAAGATGCTAATTGGGGGAGGATTATTTGTTCCGCAGGTTATTCCGGCGCTCAATTTAATCCCGACCTGATTGATATCTGGCTGAAGAGTGCTGCCGGCATGGAAAAGATGGCCAACAAGGGCCGGGGGCTGGCGTTTGACGAGGACAAGGCGAAAAAGATTCTTAAGGAAAAAGATATAACGGTGATCATTGATTTTAATGACGGAAATGCAGAGGCTGTAGCCTGGGGTTGTGACTTGACCTATGATTATGTGAAAATAAATGCGGATTATCGGACTTAACAGGTAGAGTTCTTAATTTGTTTGTGAGAGGTTAAAAGTAATCAATAAATTGATTACTCTAGCTTGTTGAAAAGTGTCATTCCTATGAAAAGGCATTTAATTTTTGGGAAGCGGAACGTTAGCAAGACTGGAAAAAGAGCGCAGGTACAACCGCATTTGATAATAAGAAATCATTTTTGTGTGAAATATTAATGGAGGTAATTATGCATACCCCAATGGAGAAGGCGAGTATTCTGATTGAAGCTTTGCCGTATATTCGTAAATTTCATGGCAAGACTGTAGTGATAAAGTACGGGGGAAATGCCATGATCAATGAGGAATTAAAGGAAGCGGTAATGAATGATGTCATCCTCATGAAGCTTGTAGGGATGAACCCGGTACTGGTACATGGCGGAGGTCCAGAAATAACCCAGATGTTGAAGCGGTTAGATATTAAATCTCAATTTATTAACGGATTGCGTGTGACGGATGCTGCTGCCATGGAAGTAGTGGAAATGGTGCTGGTAGGGAAAATTAATAAAGGTATTGTCGCCCATATCAACCGGCTTGGGGGAGAAGCGGTGGGCTTATCCGGCAAGGATGGACAGACGATAATCGCCAAAAAGCAATATACTTTGGTACCTGATGAAGTGGGCAATATGGTTAAGCAGGACTTGGGCCTAGTCGGAGAAGTTGAAACTATTAATACCGAACTGATTAATACTATTATCGAGAATGGGTATATTCCGGTAATTGCTCCTGTTGGGGTTGGCAGTGCCGGGGAAAGCTACAATATTAATGCTGATTTTGTCGCTGGGGAACTGGCGGCTGCCTTAAAGGCGGAAAAATTGGTGTTATTGAC
>JAQVXR010000221.1 GCA_028709045.1 Desulfitobacteriaceae bacterium | reverse complement strand
TTACCAAAAGAACCGGTTTCTAAGGCATCAGCTATTTCTTCAAAAACTTCCGCAATAGTTTCCCGAATTTTATCGCTCACTATTTCACCTCCCTTAAAAAAACAAAACTCTCAGCACTCTAAATTATTGAGCGTTGAAAGTTTTGGCAAAATCACTCATGGCTTCGCCAATCATTTGGCGAACTATTTCTTTATCAAAACCGGCATCCACAGTTCCGCTGTTTTTCTCAATAAGGAAGGAAACACCATCAAAAAGATTAGTTAATCTTCCCAGGAATAAACTTCCCTTACCTATAATCATAGCTCGGTCTATTTTACCGGCCAGAATCATATCACGCCCATGTCCGATAAACGGCACCCCGGAAGGAATATGTCCCTGTGTAGGTGCAAATCCCGGCATACCGAAACTTGCCACTGCTTTGGCCATATCATCCCTGGCAATTTCTCCTCGTTTTACAGCTAAAGCAGCAATCATTTTATAATTAGCCTGAGGAACATCACCGGCACCAGCAGGTTCGGTTATTTCTGGATTTTGCATTTCTGGTGAATAACGACCCACATCAGTAATCTTATAACCTATACCATCCAGAGGGTCAGTAACAATGGCTGTTATTACCGCCTGGGGAGAAGCTCCTGAACCAATTCTATGCCGCCCCACCGCGTCAGTACGAATTACCGGGTTCACACCATCATTTTCGGCAATGTGGATAGCAAATGCTCCCAGCATATCTTCTAAGGCGGGCATACCTTTTTTAACATGTTCTTTGGAATTCATACCTAGTTTGGCAGTACAACCACCAGCTAGTACTACTACATTTTTGTAAATACCAGATTGAACTAGAGCTGCAGCTTCTACAAAAGCATGAGCCGGACCGGCACAAAAGCTTCGGGTATCAGAACCAGTAGCATTAATACAGCCGCAAATCTCGCCAATAGCTTTGGCAAAGTTGCCGCCGCCTCGTTGGTTCATATCCCCGCAAGCTTCTTCGGAACACTCGATAATATAATCAACCTCTTCAGTATTTAAACCCGTTTTGGCCAACAAAAGTTTTAAAGCATAAGCAGCCGACGCTTTAGAGACCAGATTTTCAAACATCACATGAGCTGATAATGCTTCATCAAATTCGTGCGCCTTCTTAACAGCGCCCACTAGTTTTCCTTCAAAATACAGGGGCACCGCTAAATGCCCTTCCACCATTTTCTGTATTTCATCAAAAGTACTGCTATTCTTATCCATATTGTCAAATTTATTGATCCCCGCCAGGATAGGATGATCAGCCAGTTTTGCTTTTACACCAGCTTGGAATTTTTCTTCTAAAACTACTAAATCAAATATATCAACAATTTTCATCAGCCCTAAGAACTCGTCTTCCGGCATGATTTCACCGTATTTTCCATCACGGCTGGCATCATCTATTTGATTTTCATACCACGGGCGGGAAATATTTTTTAAGTCATCAGGAGTAATATTTCCGATATATGCCTGGTTAGGAGGGTATTTAACTGCATCTTCGAAACTTCTCAGGTGCTTCGGCAGTTTTTGCAAATGCTCTGATTCTTCCGCATTTTTTCTGCGTTCCGATGTTTGCGTGGTACCATGATGAATTAGCATGCCATTAGCTTGAATCAAGGCATAGCCAGCACCTTTTACGACCGGATAGTTCATCGAATGTCACCTCCAAATTACATAAAGGGTAACAGTATTGACACCATTACCCTTTAATTAATATTAGTATTGGTCAAATACAGTTTGCTCTTCATTTAAATTTTGGGGTTATTTTCGATAGGTCTTAACTTCCTCTATAATCTCTTCAACATTAAGAACCATTTCCATCATGCCAATTTGAGCTTCATAAATATCGGCATCTACATCATTTTTTAATTCAAACATATGATAAGCTTTGAGTCCCAACGAGACTCCGGATAACGGACCTGCGAAGGTAGGATCACCTGTTGCTACGGTTTCTGCTGCTAGACCAGAAGCTTCTGCTTCCGCCCCGCCTAAAACGACGATTAAGTCCTCTTTACCGTATTTGTCAGTTAAATCCTTAATCCTGGCTTGATTTTCCAGGTCCATTGCTCCTGCAGCTGTTCAAACAAAACATTCTGTGGTTGAAAAAACTACATCAGCGCCGCCAGATTTTACACATTCTTCAATGGCCGGGCCTGGAATGCCGTCACGGTCGCCCAGAATAGCGACTTTTTTGCCTTTTAGCATAGTGAATATTCTCCTTTCAATAATAAAAATAAATTTAACTTTATTAGACAAACTTTATTTATATAAATTTTTATCTAATACTTAGTGACGATTGAAGAGTCTTGCCTGCTAGCACTACTTCAATTCGTTTAACTTAGCCTCTACTTCCTCAATGGTAAAATCAGTGTTAAGCTCAGCAACTTTTTCACCGCTTTTGTAGAATGCTATAGTAGGTAGTCCTAATACCTTCTGACTAATTGCCAATCTCTTATTACCTGCTGTATCTAAACTGCAGAACTTGGCTTGGCCGGCATACTTATCGGCCATTGCATGTACACTGGGCAGCAATTCCTTACACGGCTCACATTTGGGACTCCAAAAGTCAACCATTACCAAACCTTCTGCCTTTAAGACTTCATCATCAAAATTCTTTTTATCTATCTCGATCAACTTGTTCACCTCCTCTCAAATGAGTCTTACCAAAATTCTATAGGGATTTTATTTGGTTCTTAATCTCTGCCGGGCTAAAAGAACCGGCGAGTTTAGAAACTAGTTCACCTTTTTTGAAAAATAAGACGGTGGGAATTTCCTGCACACCATATCTTTTGACAACCCTTTGATTCCGGTAGGTATCAATTTTAACCAGCTTTACCGCATCACCTATTTCATCTACCACTCTTTCTAATTCAGATACTGCGGTAATGCTCTCTTCAATTTGGGGAGCCCAAAATACTACCAGCACCGGTTCCAGAACATTTAAGACCCTTTGTTTAAAACCTTCTTCTTCGGCTAAATATTTCTCCGCCGCCACGGCAGCAATAGCCCCGTCACTGGCTGCAGTTACAACTTGACGTAAATATTTAACTCGGCAGTCACCTACTGCATAAACCCCAGGCAGGGAAGTTTCCATCTGCTCATTGGTGATTATATAACCCTGTTCATTTAGCTCAACTTTTCCTTCTACCATTGCAGTCTTAGGAATAGTTCCTACGAAGAAAAACACTCCGTTAAGCTCCCTTTCGGAAAGCTCTCCAGTTTTTATATTTTTAATGACAATACTTTCAACTAGTCCGTCACCTTTAATTTCATTCAATACAGAATTCCATACCCATTGGATTTTAGGATTAGCAAAAGCTTTTTCAGCACTAACTTTATTGCAGTCTAAGATTCCCTGGTCATGGATTACGATAATAGTTACCGTTTCCGCAAACTTAGTAAGATACATAGCTTCTTCGATGGCAGCATCGCCATTTCCGACTACAACTACATCTAATTCTTCAAAAAAGTCAGCATCACAAGTAGCACAGTAGGATACACCCTTACCTCTGAATTTATTTTCCCCTTTAATATTTAGAGATCTAGGTTCAGCCCCCAGTGCCAGGATGACAATTTTTGATTTATATTCTTTACCACTCTTAGTTTTAACTACTTTAATATCCCCATCTAATTCCACATCAATAACTTCTTCACGTAGAATTTCCGTACCAAAACTTTCGGCATGATCAGCCATAGCCTGCATTAACGCCGGACCAGTTGTTCCTCTGGCAAAACCAGGGTAATTTTCGAGTTCTTGGGTAGTAGCCGCCTGACCACCTGGTCTGCCTTTTTGTAAAATTACTGTTTTTAATCGTGACCGGGAACCATAGATACCTGCCGCTAATCCACCCGGTCCTCCACCAATGGCAATAATGTCATAAATCTCAGACATTAGATTCTCCCCTTTCTTTCTTAAAATTTGACTAT
>JAQVXR010000220.1 GCA_028709045.1 Desulfitobacteriaceae bacterium | reverse complement strand
TTTACTCAGACAGCAAAGAGTTTGAATATACACAAAAACACATTGACGTACCGCTTTGCCAAATTCAGAGATATAATAGGACTTGACCTTTGTGATTTCAACAGTACGATAGCAATGTATATAGTCATTACCCATTATAAAGTCAACAATTTACTGTAAGTTGCTTTATTAAAAAGTAAAACATGGCCCGTTTATTGTAACCGACCATGTTTTTTTATTTTTTTGTTCGACCATCACTAAAATTAGCTCTTTAAAGCAACTTTATATTTATTGCATTTTCATAAAGGGAGCATGAATTCAGCACATTGGTACAGACCGGAATTGCTGCCACAAATTTTAATATTATTGATACGGGGGAAGTATAGCCTAGTATACAGCAAGAAACAAGAGCATAATTTAACAGGCCGGTGGCAGGGGTTTGCTTTGCAGGATTACATTAAGGAATGATGCATTTTTTGTTTGAGTGCCACATTTTAAGTGTGGCATGACTTAAAAAAAGTCAGAAATGACTTGGACAAAGAACAGTCTAATTATGTGAACTATGACGTGTAAGCATTACAGGTTGCGCTGACAATGGCATGATTTTTGCAAGGATATAATAGTGGTTTCCCAGGTTATTATGACGGCACTATTGAACATTAAAAAATTTACCGAACCTGATAATGAAACGAAATTTTTCGTTAGAAGAAGATTTTTATTAGGGGGTGGTTAATGAGCCCTTTCGAGTGCCCGATGCAGAGCTTGAGGGCGACAATGGGAAAGGCGAGTAGGAGTTGATAATTTGTGGATGGAAGCTCAAACATGAAACAGCGGCTGATTCAAGAATACGTTCCAGGGAAACAGGTAACTCTGGCTCATGTGATTGCCAGTCCTGTTAAAATGCTTTTTGAAAAACTGGGGTTGCCGGAACAAGGAGCCATTGGGATTCTTACCTTAACGCCGGGGGAAACAGCAATTATTGCTGCAGATGTGGCCACTAAAGCGGCGGAGGTAGAAATCGGTTTTTTGGATCGTTTTACCGGGGCCGTGGTTATTACCGGTGATGTTGCTAGTGTAGAAACTGCATTAAAAGTGGTAAACCAAGTGTTGGAGTCGGAATTGAGCTTTGCGCCGGCGAGGATGACCAGGTCATGAATAAATCAAGGGTAATGCTTGTAGGAGCTGTGGGAAGCGGAAAGACAACTTTGGTCAGGGCTCTTCACGGAAATAGCGGTTCGGTTACTAAGACTCAAGCTATGGAGTACACTGCTAATTCAATAGACACACCGGGGGAATTCATTGAAAATCCTTTTTTTTATCGGGCGTTGTTTGCCACCTCATTGGAAGCAGAAGTGATTATTTTTATTCAGGATGCGACCAGGGAGAAATCGGTTTTTCCTCCAGGGTTTGCCGGGGCATTTTCCAAGCGTACCATTGGCGTGGTGACTAAGATCGATCACCCAACATCCAATGTGGAAAGAGCGAGCCGGTTTTTAAAAAGCTTAGGGTTGAGCGGGCCTGTAACAAGTGTATCAGCGATTACGAGTGAAGGATTGGATGAGTTAAAAGAAGTAATAAATTGGGCTTAGTTCTTCGAGAGGAGGTACTTTATTTGAATCTGACAGCAAAGGTATATAACAAGTTTTTTTCCTTCAAGACTGTTAAAGAAGTGTTGGCAAAAGCAAATGAAGAAAAATCTGGCGACATGCTTGCTGGAATCGGTGCGGAGTCCTCATCAGAAAGGGTGGCGGCGAAACTGGTTCTAAGCCGCTTGACATTGGAAGACATCTATAATAACCCGGTGATTCCTTACGAGACCGATGAGGTCACACGAGTTATTTATGATGGTTTGAATATGACTATCTACAACAAATTTAAAAGCTTTACCGTTGGTGAGCTTAGAGATTATATCTTAGACAGCGATACTACAAATGAAGATATCAAGCAGCTTGGCCGTGGATTAACCAGTGAAATGATTGCCGGAGTGGCCAAATTGATGTCTAATCTGGACCTGGTGTATGCTTCTAAGAAAATCAGGAACGAAGCACATTGCAATACCACTATAGGCGTTCCCGGTACTCTGGCATTCCGTAACCAGCCTAACCATCCGACGGATAGTATTGAAGGAATCATGGCTTCCATGAAAGAGGGTCTGACATTTGGGGCCGGTGATGCTGTTATCGGGATTAACCCGGTGGAAGATAATGCCGAAACAGTAAAGAGACAATTGGAAGCTATTAAATCTTTTATGGATAAATGGGAAATTCCGACCCAGGTTTGTATTCTGGCTCACGTGACGACCCAGATGAAAGCTGTGGAGAAGGGTGCGCCGGAAGATCTTTTCTTCCAAAGTATTGCAGGAAGTCAGTCAGCAAATGAGGCATTTGGAATTTCCGCAGCCCTCATCTATGAAGCATATGACATGGCGATGCATAAAGGTACCGGTACCGGGCCTAACCTTATGTATTTTGAAACAGGTCAAGGCTCGGAAATTTCCTTGGAATGCCACCATGGAGTGGACGAAATGACACTGGAAGCCCGGACTTATGGTTTTGGCCGGGAGTATAAACCTTTTATGGTGAACAATGTATCCGGGTTTATTGGTCCGGAAACCATTTACGACGGCCGGGAAGTTATTAGGGCCGATCTGGAAGACCTGTTTATGGGTAAACTACATGGTCTGCCTATGGGTATTGCCCCCTGCTACACCAATCATATGAAAGCAGATCAAAATGATCAGGAAGTCGGCACCATGCTCTGCGCGATGGCCGGATCAAACTACTTTATGGGAGTTCCGGGCGGCGACGATATTATGCTCAGTTACCAGGATACCAGTTACCACGATGACGCCAGTGTCCGGGAGATCTTGGGCTTAAGGCCGCTGCCGGAGTTTGAAAAATGGTTGGAAAAGATGGGCTTTATGGAGAATGGTAAGCTGACTAAATTAGCCGGAGACCTGTCTGCTTTTGATAGATAATCAGGAGGTGAGAGAAATGGCAGCAGATAATCAAATGGAAAAATTAATTATTGAAAATGTGATGAAGGAATTGGCAAAAAGAGGCATGCTGGGCGGTGGAGAAGCCAAGCAGACGCCTGAAAAGGTTAAAACCGAAAGCGGTGACTGTCAGGTTACGGTTTCCGGCAAGGGGGAGGAACCTATTTGCGTACCGGATATCAGCGGATGCTGGGTTCCGGATCCCGTAAACTATGATGCGGTCATGGCCATGAAGGAGTCAACTCCTGCCAGAATTGGGTTGTACCGGGCCGGAGCACGGCCGAAAACCGATTCCTTTTTGAAGTTTTTAGCCGATCATGCTCAAGCGATGGATGCTGTGTTTCTTGATGTATCAGAGGAGCTTTTAGAAAAAATGGGCCTTTTAGCTGTTCAAACAGCCGCAAAGGATAAAGATGAGTTTTTGAAACGGCCCGATTTGGGCAGAGAACTTTCGGAAGAAGGGAAAAAACTGGTTTTAGAAAAATGCCAGAAGAACCCTCAAGTTCAGATTCTTGTTGTAGACGGCCTTAGCTCCTCGGCAATAGAAGCAAATATTCCTGATATATTGCCCGCTTTGATGCAGGGACTCAATAGTGCCGGAATTAAGGCAGGAACGCCCCTCTTTATTAAGAACGGCCGAGTCGGAGTTCAGGATGAAGTTGGCATGTTGCTTGAGGCAGAGGTGGTAATTTCTCTGATCGGTGAGCGGCCCGGTCTTGTCACGGCAAACAGCATGAGCGCGTATATGATTTATAAGCCAACGGAAAACACGGTAGAAGCCGACCGAACGATGATTTCCAATATTCACAAGGGCGGTACCCCGCCGGCTGAAGCAGGAGCACTGTTGGTGGACATTATTAAGCAGATTTTAGCTGCTAAGTGCAGCGGAATGAAATTAAACCTTCAATAAAAAAAGAAACAGCGGTTTTTGAAGGTGGTGAGTTAGATAGAGACGAGCAATAAAGAAAGCATAATCA
>JAQVXR010000219.1 GCA_028709045.1 Desulfitobacteriaceae bacterium | reverse complement strand
TCGTTTTACCAGCCCCGTTGACAC
Source organism: Desulfitobacteriaceae bacterium (assembly GCA_028709045.1). Taxonomy (GTDB): domain Bacteria; phylum Bacillota; class Dehalobacteriia; order Dehalobacteriales; family Dehalobacteriaceae; genus JAQVXR01. Next base: position 3,931 of record JAQVXR010000219.1, on the reverse strand, counting down.
CGATGATCCCGATTCTGTCTGTAGAATAAACCCGCAAATTTTCGATATCAAAGATTAAGCGATCGCTAAAATACTTTTTTATATTGCTACATTCCAGTAATAAAATAAAAACCCCTCCTTTTAAACCGGAGAGGATAGCGTCAAATCTTCAACCCCATTTGTACAATATCCCAACGGTGTACAATGAAATTTCTATTAGTACACGTCAAGACCTGCATCAAATCCCAGGGCTGTAATATTATTTAACAAACTATCAGCAGTTAATAGAACACTATCCACTCACGTTTAATAAAATGCATGACATAAAACAGGCCATGATAACCTCCATGAACACAGCTTTATGCAAATCTTCATTTTAAAATATTGTTGAGTGAATTAGTTTCTCATTTCCTGCAGATACCTTGCCCTTTCTCAAAATTCTTGATGCTCAATAAAATTATAGCTGTCCATTCGCTGGATGTCAATTGTGGGACAGGGCTCAAAAGACCCTCTTTTCAAAAGTTTTCCCATTTTCGTATTTTATTTTTATTACCAGATGGGAAATATTTTCGGAACCTGCATCGTATGACAGAAAATATTGTTTGTCGCCATTATCAGCATCTTGTATCTCCAGATCCTTTTCAACTACAGTATTATTACCGTCATAAATCCTTAACGATACCGACTGGTAATTATTGCCTCCGGGATAGTTTTCAAATATTGAAATATGGAACTGCTTATCATCTATGTCTACGTGTCCTCGAATGGGCTCGTATTTTGTATGTGCTAAATAGGCAATATCAAAATAGGACACCTCGCTGCTCTTTAAGCCGTCATCTGTCTTCAAGCTCACATAATAACCAATTGCCGGCACTTTCTGTTCCGGAATAACTGAATGTTCGGATGTGACTGTTCCTAAGCCCTTGGTTTTCTTACTTACAATGATATCCCAGAAAGGTTCAATTTCTATTTCTACAGGTACGTTAACTTCAAAAAAACCTGCGCCTTTGCTTACCGCAGCAATAGATTTAAATTCTGCTGAGTCTGGTGGGCAGTAGTGAAAGTTCACTTCAGCACCTTCCGGGAGATCTTTAATCTGCCAGTTTAAAACTGCCAAACCCTGACTATCTCCTGCTTTTGATTTTTCCTCGTTGACATGAACCGGAGTAATCCAGCTTTGTTCCCTGGTAAACTGTGCCACGTTCCCAGAAATGGAATCAAGATCTGATTGGAGTTGTCGATAATCTTGACTTAAGGATCGTATCTGATAATTTATTTCTCCCATTCTGGAAAGCATGACTACATTAAGAATTAGAATAAAAACTATTGCTATTGATAAATGTCTGTTTTCGTGCAATTATACTGCCTCCTATGTATTAATAGTAAGGCAATTATAACATAGAAAATAATTCTTGAGGCACTCAACTGTTTCGTACAACAAGAACTTCGTCGGATTTTGCGTAACAGTTTTTAATATAGGCCACCACATACAGGGTATATTTACTCGATTAATATTATCATCATTCCTCAAAACCGAGATGAATAAAAAAGATAGCCTGAAAAAAAAGATGAATATATATTTATCATAGGAACTTATAAAATTATATAACGTCTAATTCTATAAAGGAAAATTTGATAATGGAGGAATAACAAATGGTTATGATGATTCTGATACCGATAGCGGTGGTTGCTATAGTATTATTAATTATTGCAGGAAGTAAAGTTGATAGCTTAAGAGGAGATGAAGATATGTTAAAAAGTGTTTATGTATATTTAGTTCTTTTTGCAACATTAATGATGACGATAGGTGGAAGTATCGCAACTTTCATGGCTGCAGCAGATATTATCAGCCCTGCGCCTTATTATCAGTCCTTTGCTGAGTACAGACAGTACGGGGGAGAAATAAAACCTAATCCGGAAGATAATGAAGAAACAAAACTGTCGGAAGAAGAATTACTGGCAAGATATAATGATATGGTATCTGCAGAAAAAGAGAGACAAATAATAAGGGCAAAAAACAGTTTGATTAAAAGTCTTGGTTGGATAATAATTCCACTGCCTATTTTCCTATTTTTCCAAAGACGTTTAGCTAGAAAAGAAAATGTATAATAAACAAAATATCCTTCTTTGTTTTTGACCACAGTTCGGCGCCTTTTAGAATCTTTAAGTGCTGGGAAACCCTGGGTTGAAGCATGTCTAAAACTTCGCTTAGTTCACAAACACACATTCCCTGAAAGGAAAGCATTTCGCTTAGCGAAGTTTCAATACTTCTTTTTTCTTTTGAATGCTATCTATCTATCTATCTTCTTTCTTTATGATTCCGCTAAAACCGTTGTAATAATGTTAGTCAACTCTGCTTTCGTTGGCACCTTTCCCGAGAGCTTAATCTTTCCGTTTATCATTAATCCGGGCGGCACCATAACCCCTGCTTTAGCAATTTCTTTAATATCGATAACCTTTTCAACGGTTGCTTCGATCGCCAATTCATTAATTACTTCACGTACTGTTTTTTCTAATGAATTACATTTCGCACAACCCATTCCAAGAACTTTAATTTCCATCAAACTCACCTTCTTTTTTATTGTTTGTTAACAAAGGCATAATTAATTATTCTTCGGTTTAATCGATTAAATTTATTTAGAAGACATTTTTGCAAAAAACTTTTTTAAATTGTCAGGCATCGCATAAGGCTTGTTATCCTGCTGGGTCTCTTTTCCACCATATACCTCATTCAAAATTGCTTCAATAATCAATGCTTTAGGTGGCACGGCGTACTCTTTCCCCCGATATACCCATACACGGCAATCAATGTTATCGCCACACAGATCCCCACATGACGGACAGAAACTCTCTTTTAGCTCCAACTGGATATCCTGCCCATTAATCCGGATAGTAGGAGAACTCAAAAGTTTTAATTCTTCAGCCTGTTTTTCAGTAGTGACATGAATTTTGTTTATTATTACCTCCACACCGGTTGCTTGAAGTATTTTTGATACTTCCTGTATTGCTTCATCCAGACTGGAATCAGTTCCTTGACACGGAACGCAAACATTTAAATCAAGATACAAAAAATCAATAGTAATAACCTTCTTTTTCGGCGGTCCACAGCAATTTGAACCCGGGCAACAGCAGTTGTTAGTTGTCATGAAACACACTCCCATCATAAAATTTATTTTCTAAATAAAAAAGTACGATCCGGCATTAAACAAATATCCAATAATAATAATTCCCAAGGTGACAATCCCAATAAAAACCCCTAACAACTTTGGCTTTACCACTTTACTTAACATAATTAAAGAAGGCAAAGAAAGTGCCGTAACAGCCATCATAAATGATAATACCGTGCCGATAGGAACACTTTTACCAAACAAAGCCTCGGCTATCGGAATGGTACCAAAAATATCGCCGTACATAGGTACTCCTACCAAGGTGGCCAAGATAACAGCAAAAGGATTATTATCTCCGATTAACGTCTCCACAACAGTTTGAGGAATCCAATTATGGATGAGCGAGCCGATACCTACTCCGATTAAGATATATAACCATACTCTTTTCACTATATCCTTTACTTGACACTTTGAGTAATCCACCCTCTCTTTTCGAGTCAATTGTTCAGGTTCCCCATCGATATGCCCAGCCTCCCAGACATATCCTTCTACGTATTTCTGCATATTCATCTTATCAATAATGGTTCCCCCGATAACGGCGAGAATCAAACCAACAACTACATATGCTATGGCAATTTTTACACCAAAAAAGGACATTAAAATTAAAAGAGAGGCTATGTCCACCAACGGTGAAGAGATTAGGAAAGAAAATGTTACGCCGATAGGTAACCCTGCAGATGTAAAACCGATGAAGATCGGGATGCTGGAACAGCTGCAAAATGGTGTAATTGTTCCCAGTAAAGCCCCCATGATATTTCCTTTAATTCCTTTGATACCACCGAGAA
>JAQVXR010000034.1 GCA_028709045.1 Desulfitobacteriaceae bacterium | reverse complement strand
TATGCTTGGGAGGATAAGGCCTTGCAACAGGTATATAAGGAGGCTGCAAACTCAAAAGCAATCTCGGTATATACTAAATTCATTGAATTGGGTAAACAGGAAGGAGCTATTGACAAAAGCATTCCAACTGATGCGATTTTGGCATATCTTCTTTCCTCGGTTTCTATTATTGAGCAGTCTGATTATCTTAAAACCAGCCTTGAATATAAAAGGGGAATATTAAGGTTATTCTTTTATGGTTTATTAGGAAAAGAAAAGTAAAATATAATCACTGCATTAAAGTTTTATCTAAATTTGTCCAAAAATATACCCTCGATATACCATATATATAAAACGAGTAGCCTTTGTGTCTCAATTATCTACCGATGCAACATAATTTTTGAAAAATATTTTACATTCAAAATAGCAACCACCTAAAGAAAGGTATAACAATAAGTATCCCAACAACAATCCATGTTCCATACTTGAACCATTCACAATGTTCTTTACCAAATGCTCGATTAACTCCAAGTATATTGCAAAATTACAATTAATATAATAGCTACAAACCCTTTTCTCATTAGTTTAACCTCCTTATAGTGACGCTTAATATAAATTATGAGTAATAGCTACAGATGTAATTTATGCTCATAATATCACTGTCAATCCTAAATTAATTGTTGCTTATACTCCACCACTACTTGTGTCAATGGTAGTAGTAATATCTTCTCCCTTACCGTTATATAAGATTGTGTTGTCTAAAAAGATATGGTCATCAAAAGTTTTATTATCAATTTGAATATATTCAAAAAATGTATCACCAGGATTTACAAGGTCTATTTCGTATGGAATGCTATCGAGGGTAAATGATATTTTTTCAATTTCGTGATTTGGATTTTTACCACCTACCAGAAGATACTTATTTCCCTTGCTCTCTACAACTCCGTTTACAAAATTTGCACCAGTATAAGACATACCCTGATATCGAAATCTATTAAACACACCCATTTTCATTCTTACGACAGCAATATTATCTCCTGCCACTACAAAATAATAGAAATCTTTGTTGTTTAATCCAATGCTTGTGAATCTTTCTGTATTTACTCCAAACTTATCTTCGATGATATGTCGCAATTCAATTGTATCATTCTTTATAGGGTAATAACGCATATACCCCACTACTATTAAAAACAACAAAACAATTAGAATCCACATAAATTTTGTTTCCTTTTTCATAGCCATATCCTCCCAACAGTAGTTCCCTTTTGCGTATGATTTCCTATAACGTAGGATTACCGAAGTGCGCAATAATTCCGATATAGGTTCGCAAACATAATTCTATACCAGAACATCTTAGTTTATTGCGCATTATAATACAATTGCAACATATTAAAAGAAAAATGTGCCTTTAGAAGCAAGGTTGAAGAGGCTGAGATTAATTACGGAATGTTAGCCATTAACATAAGCATTATAAGGGTCGTTCGTCATCAATAATTCACGCTTTCATTATTTGTCACCTCATTGAAAGGAATTTCAAAATAAACATCGCATCCTCCACCTTGGGGTACGATGAAAACAAGGGAAGTGTGATAAAGCTGAGAAAGACGGCGATTGATATTTTCTATACCTACTCCCCTGCGTGATTGTGAGTTTTTTTCTGAAAAACCTATGCCATCGTCGCGAACGCCTATGCGTACCCTAGAGTTTTTTACCTGATGGGCATAAATGATAACTGTGCCGCCATTATCCTTTTCGCGCAAACCGTGGACAAAGGCGTTTTCCACTAACGGCTGTAGTAACAGTGACGGAAGTAGAAAGTCCTCTACCTCAATGACATACTCTACTTTAAGCTTTTCCCCAAAGCGGGCTTGTTCCAGTGCGGTGTAGGCATATACAAGCTCCAACTCCTGTGAGAAGGAAATCAGTTCATCCCGTTCATAATCATAAAATCCTCGCAAATAGCTGCTAAAATTCACCAGTAGCTCTCGCGAACGGTCAGGGTCATTGCGAGAGATTGATATAATTGAAGTAAGTGCGTTGTGAATAAAATGCGGACGTATCTGCACTTTTAAATGTGCTATCTCTAACTCATGTACCCGTCGATAACGCATAGCAACAACTGCCATTTGTGCAAACACGAAGATCATATATTGAAAGGCCGATGTATCCAGTAAATAATATCCCGTTGACCTGTCTGGCAAAAATAGTCCATAACTGATAAGTAGCGTGGTAATCGTCATGGCAAACAACAATAGTGGTGCACCCTGTCTGCCCTGCCTCGCTGCCCTCACCAGATGCACTGTTACAAGAGTCATCGCCATAAGGAGAATATAATTCATTGTCTGATGAATAATAGTTTTGATATCTGATGTAAAGAAAAGGATAAAAAGCGATGCTGCCAATGAATAGGTAAACAAGAGGACAACCTGGCATTTTGGGACCAAATTGTCATATGTAAGATAAAGAAAATACAACAGCAAAAACTCTGCCCAGGGTGTGCATAAAAGAAAGAGCCGACCCAGCCACGCAACTGAGATGTTGGGAAACATGATGAACAGTGCATCGCCTATGATCATTAGACGCAACAAAATGACTGCAGCAAGAATGGACAATACCAAAGCTTCTTTTTCACTGCCTTGTGCAAGAAAGAAGATGAAAAAAAACAAGCAGGAGACAGTCTGCACCGCCATGGCATAGGTAATCACATTAGAGGGTTGGCGGTCAAAGGCCGCTACCTGAGCATAGGTTCCAAACATAACTGGCTCAATCATGCCACCAGTTCCATAAAAAATATTGCTAACTTGCATTACCAAATCGAAACTGCCTACATCAGGGGTAAAGGCAGCAAGCTGTGAACGGTAAGCAGAGGCTGGGGCAGACAAATTGTCACCAAAGTTTCCGTTTTGAGCGACAAGAATACCTTCAGAATAAAACCGATAAACATTTCTCATATCTTTAATACGCACACCGTAGACCTGGCCTGCCTGCACACCTGTTACATGTATGCGATAGGTCGCCTTACCTTTTACGGGTAGGCTTACGCCGTCTATTTCATAATGACTCCATTTGTCGGGAGCGTTGACAAGAATAGGAGTTCGAATGTTATCCTTAATTTGTTCATCGCTCAGCAAACAGTCCCAATAAAACTCCCACTGACCGCTCACAGCAAACGCCTGCTTCCCGTTCCAGTCCGCCAGATTAAGCACGCCGTTTTGTGCTTGGGGCACTTGGCTACCAGCAATTCTTACGGGAATGAAAAGCATAGCAACTACAAGGAGTGCTATCAGCACGGGTAAAACGATCCGAGTAAATCTTTCCCAAGCCATAGCTGTAGGTGGAATCGACAAAGGGTATCGAATCATCTGATTAAACTTGTAGATCTTTTCACCTTTTAGAATTTTTCTTCCCTTCACGTTCACCTCTACTTGTACTATTGCGAATTTTATTTTTGACATAAATATATGATGATAGTTTATTTAAGTTAATAATAGCTTTTTTAATTATTTAAATTAAGGCATCTTCTAAGAACCAATTAAGTCTTTATGAACGTTACCTTTTAATCTTTTAATCTTATCGTACTGCTTTTGGTAATACGAAGCTGGCTTTAAGTCCAATTCCTTTTTAAGAATGTGGGCATATCGCTCATAGTGCTGCAAAAAGGCATCATGATCACCTGTTTCTAATGTCATATCGAGCAAAAAAGCATGAGCCTCTTCACACAGTGAGTTATGCAACAGCAAAGCTTTCAGAATGTGTACTGCATCTTCAAAGCGGCCTGCGGCAATATATACGCTATTAAGTCCCAGTGCAATGCGTTCATATTCAACCTCTGCCTCACTTGTGATTTCATTTGACCATTCATAATCCTCTTTTTCTAAATACATTCCTCGATATAGGCTGAGTACGTGCTCTGCCTGCATCATGTTGTCATCGGTGATAATGGAATTCTCTCGTGCAAAACACATGAAATCAGTATAGTCACAAATGCCTGGTGCTATCATTAAAGCGCCTGCCTTAGTCAACTGAATTAGCTCGCGCGACGGGTCAATTATATCAAGCAGGTTTCTCAAACGATAGAAAGTCATATGTAGGTTATGAACGGTGCTTTTATCACTTTGACCACCGAATAACACATTTAAAAGTTCCTGTTTAGAAGCGGCGTAACCATTGCAACCGACAAGATAAAGTAACATGTCCCTCACCCGATGAGTACGCCATTTGATTTCTGTCCCACATGTAAGTTCAAAAGCACCAAAACAGTTAATTGCAAACTTTTTTTGGGGTAACTCTACTGAATGCAACAGTGCAAAGTGCTTACGCAGATGTACGACACAGTCATCCAGCCGTTCTTGCCGGATGGGTTTGAGTAAGTAGTCAAGCGGATATGTCTTATAAGCTTCTAACGCATAGTGGGAGTAGGCAGTAATAAAAATAACAATGATTCCTGGACAGTGTTCTTGTATTGCAAGTGCCAAGGTAAGTCCGTCCATTTTCGGCATATCAATGTCCAAAAACACTGCATCAGGCGGATTTTTTACAATTGTTTCAAGTGCTTTTGACGGATTGGTATCACTACCAATGATCTTTAAATCGCGATATTGACTTAATAGGAAACCCAACTCGTCCAGACAGGGCTGCTCGTCGTCAATTAGCCATACTTTCATGATCTGTTACAGTTACGTAAACCTTATGAAACTTTATTATGTTTTTAGTCTTTACATAACTGCTCCCTTCTTCATTTTTTTTATATTTTCTTGATACAATACACCGTGACCAGATCTAAGGAATCCGAACATTGTATATAAATATATAATTAATTGTACACAAGCATACATCTTATGTCAATACCCCCAGAATTTTCACGCGTTATCCACACCACGGTAAACGAATGCCTTTTGTGATGTTTGTGATATTTTGTGATATTTCTTAGCTATAATGGGATTAAAGGCATGAAGGAGGTAATTTGTTTGCGGGTTGTAGTAGTTGATGATGAAAGACCTTGTCTTGAAGAACTTGTATATTTAATCTCAAAACAGGAAAACGCCGAAATAGCAGGAACTTTTACAGATCCAACAAAAGTACTGGAAAGTTTTAATGATTTGCAGCCAGATATTGTCTTTCTTGACCTTGTTATGCCACATATAAACGGCATAGAACTGGCAAGAGAAATAATAAAACTAAGTCCTGAAGTAAAAATCGTATTTGTCACGGCTTATAAAAGGGAGCTTGCACACCTAATAAGCAGCCCATTTTCCGACTACCTTTTAAAACCCGTCAGTGAGGATAAACTACAAAAAGTGCTTCTCAATTGCAAAACTAAGGAGATATAGGCAGCAATATCCTCTGCCTGTGTTTATAAGTAATAATAATTTATTTGGAGGAAAAATAGATGAAAAAAAGATTTTTATCTCTTATTTTGATTTTTGGATTATCCAGTTCGCTTATATCAATGAAGACCTATGCGGAGATTATAACTCCGTTCATATACGATGACATAGGTTATTACGATATTGGTTTACTTGATAATCAATCCGATTTGCTTACAAATACTGTTAATGCCAGCGGCATTCATGGAACAAGTAAGTCTGCAAACTATTTCTGGAGCACAGTGGCTGCATTGGCTTACGCCTCGAAATTCGGCCCTGATGCAATCGGCAACGACTACTATCAACAAATCGATTCACATGTATCCTACTTCGGTATGGGTGGTGGTCCTGATGCGTATTATTATTCAAGCGATGAGTACAAAACAGGTCAGGCCAAGTATGCAGCAACTGTAAAAAATGCTTATGAGGAAATGGGTAAGGAAATCATTGCCGCATACAAAGATGCAGATGGAGGAGACACTCTTCCTAACAAAATCGTAGCACAGACACTCGATGGCATAAGCGACAACATAAGCGGTGGCAATGCAGTTTACTTCTGGGAAGGCGGTTTTAAAAAGGGAGAGAACCAAGAGGGACATTATGTTGCTCTTGGAGTTATATACAGCAACTTCCGGCTGACTCCTGTATTACCGGATAATGTCATGGTATCAACTACGGTTGACCCCCCCTCATCAAAAAACACGGTCATTAGTACTGGTGCGAAGAACGCCGCCTCTATTCCTGCACAAATCAGCCAGTCATTGGAACAGTCAGTCACTGAGGAAGTCTCCAATTCAATCGAAAGATCATCGAGTTACTCTTTTTCTGAAAGTCTGGAGATATCTCATACCTACACCAGTCAAGTGACTGCCGGATTAGTCAGTGCATCTCACAGTTTGAGTACCACTGTTGGTTTTTCAGCTGAACAGGCTTTTGGAAGTGCATGGTCGGAGTCGCAAAGCAAGAGTAAAACAAGCAGCTACAGCAGTGCTGTATCCCTTGATTTACCTGCACACTCTCAGGTCTATTTAACCCAGAGCACTGGTGAGACTGGTTGTACCATTACCTATGATTGCCCGGTCTATCTCACCTATGATGTTACCTTAATCTGTATGTCACGTGATCCGGGAGATAGCAACAGCACACCTCGTGCAAACGTATTATGTAGCTTTCACGGAGATGCACGCAAGGAATTTGCACGGCGATTCGTGTTAAATCCCGCCGGCGACGATGATAGGATCGACTGGGAAAACGGCATCAAAGGTATATTGTATATAAAAGAAACGTATCAGACTACCACTAAAGGCGATGTCCAACGTGCCGATCAGTTTCTTAGCGACGGCATTGCCTGGGGAGATGCGTACAATGACTACAATTCGAGCGTTCCCTTTAGTTCTATCGAACGCTTAGGAATGTCTATCATTACACGGATGAGTAAAAACCGTCCCATGTCAATTACCGGAGGTGCAATTACTTATAAAAGCACTGGTACAACGACCGATATTTATGAAGTTGGGCCATTATATCCACTTAGCAGCGTATATGTCACTGGCCCACGTGACTACAAGCTACAGGTAGGCGATTCTATGTATGTAGACAGCATTGGACTTTCTGGCGAAGACGGTTCGGGCGTTGAATTCTATGGATTTCAAAGTAACAAGGGGTATTGGTCTCTGATTGATGAATCTGGAGGTGAGGCAGACGAAAACATTGCCAGAATTGGCACAAATCATTTAACCGGATATACAACAATGACAGCTATCAGTGCAGGTACGGTATACTTGAAATATACTGTCGACAAAAATCGCTATGCAGACGGGATGGTTCCCGATACAGTTATACTTCCAATTATTCCTATATCCATACCTGAGCCTCCAAATGATCAAGAGAACCCGGTGCTGTACACAGTCAAGGCCAGTGGCAGTATGACCGTTGTACTTGGAGAAGCAGTGAGTCTGATGAGTGCACCAGGCATATCTGGAGCGGTCTATGACGAAACTGATAAAAAGGTTACTAATGCAGTTGTGTGGGAGACGCAGGAATTGGAGGAGGACGGCATCACACTTAATGAAAATATGCTGACTACTACAAGAGTTGGGAACTTCCATATCCGAGCACTCTATACACATCCTACTAGTGGCACAATACTTCGCTCCAACTGGCTTCCAGTTACTGCTGTCAAGTCGTCCGATACTTTGATCGGGTCTTTATTAGTTGGTGGAACACTCGTGATTGACCCTATCGGAGGTACAGGAAGCGAAACTTTTTCAGGGTATAGAACAAGTGTTGAAAACAGTGTTTCATCAATTGAAATTGTAGCTAAGGCACATCACCGAGATGCGACAATTGAAGGGGTCGGCACGCACAATCTATTAGTGGGTGACAATAGATTTATACTTACGGTAACTTCACCTGACGGTACGACAAAAGAATATCCAATTACTATTACCCGTGCAGATATGGCAGTAAAGGACAAGGAAAGAGTAAGCATCTCTAATATTGAGGCAGCTAAAGATTTAGTATACACCGCTGCTACCCAAAAGGGTTATACTGGAACAGTTATGGTCGAGGGCAACAAGGTCACAGCGAGCACATTGGTATACACCTACACCAGTACAGATGGTGGTGGCTATAATAGCACCTCAGCACCGATAAACGCCGGGAGTTACAAGCTAATCATATCGGTACCGGATAATAATTCGAACTATATGGGCTATAGTGAGGATATTTTATTTACCATTGGTAAGAAGCCAATTACAGTATCTGCCAATGCGGTTTCAAAGACAAAGGGTACAGAAGACCCTGTATTCACATACACCGTAAATCCGACAGATGGCATTGTAGGTAACGACATTGCATTTGTGATTTCAAGAGCCGCAGGAACAGACGAAGGGAATTATCCGATTATTATAACGGATCAAAACCCCAATTATGCAATTACCTACGTGGGCAATTACCTAACAATTAAAAATAAATCAAGCGAAGATACAGAACACTCATCAGGCGGTGGTGGTGGTGGCGGTGGTACAATATATTACAACATCACAGTAATTCAAACAGATGGCGGCAAAATAAGTCCTGAAACTATCGATGTAGAAAAAAACGGAAACAAGACATTTACAATTACACCGAATGAAAGCTACGAAATTGAGGATGTTCTGATAAACAACAAAAGTGTTGGCAGGGTTACAGAGTATGTATTTGAAAAAGTTTCTACGACAGCGACAATCACATCAAAATTCAAGAAGGTTGAAACGAAAGAACAAACACCGACCACATGGGAAAATCCTTTTGCAGATGTAAAAATAAGTGACTGGTTCTATGACAGTGTGAAGTATGTTAACCAAAACAAATTGATGAAGGGAGTTAGCGATATGACCTTTGCCCCAGATGCAGGCATATCACGTGGCATGTTTGTTACCGTTCTATACCGCATAGAAGGCGAGCCTGAGGCTGGCACTGTAAAATTCACCGATGTTAGAAACGATGCGTATTATACAAAAGCAGTTGCATGGGCAAATGATAATGGAATTGTTACTGGCGTTTCTGACACGATATTTGCACCAAATGATACAATCACCCGCGAACAAATGGCGGCAATAATTTACCGCTATGCACAGTTCAAGCGTAAATCGCCCTTGGGAGATTGGGGAATTAGTATGGATTACATTGATTCAGACCAGATTTCTGACTTTGCAGGTGAAGCTGTGCTGTTCTGTAAACTAAAAAACATTATGAACGGAAATGGCAATAATATATTTGCTCCACAGTTGAAAGCAACCCGTTCGGAAGCGGCGACTGTGCTTATGAGAGTTATGGAAGAATTGAAATAACTGGAGAGAAGTTAGGAATGCAAGCCCTTGTTCAAGACCGTTCCTGCGGTGGAAATTGTAAGAAGCCGTCTGCTATGTGGGAGGCCACTGAAAAACCATTCATTTTTGAGTAACTGAAGTCAACATTAACAAAAAGACAATTTATTAGCCAACTAATGGATAACAAATTGTCTTTTTTCTATATCTATTAGTTATAACTGGTTATCTATGCCCTATTAGTTTTATAATTCTTTTAATATTTACCGTAAAAATAGTCATTGCACCGAATTACGCCTTACATATCATGGCTTATTTCGTTAAACATGAAGGTAAAGACAACTTAAGTCTGCAGCCATTAGCAGCTCACATGAATATATCACCTACCTACTTGTCTAAAATACTAACCCAATTGGTTAAGGCAAATCTTATTCAGTCAACACCTGGGGTTAATGGAGGCTATAGTCTTAGAAAATCTAAGTCTGATATAAGCTTTTATGATGTTATTCAAGCCATTGAAGGTAGTGGAGCTCTTTTCACTTGTGAAATGGAGGAAGATAAAGCTTGTCATATTGAAAGAATCATGAGGGTATCTGAAGACAAAATGGTGAATTACCTTAAAGAAAAACACATTATTGACATTGTATAAAAATGTGATAGAAATTATAAGCATTTTGTAAGTTGCGCATTTTTACGGCACAATTATAGATATTTGCAGTCTGTATTATATATTATAGGAGGTCATTTTTATGAATCAAATGCAACCGCACAACCAATCTGAACAAAAATTTTTAAACAAAATAGCCTTTTTAGATAACAAGCAAAGGGAGAATATCATACCCCCTGAAGTTTTTATTAGCCAAATGCCAATTCAAAAAAATCATACTTTACTGGATATTGGTGCTGGTTCAGGTTTTTTTACTATTCCTATGGCAGAGAATACGCTTAACAAAGTTTATGCCATGGATCCTGATAAGCGCATGCTCAACATTATAGAAGAAAAGGCTAAAATAAAAGGACTTAATAATATTGAATTGATTCAAGATTATCTTGAAAATTTAAGCATTCAACATGATAGTATCGATTTTGTTATGGCGTCCTTAATACTCCATGAATTAAACTCACTCTCAGAAGCGCTCTTAGTGATATATGAGATACTAAAAGCAGGTGGACACTTATTATGTTTAGAGTATGAAAAAGATGACACGATATTAGAGGGACCACCAATGGAAATTCGCATTAAATCAGATGAGCTTGAAAGAATATTAGTGCTCACAGGATTCAAGATTGTAAAGAAAACTAAAATTAACGATGCTATATATACCATTTTAGCAGTTAAAACAATGTTTGGATTCTCTGCCAGGAATAATAGCAACTCAAACTCGCGGTTAGGCAATTTAATTTCAGTTTTCCCTTTATAAACTATCCAGCTTTTTGTTAATATCTTTAAATTTCCAATAATTATTGTGTTATCTTTGCAATCTGTTGCGGCTCCAGTCAGTCGAGTATAACGGTTAAGATGAGATTTAACCCTTGCTACCAGCTCGGCTGGATCAAAGGGTTTGGCGATGTAGTCATCCGCTCCTAAACCAAGTCCACGAATTTTATCTACCGACTCTGAACGGGCAGTTACCATAAGAATAGGAATATCAATTTTATCTATTCATTCTGGATATTTTTCTCTTGCTAATTTTACAGAGAGTGTAATAAGTTTTTTTAATGCTCCTATATCTATATCTGATAATTTGTTAACATAAATACATGATTTACCTTTAGTGTGTTTGCCAAGCTCCTCTAATAATATTTCACATTGGGGGTCCCATAAATTAAGGTATAAACTTATCTTTGCTTTCCGTGGAGAAAATCCCACAAGAAAAGTGTCTCCCTCATGACCTGAAGCATATTTGTAATGATAGGAGCCAAATCCAATCATACTGTCTCCCCACATTTTAGCTTCTAATCCTGTAGCTTCAGAAAAGATTTCTAATAATCTATATGCATCTTCTCTTTTCTTTGGATTTTCAACTTTTTCAATAAATTCGATAATACTATTGTCGTTTACTTTAGTTTTAAGTTCATACACTTGGAAATTCCTCCTTATAATTCTATAATCTATTCCCACAGGTAACTTGTCATTGTTAATGATCCAAGTACACAGGATTTATTGAAAATACTAACCCTATCATCTTCATCTACGGCTCCAAGCACATATAGCAAAGGATAAAAATGGTCTGGTGTTGGAACTGCAAGCTTTGCAATATTACCTAATTCATTGAATTTCAGTATATTATTATGATTCTTTTTCATAATATTTTCATATATATAATCATCAAATTCATATGCCCAATCAAAGCCTTCTTTTCCCATATTCCAATCAACTAATCTTAAATTATGAACTACATTCCCTGTACCAAATATAAGAACTCCTTTTTCTCTCAAGGTTCTTAATTCTTTCCCTATTCTGTAATGTGCTTCTGGAGGAGCAGAAGCATCTATGCTAATTTGGAATACAGGTATATCTCTATCTGGATACATATGAACTAATACTGACCATGTTCCGTGGTCAATTCCCCAAGAATTATCGTATTCTGTTTCCTTTGAAATCAGCTCCTTAGATATCTTAGCAATACTTGGTGAACCCGGTGAATTATATACAACTTCATATAATTCCTTTGGAAAACCATACATGTCATATATAGTTTTAGGTGCTTCCTCGTTCATAATTTTGGTGCCCTTTGTAAACCAATGAGCTGATACAGATATTATTACTTCAGGTTTTGGTATCCTTTCAGCAATACTTCTCCAAACCCTTGAATAATCATTATCTTCAATTGCATTCATTGGTGATCCATGTCCTATAAAAACAACTGGCATTTTTATCATAACTTTTATATTCCTTTCTAAAAAGACTATAAATTAAAAAAATTCTTTTAAAATAATTACTTAAAATTGCTATCAATATTGACTCTAATATTTTTATACCCAAAGCAATTTTTTATAATCATATTAAGCTTATCACTCAAGGAATGTAATGCACCAATTTTTATATTGTCTTGCCTTTTTTCTTATAGTCAGCATCAATTCCAGAACCTATTGCTAAACCAATTGACATTCCTATTGGCAATCCCAATGCTAAGTTGTCAAAAACAGTCAATCCAAACACCAAGCCAATACTCATACCAAGGGACATATAAACACTTAGGTAGTAAAATAGACAAATTTAATCGAATAGTTTAATTGATGATGGATAAATTGTTGAAGTAGGAATTTCATTTTCTATTTTCAATAAATTTTGCGTGTGATATTTTTGTTTTAATTATTCTAAATTAATTTAAAAGTACAACGATATCACCTACATCTAGCAAATGCCTTATTTTTATATTAACCTCGTTTTCCACGGCAGCGTCATACAGGACTATTTAGAATTTTATAATTCATATCCAATTGCCTTAAGCCAATTTACCAGTTTCTTATCCCTCTTTTTCTGATTTTTACCTTCTAATCACTCCAATAATCATATGTCATCTATAAAATGCCCTTAAAACATGGGTCAAAAAACGGTGTTTTTTCGCTCATTTTTCGCTCTTGAATTGTCCTCAAACCACTATATGTTGTGGTCAATCCCTATTATTTTCCCTTCGAACCACAATACGTCATCAGAATTATACTTTCAACGTGGCTCGAGATGATAAAATTGATGTCTTTCGATCTGTCGGTTCTCAAAAACATATCAATAGCATTTTTAATACTAAGGGTAGACGGGAACATATCAATGTATTTTTGGCATCTTCAGGAAACGGTCTTTCAAGATAGAGTATCAAGCATAAATTCATGACGTAATTATCTTCTTTTTTTCTATATTAGTCACTTCGTTTCCTCTATAAATGCTTTTATTGCAGTTGAAACTGCATCACCGTGTCCTGTTATCAAATGTCCTCCCGTTTGAAAGACAGCAGTTTTAGCATTTGTCCGAGCGATAAATTTCTCTATTCCCTCATATTTTACCATGGGATCATCTTTAGCATGAACCATTAAAATAGGAACTGTTATTTTTTCAATTTTGTATTCATCAAAATTAATATCCATATCTATATTTGTTATTGTTTCATCCGCTTTTATACCCTTTTTACGAGGCTCTACTGGAAGCATGGTATCATACATTGACTTGTCTATCTCAGATGAAAACATGGATTTAAAAACAAAGCCAAAATATTTTGTTGAAAACCACATAGGAAAGTCATTAACAAGTGGTGCCGGTGGCCCCATCATTCCCTTTATTTCCTCACGTGCCTTTTTAGCAGTAGGAACTCCGGATGAAAGTAAAATTAACCCTTTAACACGCTCCGGGTACTTAATTGCAAACTTAATTCCTACTGCACCACCCGCAGATGTTGTGATAATATATGTTTTTTGAATTCCAAGTTGATCTAGTAAGTTTAAAAATACTTTTGCCTGATTTTCCGGTGTTGGTTGAGATGGTAAATCAGAGCCAGGATAGCCAAATCGTGAAGGAGCTATTTTCCGATAATGATCTCCTACAAGGCTTTTTAATGATACATAAGCTTGATCATATCCACCAAAGATGCCGTGAGATAGGATTATCGCTTCACCTGTACCCTCGGCTATATAACTCGTTTTACCGTAATCAGTATAAATCGTCTTTATATCATAATTATTAAGCCTTTTGTACGCATTGTTAATATTAATCTTATATTGTATGGCTACAACGGTTGCAAGTACAAATAATATTCCTAAAATATATGCCCACATGCGCTTATCCCACCTTTTTTCATATAATATATTTACCCCCACAATAATATGAATAAATCCAAAATCTTATTTTCTTTACTCAGTTACATCATATTGAATGTTTTTATAAATTGAAGAAAATTGTTTTATATGATTTTCCAATATATTAATTGCCTCTTCTTCTTTGTCTGGTAGATGATCGTATTTACTTAAAAGCAGGAATATAGGTGAATAAAAGTGAATTGCCATAATATGTGGATCACACTTTATGAAACCATTCTGTTCTATCATATTTTTAAACAATATATTTTCAAAATTGATTGGTCCGTTTATAAAGATGCTTTGGAATACATCTCTAGCTTGTAAACTTCTAAACTGCTCAATCGTAAGCATTCGACGAAATTTAGCAGCAAAATCATCCTTTAAGAAATACAGAAACATATCTTTTGCAATAGCTATAAGACTTTCTTCTGACAAGTGCATGTATTTATCTACCACCTCATTGGTTTCTCCATGGGGCAACTGTATTTTTATAATTGTCGCTTTATAACGCTTTGACACTTCATCAATGATGTTCATAAAAATGTCCTTTTTGCTTTTGAAATGGTTATAGAGCGATGCAGCCTTTATACCTACGGCACATGCAATATCGCGCATAGAAACCCCTTCATAACCTGTATCAGAAAACAAGGTTAGAGCATGATAAAGAACACTTTCTTGACATTAATACTACCGTCTCAACATGTGGCATCACTACTATGGGAACATGATTTATTTACCTGGTTATTAATATAGGAAGACAATTCAGCAGAGTCTTTTCCTATGAATTTGTTTTTCTTCTTTGCATTTTTCCTAGGAGCTTTAAAATCTTCTCCATTTAATCCATCCTTAAAGCCAGTCTTATATACAAAGGTAAGCTTATATGGATCCACCTTGCCATCATCGTCTATCTCTCCAACAATAACCTTTTCTACTATACTTTCAAATACATACCTATCAAATTCTTTTAGGACTTCCTTTCTTTCCAGCATAGATTTAAAGTCTTTCATCCTCTTTTTAATTTCATTGTTGTTTTCTAGGCTATATTCTAAGTTTTTCTTTTCCTTATTCTTTTTTGAATACTCCTTCTGAAGATCTATATACTTTTCTTCATATAGATCTTCCTCTATTTTTTCTTCTAGTCTTAAATCTACTAAAGAGTTTTGCTTGTTTAAAAGATGGGTTATCTCTCTTTCTAACTTCTTAATAGATTTCTCAAGACTTTTATCATTTAAGCTAACTTCAACTAAGTCTAGAAAGCTACTTACAATATCTTTATTATTTGATGTAAGCTGTCTATAGCTCTCTAAGAAAGCTTTCTCTATTGCTATTTCCTCTATACCCTTACTATTAGGACAAAACTTTTTCCCCTTCTTAGTTCCAGTTACACATTGCCAAATAGTCTTCTTATATTGGGAATTACTATGCCAGGACCTTCTAGATAAATTCGAACCACAGAAGCCACATTCTAATAGGCATGAAAAAGCATATTCCCTACTGAATTTGTCTCTTTTTCCATTCTTTGAACTGACGGTATTCCTATTTTTAGCTCTTCTAAGTCTGATAGCTTGAGCCTTATCAAAGTCCTCTTCACTTATAATCCCTTCATGGTGGTCTTTTATATAAAATTTATCTTCTTCGCCAAAGTTCTCCAGTCTTCTTTTAGTAATAGGATCTAGAGTAAAGGTCTTTCCCATTAGAAGGTCTCCCTTATACTTTTCATTCTTTATAATTCCCAGTACAGTGGTTGCTGACCACTTACTAGAGCCTCTAGGAGATCTGTGGCCAAGGTTTTCTAACTCCCTGCATATTACACTTCCCCCTGCCCCTTCTAAGTATCTCTTAAATATATATCTTACTATTTCAGCCTCCTCCTCATTTATTGAAATAGTTTTATTTTCTTTATCATAATCATAGCCTAAGCATCCATGGAAGCCAACTAATTCCCCTCTTTGCATTTTCATCTTCAAGCCCTTTTTAACATTAGCTGAGATATTTTCCACCTCTTGCTGGGCTACAGAGCTAAGTATAACTAGGAGTAATTCTCCATCCATGGTTAAAGTATTAATATTCTCTTCCTCAAAAAATACTGCTACATTCATTTCTTTTAATTGCCTTACATACTTAAGAGTATCTAAAGTATTCCTAGCAAATCTAGATATAGATTTAGTGATTACCATATCTATATCACCATTCATGCAATCATTTATTAACCTTTGAAAATCTAATCTTTTATCTATCTGTGTCCCTGTTATTGCTTCATCAGCATAGATTCCCGCCATAGTCCAATCAGGATTTTCATTGATTAAGTCTGTATAATATTTGACCTGGGAATGATAACTTTGAAGCTGATCCTCACTATCGGTACTAACCCTACAATAGGCTGCCACTCTTTTTAATTTTATCTCTGCACCATTTCTTCTACCGTTTAAAAGACCTTGTAAATGGTAAACTAAAATCCATAGATTTAGGCAAATAAAAATCCATATTTTTTGGCAGATAATTTTCCATAGTTATTCAAATAAAACATTCCAGAATGATATAATGTAATTCTGGAGGTTAAAAGAGAGGATGACTAATTGGAAAATGTATGGACAAATTCAAGAACACAAAAGGAAAGGATTTAATAAAAGTCAAATAGCAAGACTTTTAGGTAAAGACTACAAAACAATTTTAAAGTATTGGGATATGACAC
>JAQVXR010000218.1 GCA_028709045.1 Desulfitobacteriaceae bacterium | reverse complement strand
TCTACAAAAACATCCCCTTCCAAATCAAGAAGGGGATGTCGTTTTTAATTAAAAAATTTAGTCATAAAAAACAGGTTCCCCAGAATTATTCATACCAAGAAGCATCACCGGCAACAAGGCCTGGGAAATGGGCACGTACTTTAGCATCTAATTCTTCCGAGAACCTGGCCGGATTTTCTTTAGTTAAAATCTTCTTTGCCTCTGCCAGGGCATGAGCATGAGAATCAAGGCGCCCGCCTTGGATCCATGGAATACGCATCTCCCGAGTTGCCACTTTGGGGAAGAAAGTTACATCACGCATATTCATTACTGTATGTTCCTCTTCAATATAACTTCCACCAGGACCGACCTTCCCAATCAGATCTAAGCACAAATCTTCTTCGCCAAAAGAAATACCCCGGTTTACATGTTTCAGCATTAAGGCAATTTCATTATCAATAACGGCTTTCGCAAAGTCAAATGTTAAGAGACTTCCCAAAAGACCGCCCATATTAAAGAGGTCTGCACCATGGAGAAGAGCTCCTGTCGTATTCATACCCGTTTCATAACCGGATTGAGCATCATTAACGTGAGCATTGGTCAATCCGATATAACCGCCGGAAGGTACATTATAGAATCTGGCCATTTCTGTGTGACCCATCTGCATAATACCGGTCTCAATAGCGCCGGAGGCATAAGCGCCGGTACGCATATCAGCTACAGTAGATAGGACTGCATAAATTAATGGGGCTCCGGGACGAATCATCTGAATCAATACACTTAAAGCAAGGAATTCTGCATTACCTAATACCAGTTGACCCAGAAGGCTCATGGGAGCAGTTAAACCGGCATTAGGCACAATGGTTCCATAAACCGGTAGGCCTTTCTCCGTAAGATAAATTACTGCTTCGGTAGATTCCACATCCATCGTAAGAGGAGATACTACCGGGCAGTAATGGTGATTAATAAATGGCCGTTCCATATAAGCTTCTTTACTGCCGGCAATAGTATAACCTAAATCCAGTACCTGTTCCAAATCCCGGATGGTAGGAGTATTGCTTCGTACCGGTTTTAAGCAGTTCTTTAATGCCGGATAAAAACGAGAAATACTGACCTGATCTTTGGGAGCATCATCAGCTAATGTAGAAATAGAAAAAACATCAAAACCAGGTAACTCATTGATCAGATAAGCAATATTAGCAATGTCCCTTGAGGTTGCCCGCCGCTCTTCACCTGTTTTCGGATCAATCACGTTGGGAGCGGAACTGGCTGTCACAACAATCGGCCGATCATCAGGAAGGATTCGGTCAAATTTGGGATCACGGGCAGTAAATTTATATTTAGGAGTAAATGATTTTCGATATTCTTCTACTACTTTTGCGGGAAATTTAACCAACCCGGTTTGCGTATCAACTTGACATCCATGTTTGGCATAAATATTACGTGCTTTTTCATTATGTACAAGCAATCCAGTGTTTTCTAAAATATCCAAAGATGCTTCATGAATTCTTTGTTTTTGTTCTGAGGTAAAAAAATCAGAAAACCGCATAAATATTCCCCTTTCTTTTATCTTGTTTTTTTAACCCAATCGCCATAAATTAACATTTCCAAAGCAGGAGAGATTTATGCCCGGTTAACAGGTAAGGAAATCTCTGAATACGCTTTGATCAAAAACCCTGCTATAAGACATAAATTATCCGTCGGATAACCCAAAAAACAGGTTTATCCGACGGAAATATAAGTTAAATTTTATATAAGAATAGCACGAATCATTTTTTTGTTTTTATAATAACCTAATTCTTCCAGGCTGGTGGCAAGTACTTTAACCTGTCCTTACCATAATCTGTGATCTGATACTTTATCACCAGTTCACCGTTTGTATCAAAATCTGCTTCCGTTACTTCGATCATTCCCACGGCACGTAAGGAATCAAGGTGATGAGACAACATTTTTTTACTAAACTGTCCATCAGAGCCATACTCACCTTTTAAATCCTGTAAAAGAATATTTGCACTGACATCCTTGGCTTTAGAAGCATAGTGAAGTATCCGAAATTTCAACGGTAATAAATCTGCCATTACTTTCGCCTCCTAATTTCTTAATTTTAAAAGTTCTTTAGGATTAGCTACAACCAAAATGGTACCAAAAGTGATGATAGCAGCACCAATCACAGCTTGAGTTGTTACGGTAAATTCATACAGACCAAATGCAGCAAACAAAAGACCAAAGGGAATACTCCACAAAGCATATGTGACGTTAAATGCCATAGCACGGCCAACACCGGTCATGTTCAGAGCCTTATACCAAGCTACATATGACAATCCACCGGACAGACCTGCTGCCGCTACCCATAACATGGGAACGCCGGCGGCAAAAGCTCCACCAAAAATGTTCCAACCCGCAAGACCTGCTCCTAAAAGAAAACCTGCAATAGGTACGACAATAATCAGTAAAAGCAAACCGGAGAAGGCTTCCCGCATCCCAAGAGCTATATCGGAGTCAACCATATCCATACCGTAGGTGGAAATCACACCTTCACACGCCCAACCAATAGCAGGGAGAAAAGAGAAAAAAATACCTGCATAAAAATAGGGATAAGCATCTGTCCCTTCGGGAGGTGAAAAAGAAACAACAAATGCACCAATCATACAGGCAATAATACCGAACCAAACGCGGGGAGTAATTCTTTCTTTCAAAATAAATACACCTAAGATCGCACCTAATGCCGGATAAATTGCAGAAATCGAAAGAGCATAAGTTGCTCCCGCCAAATTAAGGCCGATCAAATAACCGCCCATTCCCACCGGGCCGCCCATTACTGCACCCATTAACACTATTTTACCTGGTTTGGTTTTTAGACTGCGGCCATATTCACGCCAACGACCGGTAAACGTGTTATAAAGTGCCACCCAACCGCCGGCAAACAAGTCATGCATCGCCGCAGAGGCAAGGCAGGCAACGATCACCATTGCCAAAGAATAACTTTCCACCCAAAATGGAGCCATAAATCCTGCGATTGTCAGGAGCACACCATCTAATCCCCAGGTAGCCCCGGAAAGAATACCCCACCCTAATCCTCTTTTTGCGTAGCTCAGCTCGTGTTTAATCAGGGCTTGCTGTGCATTTACTTTTGTACCTACTGCCATTGTTTTACCCCTTTCTGAAAACATTTTAGTATTGAACGTTTAGAGGGACTTGGCAAGTTCTGCAATATCTTGCTTGTGTTCCTCAATCCAATCCATCAACCTGACATTGTGCTGAAGGTAAGTCTTATATTCATAGACATTGAGATTCTCCGGATCATCATAAAAAGCAGTAACATCCCAATTGATCAAATAAATGTTAGCGGCAGCAACCATAGTTGGCAGGTATTCCAATTCGGTTTCGTTCAGAGGAGCGAGTCCGCCTAATTCCTTTAATTTATCTTGGTAAGCCTCTAGAAAAATCTTACATTTATCCAAGCGCAATGTGCCGTCTGTCGAACCATCCGGCAGTTCATCCCATGAGCTACAGAAATAAGCTAATGCTTCACATACATCAAAAAGACGTAAGTCGATTTTTGCCCAGTCAAAATCAAAGATGCCCACTGCTTTGCCGTCCCGGTATTTGAGGTTTCCCGGGTGAATATCAGAGTGGATAGGGTTGTATGGCATCTTTGCCACCGCTTCTTCCGGTATTTTCGTTCGGTCAATAACTTCAAAAATTCTTTCAAGATTCTGCACAAAATAGCTATGACATTTATTACCGAGCAAATCCCGTTGCGCAAACTCTTTATATGTTTTAGGCAGGGTGGGAATAAACTCTAATATTTTTGGCTCGACCCTTTCACGCCCTTTAGGGTCAAATTCCCGGGATGCATTATGGAAAGCGGCTAATACTTCTGCCGAACTTTTATATTCCTCATCTGTTAGGTAAGGCGTGTCCCATGTATATTTATCTTCACCGGTAAGAAAATCGTATACAGCAAAATAACGCACTTCTTTGAAGTCATC
>JAQVXR010000033.1:2993-16735 GCA_028709045.1 Desulfitobacteriaceae bacterium | reverse complement strand
CATTTCAACTTGATACCAATCTCCTGATCGGCTGACCAGATTCATCCGGGTGCCTTTAGTCACTGTGCCGATTTTTCCCGCATCCAATGACGGAGCGTTGCGAACATTTAATGTCGATGCTGTTGCTATTACAGTTGATGTTAACGGTTCGGATGAAGACGGTTCTAAATCCGTTGGCGTTTCTTTGCCAGGCGCCGGTTCAGCAAGCCAGTCCGCGACCCAACCGGTATTTCCGGAAGCTAGTTTAACTTGATACCAACCCTTTTCATGCAATAACAATGGCAGCCTGGTTCCTTTCTCCAGGGAACTAATTTTGGAGAATGAAGTATCAGGACCTGACCTAACATTTACCTGATCGCCGGTAACAATAATCTCTCCCGCCGGTTTTTCCTCTTTTTGGGGCGCACTCTGCTCCTCAGGTAATTTATCCACATAGTTATCCGATATCCAACCGGCCTTCCCCCCGGATAACTCAATTTTCAGCCAACCATTTTCTTTCCCGCAAACGATATACCGTTCGCCCATCTTCACCTGACCGATCCTGTCAAATGAAGTATCAGGACCTGACCGGACGTTTAAAATTTCCGTCTTAACTTGCACAGTTGTTTCCGCTAAAACCGGGCATGCGCTAATCAAAAAAAGCACCCCGAAAAATAACGATATGACAAACTGTAAAAATGGTGTCCCCCTTAGATTCATTTTTACCCCCGTAATTAATTCCTATATTTCCAATAATTCTATTTCTCGATATAAGACGACTTTCCTCCCGAAAAAGTTTCTCGTTTTCAAAAAATAGAGAAATTAAAAAGGGGCATAAAGAAAAGGTGGTATCCCCACCTTTAGTTTTTCTTTAACAGTAGCTTGTTTACCATTCTTCTATGATATTATTATTACGTGCCATAGTAGTCGATACATCTAAATGGCCGGCAATTGACTCTACTTTTTGCCCGTCAACCAAAATTTGGACTTCCTGAATAGTTGGGAACTGGGTCAAAGTATTTACAATAGAGTACACTGTCAGCTCTTCATTTAATGATCCCCCGGGATGGTTATCCACCAGCTCGCTGCTAAAATCAACTATACACAAGCCATCAGGTCGAACATTAATATCAGTTAGCTTAGTTCCTACCGGGATTGTCGGCAGCAGTCCGGACTCCACACTAGGCCCGGCAAGCAATTCCTGGACAGTAGCTCTGGCAATTCCCTCTACTTTGGCAATTGGCCTGGTTTCCAAGGCTAGCATTTCACCGGCTAGATCACTGAAATAGAGGACCACTTCTTTTGTTTCCCCTACCAGACCGTCTTGCGGCATCGTCAATTCGTCCGGATCAGGCGGAATTTCCGTAAGTTGTTCCTCACTTGTTTGTTTCCATGCCTGCAGTCTGTCAATTAAGGCGCAGCCGGCAGTCAACAGTATCAACATAATGAGTAATGCGCCCAGCGCCGCTTTTGTTAAATCCCATCTTTGTTTAAACAATATATACTCCCCCCTCCTTTAATTTGTTGCTAAATTATATGTATAAAGAAGCATTAATTTTTAGTACAAGTATTTTAATATTATCAGGGGGTATTTTATCCGATAGCTAACAGTCAAAGACTCCCTCTTCTTTTAAGAGGGAGTCTTTGACCTGTACATCTCCTGGATAACGATTTCTAACCGTCGGTTGGAGTACAACCCCCATCTGACGCTAAGAACTCTGTTTATCTTTTAATCATTTTATTTATCCAACACTTCCTTAAGTGTTGCAATAAATCTTTCGTTCTGATCAACCGTACCTATTGTCACTCGAATAAAGGTCGGGTAGCCAAAAATATCTCCCGTCCGAACAATTACTCCTTTTTTTAACATGGCAGTAAATACTTCCCGGCAGTCGGCAGCCAAGTCAACAAAGATAAAGTTTGCTTCAGTGGGTACATAAGAAAGACCCATTTCTTTAAATCGATCATAGAGAAAACGTTTCCCCTCGCTGTTTAAGGAAAAGCTTGCCTCTAAATGTTCTTTATCCTTTAAACCGGCAATTGCTGCACATTGTGCCATTGAATTAACGTTAAATGGTTCTCTGACTCTGTTTAACAAATTAATAATATCTTCACGAGCGATGCCGTAGCCGGCTCGCAGCCCGGCTAAACCGTAGATTTTTGAAAACGTCCGCAAAACTACCACATTCTCTTCGTTCTTTACATACTCAATGCTGTCAGGATAGTTTTGATCCTCCACATATTCCGCATAGGCTTCATCAAGTACAACGATCACCTCATCAGGCACTGTCTTCAGAAAACGGCCCACCTCTTCTTTTGTCACCAATGTCCCAGTGGGATTATTGGGATTGCAGATAAAAACTATTTTTGTTTTCTCTGTAACTGCTTTTGCCATCGCCGCAAGATCATGAGTATAATCTTCATTTACAGGTACTTCCACTATTTTTGCCCCCATTAGTTGGGCGGCAAAAGCATATTCGGAAAAGGACGGGTTGGCCATAATCACCTCGTCGCCGGGGTTAAGATAAGTTTCCGCTAAAAGCTTAATGATTTCATCAGAACCATTTCCCACAATTATATTTTTTTCTTCAATATCCAAATATTTTTCTAATTCTTGTTTTAAATAATAGCATCTGCCGTCCGGATAAATATGTACCTTCGCGGCAGCTTCCCTGAGTGCTTCTATAGCCTTAGGAGAAGGTCCGAGGGGACTTTCATTGGATGCCATTTTTATTACTTCGGCCAAGCCATACTCCCGTTCCACTTCTTCAATGGGTTTTCCCGGCGTATAAGGTTTAATACTCATGATACAATCTCTTATTTTTGTCATCTTTTTCGCTCCCATCGTCCCAAATTATTTTCACATTTCTATAATGAATATATTTCTTTTCCAGGTACAATCTTAATATTATTTTTGGTTAAAACTTCAATCGCTGTATCAACCTGTTCCACTCGAAAAATATTTAGCGCTTTATTGCCTGCCTGGCCTACAAAAGCATATAAATATTCCATGTTAATCTTGTTTTGGTCCAGCACCTCCAGCACTCCTGCCAGACCCCCGGGCTTATCAGGTATTTCCACAGCAATAACATCTGTAACGCTGACAGTAAAGTTTCCTTCTTTTAAAACATTAAACGCCAATTCAGGCTGATCCACAATTAATCGGAGAATGCCAAAATCTGTAGTGTCTGCAATAGACAACGCTCTAATATTTACACCCTTTTGAGCCAAAACCTGCGTCACTGCTGCCAGCCGACCGCATTTGTTTTCCAAAAAAACAGAAATCTGTTGAACCTTCATTCGGTGACCTCCTTCTTTAGTTGTTATTTCCCAAGCCTAACCACACATTCCAGTTATCTCTTTATTTAATTGTCCTTCGTTCAAAGTTAATTGTCAACTATTTTAACTGCCTTTTATCTGTTACCCTTTGGGCCTTTCCCTCACTGCGGGTCAAGGTTTTCGGCTCAACAAGGGTAACTTTGCTGGATACTCCAAGAGTGCTTTCGATTTCTTTTTGAATTGCCCTGCCTAAATGCTCCAGGCGCCTGA
This sequence comes from Desulfitobacteriaceae bacterium, assembly GCA_028709045.1. Lineage (GTDB taxonomy): Bacteria > Bacillota > Dehalobacteriia > Dehalobacteriales > Dehalobacteriaceae > JAQVXR01. The sequence continues at coordinate 13,207 of JAQVXR010000033.1, read as the reverse complement.
TCTTATCGGAAAACAATTCCTCCGAGACCTCCACCTGTACCTCCAGCGTATCTAAGTTGCCTATCCGGTCAACGATTAAGTGATAATGGGGCGCCGTCTGGCCCATCTCCAGGAGAACACTTTCGATCTGGGACGGGAACACATTAACCCCCCGGATGATAAGCATATCATCACTGCGCCCGCTTACTCTTTCCATCCGGACATGAGTCCGGCCGCAAGAACAACGTTCCTCATGGAGGCAGGACAAATCTCTTGTCCGGTAGCGAATCATGGGAAGCCCTTCCTTGGTGATGCAAGTGAATACCAGTTCCCCTTTGCTTCCGTAGGGTAATGATTCCCCTGTCTCAGGGTTGATGATTTCCGGAATGAAATGGTCCTCATGAATATGCAGACCGTTTTTCGCCTCGCATTCCATAGCAACTCCCGGCCCCATGATTTCACTTAACCCGTAAATATCATGAGCGCTTATACCTAAACTGTTTTCAATTTCCTTTCTCATCGCACCAGACCATGGTTCAGCACCAAAAATTCCCACTCGAAGCTTCAACTCGTCTTTGCTGATGCCCATTTCCTCGGCAACTTCCCCCAAATAGAGAGCATAAGACGGGGTACAGGCCAACACGGTGCTCCCATAATCTTTCATGATCATCACCTGGCGTTTGGTATTCCCTCCCGACGTAGGAATTACAGAAGCTCCTACCTTTTCTGACCCGTAGTGAATACCCAACCCTCCGGTGAATAAACCATAGCCATAGGAAATCTGAATCACATCGTCCTTAGAAACCCCGGCACAGTATAGAGATCGGGCTAAGAGCTCCGCCCAGTTGTTTAAATCCTGCCTGGTATACCCTACTACTGTGGGCTTACCGGTAGTGCCGGAAGAAGAGTGTATCCTGACGATCTCACTGAGAGGAACAGCAAACAATCCGTAAGGATAATTATCACGCAAATCCTGTTTGGTAGTAAACGGTATTTTTGCCAGGTCATCCAAGAACTTAATGTCTCCCGGTTCTATTCCCGATTCTTGCATCGACCTGCGGTAATGGGGTACATTATGATATGCTCTGTCTACCGTCTGCTGCAAACGTTCCAACTGCAGATCACGCAGGTTTTCCCTGTCCATCAATTCATATTTTTCATTCCAATACAATTTTATTCCTCCTTGCATTATCATTCTTAATTTAACTTGAAAAAGAAAACTTGGCTTGCGCCAAGTCTTTGACGCAGGCGGAAGCCTTAGTTGCACTTATACTATCAAAATATTTAACCTTAAACTCCCTGATAGTATAAAAAAACCTCCCGTCATCAAGGGACGGAAGGTATACCGCGGTACCACCCTTATTGGTTAAAAACCCAACTCTTCTTAGTACAGGGCAAACGCCTAAACAAAAAGACTTTTTCCCCCTAAGGAAAAAAGCCTTCAATACCACCTTATGTACAACACAAAGTACGGGGCGTAATACCCGATACCGGTTTTCTATAACGGGAAAAACCCGGCTCTAGCTACCACCCGGATGTTAATAACCGGGGTTCACCATACAGTTCAGGAGGGAATTTCAGCTAGCTTTACTTTAAGATGCTCTCAGTCGACGACATCTTCTCCCTGGAAAAGTACCAGGCTAACCTACTTGTCTCCGTCATTACTTTTGCGTTATTGAAATTATTGCTATACTACCACACTCCATAAAATTTTGCAATAGAAACTTCTTTTATGATACATTTAATTTTCCCGAAATTATAGTATTCAAATTTAATCAAAGACATGATATGATACCTTCCAATGACATGAAGAATTACCAGAAAGGAAGGCGGCGAGTTGTCATGGAGATATTTGTTGAAACCCCAATTCTTGCCTATTTATTTATTTTTTTTGCCAGAGTAGCAGATGTTGCTTTAGACGTCTTCAGGCTTCTTCTGCTCACCCGGGGATATTCTGTTCCCGCAGCGATAGTCGGCTTTTTTGAAGTCACTATATTTGTGGTTGCCCTAGGTACAGTATTTTCCGGCGGAGCAACCGATATTTTTAAAATTATCGCCTACGCAGCAGGTTTTGCCTCCGGCAACCTGGTAGGTATGCAAATAGAAAAGCTGACGGCTTTTGGTTATGTTGTAATTCAAATGTTTCCTGCAAAAGAAGACGGCGAGAAACTGCGCACCCTATTACGAGCAAATAACTTCGGTCTCACCACCATTACCGGTGAAGGAAGATGGGGGCCAAGGGATATTTTGGTTGTCACCGTAAAGAGAAAAGATCTGCCCTGTGTACTAAACATAATGAGTCAGGTAGCCCCTGACACTTTTTATAACACTTCTGATATCCGATCAATTCACGGGGGAATTTTTCCCAGAAAAAGACCATAGGCCATCCCATAAAAAACAACACCTTTGAACATTGGTGTGTTCCAAAAGGTGTTGTTCTTTTACATTATAACCCTGTTCTTTGAGTTTTATTTCCGTCAAAATTGAAAACAATAGAACGTCCTTCTAATACAGTTTCCAAGTGAACCGGCTTTCCCCACAGGTAAAATACATAAGGCAGAGTTTTTTCCAAGTAATAAATGTCCAGATCAATGCCTTCATGCAAATGCTTAATGTAAAGGTGGCCGTTTTTCTCGTAGTCCCCATCCTCTACTACCAAGTAAGGAAACCCACCGTTGATTAATTTTGCGATAATTCCTTCCCGGACTGTTTCCCAATCTGTATCCGTGACCTTCCATTGCTGGCCTTGCTTTTTATACAGATAAAGGTCCAATTCCTGCACTAAATCTTTGGTCAGGTAATTACGAATAAAGGAAATATCATTCTCCATTTCCCTGACCTCAAAAATTTTTGCCATTCCCTGCTCCTTGGAAGGGGCTGATCTTTCTTTTGACTCAGCTTGATTGTCCCAGCGCTTTAAAATATCCTCAAAAATTTTCAGTCCCAGAAGATAGGGATTAAGCTGCATTCTGTTGGATTGAATGATTCCTGAATGTAGGCGGGCAAATTCCAGTATTTCTTCATCAGTAAGATCTAATTCTCTCATGATCCGGGCATGCCAGAGAGTCGCCCACCCCTCATTCATAATTTTGGTTTCAATCTGTGGCCAGAAATAAAACATCTCCTGGCGCACCATATCCAATATGTCCTTCTGCCAATCCTTCAGCACATAGCTATTGTTAATGATAAACTCCAGCAAGTCCTTTTCCGGGGACGGGGGAAATTTTTTTGTCTGCTCTTTAGGCTCATCTTCTTTAGCTTCTCCAATGGACCAAATATCTTCATATGGAGAAGGACTTTCTATTTCCCGTTTTTTTTCTGTCTTCTTTTTCACAAAACGGCGGGGATCAATATGTTCTTGAATGGCTAAAGCTGCGTCAAGCAGTTTTTCTACTTCTCCCCTGCCGTATTGAAATTCGTATTCTCTGATCCGCCGGGCATTAACAGCCATGCTTTCCACCATGCCCCGGTTAGTTCCTCTAAACCAAGCATTATTCTTGAAAAAATCTCCATGGGCAAAAACATGGGCAATTACCAGCTTATTTTGAATTAAGGAATTACCCTCCAGCAGGAAAGCATAGCCTGGGTCAGAGTTAATTACCAATTCATAAATACGGCTGAGATTAATATCATACATTATTTTCATCCGGTAATAAGCCTTACCTAAACTTCCATAATTGGTTAAAGCAAACCGGTATTAGCTAAACAGGCTTCACAAACACAGAGAAAACAATGAGCTATGATATGATTCTCACACGCACCTTTTTCCGGCCAAACTTCAATGCTTCTCCATGAGTAGGAAACCAGATATCCAACTTGTTTCCGCGAATTACCCCCCCGGTATCTTCCGCCCGGAAGTAACCCATCCCTTCAATATAGACCCTGCTGCCCAAGGGGATAACCTTGGGATCTACCGCAATAGTTCCCTTATGGGCACGGACACCGCTGGCAGTAATTCCATCACTCTTTCCGCAGCATTTCCGGCAAGAACAGTAAGCAGTTGCCTCAAATATTACTGATCTTTCACTTCTCGAAGCCTGTTCGTCTGAACGACTTACAACCACTTTTTTTGAAGTGGAAGCCTGTCCATCTGAATGGCTTACAATCACTTTTTTTCCACTTGAAGCTGTTTTGATATTATGCCCCGTCTCTTTTACCTTGGCTAAGATGCAGTTATTGCCAATCAATACCCCGTTGTAACTGGTTAGGCTACCATTAAAGTCGGGTACATATAATTTGTCTCCCGGCTTAATGACATAATCTTGAGATATTTTATTTAGCTCCCTGATCCTCTCGATAACAATTCTCGGATCAGTTTTCGGCAGATACTTTCGGGATATTCCCCAGAGGGTATTACCTTTTTTTACAGTATAAAGAGAATACCTTTCCGGCATCTCCGGTTCCACCCTTGCGTAGGATCCTTCCCCAAATATTGCACCAAATAAAATGGCTGTCATCAACAGCATCACACACAATTTCTTCATTATTCATACCTCCTCAACCCGGTAATAAACCCGGATAAACTTATTTCTATTATCGAGGATCTGCTCCCGTTCCATTTATTTCCATATTATTTGTTTTTTATACTTTTTCTTAGCCCATACGAAAAGGGACAGGCTTTTTAGCCTGTCCCTCAGCTTAGTGAAAAAGTGTCATCCCTATTAAAGGGTATTTAAATTTTTACAGATCACATCACCGTTTCTCTTCTTTCGCTTCTTCCTCTTCTTCCTTCAGCAGCTCTTCATAAGCAATAGATATTAAAGAGTTCACAAGCTTATGGGCAAATTCATTCATTGCATCAGGTGTCGGTTGGCATGTAGACTCCTCATCTGTTGTAATAAATCTCCTGGTAACTGCCACTACAACCACCTCCTACGTCATCCTATGCAAAAAATTGAAAAAAAGCCTTTTGGTCCGTGCAAGATCTAAACAAACTGATCTTACGGACCAAAAGGCCTATTTGACTCAGACTCTTTTCGCTGCTCAGGCTGTTTTAGCTGGCCTGAAACCGACACCTAACATCACCTCTTACATAGGATTATTTTAAACCAGTTAGAAAACAGCCAGGTATGTGAGAAGACAGTATAAACCAAAGTAAAATCCCAGAGTTAAGAGCATGCTCTTTCTAGTGTTGGTCATCTTGTTCCCCTCCTTTACCTTTCTTATTTCCTTACTTATTAATATAGCAATTTTCATGCCAAGAATCGGCCTATAAAAATACCTAAATTTTTTTCTGCATCCCCTGTTTAAAAGTGTTTAATTAACTGAGGCAAATTGATTAGCAGCAAAATCCTCTCCTCATTACAAGAATCTGTCTAAGAATTTAGAATAAGTGTTTAACCTTTGGACACCCAAACTTATCTTGCCCATAATAATTTTTCAAGTACTTGGTTCTTTTATTTGTTTAAACACTATATTTTTGCACAAAGAGACTTATCAGAGGTGATTGAAGTTGCGAGCCATTGGAATCGTCCGAGTATCCACGGCAGAGCAGGCAAATGAAGAAAGGTTTTCCATCCCCCATCAGAAAAACCATATTAATGAAGAATGCCGGCGGCGATCTTTAAATCTGGTTTATATCTTCGAGTTTGTGCAGTCCGGTGCGAAAGTATTGTCCAGTTCCGGCCAAGAACGGGGAAAAATTTTAGACTATGTTAAAACATTTAGTATCAGTGTGGTGGTGGTACATGAACTCGACCGTTTAGCCCGCTCCATGCTGGATACCCTGCTCTTTGTTGATGAGTTGAACAAAATGAATGTCGCTTTTATTTCCATCCATGACGGGTTTGATACTTCTACCGCTCAAGGCCAACTCCAAATGCATATCCTTGCAGCATTTGCCGAATATTTTCGCAAACAACTGGCCTCCAAAGTAATTGGCGGTATGATGGAACGAGCACGTCAGGGAAAACCCTTGGGAAAAATTCCTTACGGTTATGCAATGGGAGATTCCGGTTTGGTGATCTTGCCGGAAGAGGCTAAGATAGTAACGCTTATTTTCCAGTGGTACCTGGAAGATAATATCGGCATGAGGGGAATTGCCTGCCGCCTTAATTCCATGACAGTGGGCACAAAAAAAAATAATCTTTGGAGTCACGTTACCGTCCGAACCATTTTGGAAAATGAAATATACACAGGAACTTTTATTTGGCAAAATATCCGGGTAGAAAACGCTCATCCTGCTATTATCAACAAAACAACTTATCAATCTGCTCAAAAAAGGCGCGGCCGCAAGAGAACCTTGGGAGGGCAGGCGCAAAATAGAAATTATCTTCTTTCAGGAATCCTGCGCTGTGCCCACTGCGGTTCTGCCATGACGGGCCACAGCCAAAAGAAAAAAAATTCGCAATACCGGTACTATACCTGTCAAAATTATGCCAGCAAAGGATTGGCAGCCTGCAAGGCCGGGTCGGTCAATGCTTTGGCCATCGAAGCAAAAGTCTTAGCTGATCTGGATTCCCTGGCGGAAAGTACCAACCTGGTTATCCCCAGAGATTTTATCCAACAGGACGGTGATCATTTAAAAAAGGAATTAAAGACAAGAGAAAAAGAATTGGCAAGAAACAAACTAATGTTGCAACGCGCAGCGGAGGCATATGAAATCGGCGAGTACGATCTGGATCTTTTCCGCACCCGAAAGAATGATTTATTAATCATCCAGACACGTATACTGGACGAGATGGAGACAATCAGAAAAAAAATCACCACCCGATATTCGGGAAATGACCTGATTCAAAATTTGCATCACAAACTGAAAAGAGCCGGAATGCTCTTAAAAAGAACGGATCTTCTTAAAGCCAAAGCCCGCTTGCAGGAAATAATCTCTCGAATTGAAGTTAAGAGTATCGAGGATATAATCATATATTATCGTATTTAACTTTTACCCTTATGCTAGGTTAGGGTTACCAAAACTCCAGTGGGTAAACCGCGTAGGCATACCGTAAGCTCCAAAAGTGTACAAAACATCGGCAGGACAGATTTCAAAACGCATCGGAAAAAAATCTAAACCAAACCCTACAGCTATTTCAGCGATTTTATCAATAGCCTTCTCCAATTGATAAATTTCATTGTCCACCGCTCTCCCCCTTTTCCGAAAAAAACCTTTTGAGGGCGGGATACACTTCCTTTTTGTTGCGGATAGTAACTGTAGTTAAATTATCTGCCTGGATCCTTTGGAAAACCGACATGAGGGTGTTGCTCCGGTAATAAGGACTAATGATCTCTCCGTAACCAAAAAGATTAACCATAGGCAGTATTTTTTTTATCAGCTGTAAACACAAGTCGTTATCAGAGGGCAGATTGTCACCATCGGAAAAATGAAAAGGATAAATATTGTACTGATTCGGCGGATACTTTTCCTCAAGTAGATTTAAAGCCAATTGATAAACCGAAGAGCACTTGGTTCCCCCGCTTTCTCCTTTGGTGAAAAACTCCTCCTCACTGACTTCTTTTGCCTGAGTATGGTGGGCCAAAAAAATTATTTCCACATGAAGATACTTTGTTCTTAAAAACCTGACCATCCAAAAGAAAAAAGTACGGGCAATATACTTTTCAAACGCCCCCATAGATCCTGATGTGTCCATCATCGCCAGTACAACAGCATTGGATTGGTAATTATTAATATCATCCCAAGTTTTAAAGCGCAAATCATCTCTGATAATATTGTAATTTGAGGAACCGCTCCGTGCGCCTCGCTTAATTGCTTCTAGAATAGTCCGCTTCTTGTCAATGTTACCCATGATACCTGCTTTGCGAATATCGTTAAACCTTGTAGTTGTTGACTGAACCTGTTTTTTTTCTTTTTCTTTCAGGTTGGGAAGCACAAAATCTTCATAAACCAAGTTTTCCAATTCTTCAAAACTGACGCCCGCCTCATAATAGTCGGTACCCGGTTCATCACCCGCTCCTGCACCTTGATCGCCTTTAGATCCCCGGTCGGAGCCAAGCATATCCCCGGGCTTGGTGCCCCCGTCTCCCTGACCCCCATGCTTTTGCTTATTAAAATTAAACCGGAAACGGTATTCGTCCAAAGTTCTGATGGGCAGTTTAACTACCCTTTTCCCATTGGACATAATGATGTTTTCCTCACTGACAATGTCCGCCAGGTTGTTTTTGATCGCTTCCTTCACCTTTTCATTGTGCCGCTGCTGATCCAGATCTCCTTTCCGATGCAGCGACCAATTATCCCGGGAGATAATATTATTTTTCATCTGCACCACCGCTTTACCGGTTTAGGAGGCTGCCAATATATTTCAGAGTTTCATTGGCACAGACCGGGCAATAGCCATGTTCACTTATCAGCCTGGATACCACTTCATTAATTCGCTTTAGCTGTTCCGGATCAGGATTCTTACTGGACGTTGTAATTTTTACAATATCTTTTAAATCCGCAAAGAGCTTCTTTTCAATTGCTTCCTTTAAACGTTCATGAGAATTATAATCAAATTTTTGGTCTTTACGTGCATAGGCAGATATGCGGATCAAAATTTCTTCCCGGAAACTCCTTTTTGCATTATCAGAAATACCAATTTGCTCTTCAATAGAGCGCATTAGTTTTTCATCCGGTTCCATCTCCTCATCGGTAATCGGATCTATCACCTTGATCCCGTTACAGTAGGCCTCTACATTATCTAAATAATTTTCAAAAAGAGAGCGCGCCGATTCTTCATAAGAATAAACAAAAGCTCTCTGAACTTCCTTTTTGGCAAATTCGTCAAATTCTTTCCGAGCAATGGCAATAAAATTAAACAGTCGTTCCCTTTCCTCCTTGGTAATAGAAGGATGCTGGTCCATACCGTCCTTGAGAGCACGCAAAATATCCAAAGCATTAATGCACTTGGTATCTGAATTAATTAGGGCACTGGAAATCCTGTTGATGACATAACGAGGGTCTACCCCGCTCATACCTTCTGCTTCCGCTTCTGCCTGCAGTTCTTGAACGTCTTTTTGTTTAAATCCTTCTACATCTTCACCGTCATATAGTTTCATCTTTTTTAAGAGGTCCATGCCGGCCTTGCGCGACTCCTTAAGGCGGGAGAGAATAGAAAAAATAGCCGCCGCTCTTAGAGCAAAGGGAGCCAGGTGAATTTCCCGGAGATCACTCTGCCCAATCAGTTTTTCGTAAATTCTTACTTCGTCGGTAACCCGCAGGTTATAAGGTATCGGCATCAAAAGAATCCGAGAATGGAGAGCCTCATTTTTCTTATTGGAAATAAAGGCGCGATACTCTGTTTCATTGGAATGAGCGATCACCATTTCATCTGCGGAAATTAAGGCAAACCGCCCTGCTTTAAAGTTACCCTCCTGGGAAAGACTCAAAAGATGATAAAGAAATTTTTCATCACATTTTAACATCTCTTGAAATTCCATTAAACCCCGGTTGGCCTTGTTAAGTTCACCGTCAAAACGATAAGCCCGGGGGTCAGACTCGGACCCGTATTCAGTAATTGTTGCGAAGTCAATGCTTCCTGTTAGGTCAGCAATATCTTGTGATTTTGGGTCGGAGGGACTAAAGGTGCCAATACCGATTCGATTTTCTTCGGAAAAAACTATTCTTTCCACCTTCACTTTTTCTACCTTGCCGTCATATTTTTCCTGTAGCATGAGGCGGCAGTATGGGCAGAGGCTTCCCTCAATACGTGTGCCAAACTCTTTTTCAAAACTCTCCCTTAAAGGCTCCGGTATCAGGTGCAGTGGTTCTTCATGCATTGGACAATCCTTAATTCCGTATACGGCCCCGTCATCAGTGGAGGTATACTGCTCTAACCCTTTTTTTAACATATTAACAATTGTAGACTTCCCCCCGCTGACCGGCCCCATCAAAAGAAGGATTCTTTTCCGGACATCCAGCCGGCGGGCAGCGGAATGAAAGTATTCTTCAACCAAACGATGCAGGACCTTATCCAGACCAAATATCTGCCAGGTAAAAAAGCCGTACTTTTTTACCTGGGGTGTTTCTGTAATTCCGGCGGCTGCAATCATGTCATAGATTCGGGCATGAGCTGTTTTAACTAATTTGGGGTTCTCTTTGACGATCTCCAAATAGTCTCGGAATGTTCCCTGCCACCTCAAATTCTCCCGCCGGCGCCGGTATTCTTCCAACGACTTTAAATAATCCAAACCATTTTCCCCCTTACCCTTTGGTATTTTCCTTTTCTTTATGCCATCCGCCATTATATTAATCTATATGGCATATGTTTCCTAAAAAGAAGTTTTTCTCCGATGTTCTGATTATA
>JAQVXR010000033.1:0-2893 GCA_028709045.1 Desulfitobacteriaceae bacterium | reverse complement strand
CGAAACCGGCACCCGGATGGTGGATTTATCGGGCTTGGCACATCCCCCTCCAAAATAATGCGTTGCCTTTTTTCCTCCACATCCGGATCAGGAATGGGAATAGCCGAAAGCAGCGCTTCCGTATAAGGATGAGCAGGCCTTAAATACAAATCGGTACACCTGGCTATTTCCACAATTTTACCCAAGTACATAACTGCTACCCGGCTGCTGATATGTTTCACCATCGATAAGTCATGGGCAATAAATAAATAAGTCAAGCCCAGTTCCTGCTGGAGATCCTCCAACATGTTAACCACCTGCGCTTGAATGGAAACATCCAAAGCAGAAATAGGCTCATCACAAATAATAAATTTGGGTTCAACGGCTAAAGCCCTGGCAATCCCGATGCGTTGACGCTGTCCGCCGGAAAATTCATGAGGATAACGGTTGGCATATTCGGAAAGAAGCCCTACTTTCTCCAGGAGGGCGTATACTCTTTCTGTGCGGGCTTTGCCTTTTACCAGCCTGTGGATATCCAAAGGCTCTGCGATGATATCACCAACAGTCATCCTGGGATTGAGAGAAGCATATGGATCTTGAAAAATTATCTGCATTTGGCGGCGTAGTTCCAAAGGCATCCCCCGACCGGAAAAAATACTTCTCCCTTTAAACTTGACCTCGCCGGAGGTAGGCTCGTACAACCTGAGCATCGTCCTTCCCACCGTTGTCTTCCCGCAGCCGCTCTCACCAACCAAACCCAGGGTTTCTCCTTGATAAATATGAAAGCTGACACCGTCAACGGCTTTTAAAACCTGCTTTTCTTTTATATTAAAATATTTTTTTAAATTGCTTACTTCAACTAACACTTTTGAGGAGTTTTCCATTTAGACCACCACCCTTTTTACGGAGGGAGCCTGAGGGTGTTCCAGCCAGCAAGCTGCTCCATGGCCGCTCTCATTTTCAATAAACTTGGGCATCTGCTCCCGGCAGATGACCATCCCATAAGGACAGCGGGCAGCAAAAGGACACCCCATGGGAGGTTTGAATAAATCCGGAGGCTGCCCGGTAATTGAGGCAAGCCTTTGCTTTTCCGTCTCATCCAAACGGGGAACGGATTTTAGCAATCCCCATGTGTAGGGGTGCCGAGGCGAGTAAAAAACATCCCGGGTGGTTCCTGCTTCTACAATCATTCCGGCATACATCACCAGAATCCGGGAAGCCAGTCCCGCTACCACCCCTAAATCATGAGTGATCAAAATTATTGATGTACCGGTTTTTCTTTGCACCTGTTTCATTAAATCCAAAATCTGGGCTTGGATCGTTACGTCCAAAGCTGTTGTAGGTTCATCCGCAATCAATATTTTCGGTTCACAAGCCAGTGCCATGGCAATCATCACCCGTTGCCGCATTCCCCCGCTGAATTCATGAGGATATTGCTTTACTCGCTTTTCCGGGAAAGGAAGTCCCACCAGGGAAAGCATCTCCACTGCTTTCTCCTGCGCTTTTGACCGGGTCATTCCCTGATGCAAGGACAACCCTTCTCCAATTTGTTTTCCGATTGTCATTGTCGGGTTAAGAGATGTCATTGGGTCCTGAAAAATCATGCTAATTTCTTTTCCCCGGATTTTCTCCATTTCATTTTCCGGCACTCCGCTAATGTCCCTTCCTTCAAAGAGAACCTGACCACCGATAATTTTTCCGGGGGGGGAAGGAACCAAGCGCATTAAAGCTTGGGCGGTAACACTTTTTCCACAGCCTGACTCACCGACAATAGCGATGGTTTCGCCTTGGGACAGGTGAAAAGTCACGCCGCGCACAGCCTGAATCTCTCCCACATGGGTAAAGAAAGAAACCCTCAGGTCATTTATCTTCAATAATCGGCTCATTTTCTCTCCCCCTTACTTTCTCAGCCTGGGATCAAGAGCATCCCTGAGCCCATCGCCAAATACATTAAATGCCAGCATTGTTAAGCTGATAAAAAATGCCGGAAAAAAAAGCTGATATGGATAGGAACGAATTCCTTGAATACCGTCATTAGCCAATGCCCCCCAGCTGGCAATAGGAGCGGCCACACCCAAACCCAAAAAGCTCAGCCATGCTTCGGTAAAGATGGCTTCCGGAATCGCCAGCGTTACATAGACCATAATCGGTCCCATCGTGTTTGGAATCAGGTGACGGAAAAGGATCCTCCACGTTCCCGCCCCTAGAGCCCGGGCGGCTACGATATAATCCTGCTCCTTAAGCGCCAGGATCTGTCCCCGCACTAATCGGGCCATCGGCAGCCAGTACACGGCACCAAGAGCAATAAAAATCGTCTTCAAGCCGGGCTCCATCAACACCATTAAGAGAATGACATACAAGAGGAAAGGTATCGCCGAAAGGATCTCCACGACACGCATCATAATCTCATCCGTCCAACCACCCAGGTATCCGGATATCCCCCCGTAAACGGTACCCAACATAAAAACAAGCAAGGCGGTAACCAATCCTATCGTCAGAGAAATTCGCGCCCCATACCAATTACGGGTAAAAAGATCCCGGCCTAAAGAGTCGCTCCCGAACCAAAAACAGCGCTTCTCTACCCGAAAACCTCTCTCCGCCTCTATTTGTTCCTCGGAAAAATCCACAATCTTTTCGCTTCCATTCGATTCCTGGATCTTGACATAAAAAGTGTAACCGGGAGGCTTATTCTTGAGGGCAAGTATCTGATCGGAATATGAAAATGGGGTAAGCCACGGGCCCACCAAAGCGAGCACAGCCAAGACAGCTATTACCGCCAACCCGCAGATGGCTAACTTATTCTGCTTCAAGCGACGCCAAGCATCCTGCCAATAAGTTTCACTGGGACGGACAATCATTTCCGACTGAGAGTCGTCTTTCCCCAAGGGCATAAATAATTCCTGCGGCAGCTGCA
>JAQVXR010000217.1 GCA_028709045.1 Desulfitobacteriaceae bacterium | reverse complement strand
TCCAAGCTATATTTATCGCTCACCCGGATCAATACTTCCGAAAACATCACACCCCGTGGTCCGGTACACCTGATATTTACCCGGTCCCCATCCTTTAACTGAAAATAATCCGCATCTTTGGGATGCATATGAATATGCCGGGCCGCAATTATTGCTCCCTCTTTCAACGTAACCGATCCCTTTGGCCCTACCAGAGTCAATCCTGCCGAGTCGGCTAAGTCCCCGGAGTCTCTAATGGGAGCACGAACCCCCAATTTAAAACAGTCCGATACGGAAATTTCTACCTGAGTAACTTTCCGAACAGGCCCTAACACACGGACTTTTTCAATTACACCTTTGGGACCCACTAAGGTGACTTTTTGTTCCGCAGAAAATTGACCAGGCTGGGAAAGATCTTTAAATCTAGTTAGCTCTGCTTTAGGTCCAAACAGTATTTCCAGATCAACCTGGGAAAGATGGACATGCCTGTTTGATATCCCTACTGTAATTTCTCTTTTTGCTTTTTCAGGCTTGCATTCAATCTTTTCCCGGCCTAACTGTTGGATAACCACTTCCGTGACAATTTTTGTTAACTGGGCTTTATCCAACGGAGACACCTGCCTTTTTAATTGCCATTTGTTTTCCCCAGACCGAGAAGAACTTGTTTAACAATATCGGCAATTTTATCTGGGTTGATATCATCGCCGGCACAGGTGTTGGATGGTGCACCTATATAATCATCGATCCTGTAGGCAAGCCTCTTGATGTTGATTAAATGCATCGGCGTCACATTGTCGGAAGTACTGGAACCTGCCATCGTACCGCATCCTAGTGTAAGAGACGGAGCAAGACCGGTAGTAAGCCCAATACCTCCTAATGAAGACGGTGTATTGACCAGTATCCGGGATACCGGTTTTCTGATAAACTCTCTAATTATTTCATCATCCTGGGAGTGGATGGCAAAAGTATGACCTGCCCCCATCAAATTCAGTAATTCAATTGCCAGTCGGCAAGCTTCTTCCCAGTTCTTCACCACATAAAAGGCTAAAACTGTGGTTAGCTTTTCATAAGACAGAGGAAAGCCCGGCCCATATCCTTCTAAAGGAGCGATCAGAACCCTGGTACCCTCCGGAATATCGATCCCCGCCTTGTTAGCAATAACCTTCGGACCTTTGCCCACTAAGGAGGAATTCATGCCTCCCTTGGGCGTCATTACTGCCCGGCTCACCTTCTCCACTTCTTCCGGAGAAAGCATATATGCTCCCTGGCCTTTTAGTTCGGCTACCACCTTATCCTTGATGGGCTCGTCCACCAGAATGGAATTTTCCGAGGCACATATCACACCGTTATCAAATGTTTTACCGGTAATAATGTCGGAAACGGCTTTCTTAATATTGGCACTCCGCTCAATAAAAACAGGAGCGTTGCCCGCGCCTACACCATAAGCCGGTTTTCCTGCGCTGTATGCCGCCTTCACCATACCCGGGCCGCCGGTAGCGAGAATCACCCCAATGTCATCATGATGCATCAGTTCATTAGTCGCGGCCATCGTCACTTTGGATAAACATCCGATCACTCCCTCCGGAGCACCTGCCTTTACCGCCGCCTCATGGACCACCTGGGCAGCTGCGTTAATACATCTGCAGGCATTGGGATGGGGCGCAAAAACAATGGCGTTTCCTGCTTTTATCGATACCAATGCCTTATAAATGGTAGTGGACGTTGGGTTGGTCGAAGGAATGATTCCCATCACCACACCCATGGGTGCACCTACCTCGATAACTTTTTGACCGGCATCCTCATTTAAAATTCCTACGGTCTTCATATCTTTGATATAGTTGTAAACGTTTTTTGCAGAGAAAAGATTCTTCTTAACTTTATCCTCAAAAATCCCAAACTTCGTTTCATCCACAGCCATTCGGGCCAGCCACTCAGCGTTTTCTACCGCGGCATCACACATCGCGGCCACAATTCGGTCGATTTGTTCCTGGTTAAAGTCGGCTAAAATTTTCTGAGCTTCCTTGGCTTTACGTGCCAAATCCCTGGCTTCTTGAATGGAACTCAAATCATAGTCCAGTGCCACTTCTCCTACTCCTTTCTCTCAAGTTTGGGACATCTTATCTTTTTACATGTCCTACTCTTTTTTTGCACGGGTAATTTCCCTGATCAATTCCTCTTTATTGGCTCGGGATATCTCCCGTCCCCGTAAAGATATTCCCGGGGTTCTCCGGGCTAATCTGCGCAGCGCACCAACTGTCATTGTCTTTAGCTGTGCTTCGCCTATTTTTTCATCATCATCCCCGGTAGACTCGTCCTGTCCGTTATCCCCGGAGCCGTCCGGGTCAGAAGGAGATTCCTTCCGGCCCGGCTCTTCAGTTTCTTTAGTATCTTCCGAACATTGGTTAGCCCCAGTACCGGTTCCCCTCGTCTTCTTCCTGTTTCCATTGCCCGGTGGGTCCGGTTCCGGATCGTTTTCCGGGTCCACAGCTTTTTCCCCTGTAAAAACCATTCCGAGATCAGCTTCCGGCCTGGGAATAACATGGGTGCTGATCACCTGGCCTACTTTTTCCCCGGCAGCAGCGCCGGCATCGACGCTTGCCTGAACGGCGGCTACTTCTCCAACAAAAGCAACCATCACCAAACCGCCCTTGACTATTTCATAGCCCACCAGTCGGACGT
Source organism: Desulfitobacteriaceae bacterium (assembly GCA_028709045.1). GTDB lineage: Bacteria > Bacillota > Dehalobacteriia > Dehalobacteriales > Dehalobacteriaceae > JAQVXR01. Next base: position 1,341 of record JAQVXR010000217.1, on the reverse strand, counting down.
TGGCCGCCTTTACACCGGCATCAGCCGCTTCTATGGCAGGAACTAGTCCCCGCGTTTCAATCATCCCCAGCGCTTCTCGCTTCATCTTTTCAACCCCTTTATCTTAGGTTGACTTATTCGTTCTTTAATTTTTTGTAGTCGTCAGGAAGGATCATTTCTACATCGCTGTGCGGTCTCGGAATTACGTGCACAGAAATCAATTCTCCCACTCTTTGGGCTGCAGCAGCACCGGCATCGGTCGCAGCTTTAACAGCACCAACATCTCCCCGTACCATCACAGTGACAAGCCCGCCGCCCACATGGACCTTGCCGATCAAGTAAACATTAGCCGCTTTTACCATCGCATCCGCTGCCTCAATGGAACCTACAAGACCTTTAGTTTCAATCATTCCTAATGCGTTCGTCATCTTAGTAAATCCTCCTTAAATTTAAATAATTTAATTTTATTTGCCGTAACCCGATAACTCTGCCCAGTTGGCCGGATAGGTTACAAAGAAGAATTTGGCCTTATCAGGCGTGGAAAACGTGATCTTGGTATCTCTCGGAATAAACAACGCGTCACCCGCCTGACCCCGGTAGGTTTTGCCGTTGACAATAATATCCAAAGTGCCCTCTATTACATAATCAACTTCATCATACATTAAGTGCCAGTCAAAATCGGTCTTGTCCAATGTCATAAAACCCGTAGCCATATCAGGGCTTTCCTTACGAGTGAATATTTCTTTGATACCCACTTTGTCTTTGGGATTTCCGGTATCAAAAGTATCACATTCTACCGTATTACCTTTGACCAAGCTGACACCCGTAGGGTCTACCTGCTTCACCATCTGCCTCGGTAATGAATACCGGGGTAGGTTCGCGATCACCTCCATCACGATCCGGGAAATCATTTCCGGTGAAACATCACCCACTGCCGGAACTTCACAACACACCGGCGACTCAGTAACTTCTTCACAACACTCTACTTCCCGTTCTGCCGGGGCCGTACCAAATTCAATTTTAATTCCCGCTTCTCCACAAGCGTCTTTTGCTGAAGGTGTAACCAGAGTTCCCGGTTCAAAATACAGAACCTTTTTTCCTGTACCGACCAAGTTCTTAATGTCAGTGGCAGTGACCAGTGGTTTCACTTTCTCACCTCCTTGAAAAAATTAAGACACCTTTTTCATTCTCATATATTCATAGGAGTTTTTTACCCCTAAAATCTAACTGCTGCTTAACAATTTGCTCCTCCATTTGATCACCTCTATCAGAACTCCGGCTGGTCTTCATCTATGATTCCCACGATCGTCGCATCAACAGGGGAGTCTTGATAACCTCCCATGCGCCGGGCTGAACTCCCTT
>JAQVXR010000216.1 GCA_028709045.1 Desulfitobacteriaceae bacterium | reverse complement strand
TAATGAATGCCATAGCTTGTAAACTTGTTTACAGGGCTTTTTCAGTAATTAAACGACAATCTCCTTATGTAACATTATATGCACAAAATTTTTAAAAAAAATTGGTTTAGTCTTAGAATACACAGAGGAATCACCGAGTTGCACAGAGAAGGTTTCAACCGTTGATTTGCATAAATAATTATTTGCTATGGATTAAAAGATTTTAATCCGAATGCATTTATGGGATAATAGCGAAAGTTTTTAACTATTTATTTGCATAAATAATTTTTTTATATTTGTAAACGAAAAACAATAGCTAATTACGAAATAAGCGGCATGATGGGGTTACATACTCGTTAGCATCCATTTAACAAAAAACGAATAACCAATGAGCATAGAAAATAAAAAGAAAGATAGATTTTTGTTCTTACAAAAACTATATGATACTACAGATGGTAATTCCGCATACATGGTTGACATGTGGGAATTAGGAACTGAATTGGGATTTGAAAGAGTAAAAATACTTAATGTCGTTGATTATCTGACAGACGAGGGATTAATTGAGCCCAAAGCATTAGGAGGAGGAATTGCAATTACCCATTATGGGATAATTGAGATTGAAGAAGCTCAATCAAGTCCAGATTCTCCAACTCAACATTTTTTGCCGTTGAATGTGATTCACATAGAGAATATGAATAACTCAGCAATCCAGCAAGGGACAAGTTATTCGACTCAGTCAATTAATTTCGACACTGATAAGACAGAGGACTTAAAAAAGATAATTAACGAGATCGAGAATATTAAAGAACAAATTACTCTTGATAGATTGGTTTCTGATGAATTAGCTTCTGAAATTGATACACTTAAATCTCAGATTAAATCGCCTAAACCCAAAAATATCATTGTGAAAGAGTCATTAAAGACCATTAGGAGTATTTTAGAGGGAGTTGCCGGAAATGCTGCTACTCCTTTAATAATTGAAATGATTAATAATATAATAAAATAAACGGGTGCTAACAGCCGCTCATAAGCAATGGCGGGGCTTGTAGCGTGCTCAAAGCGTTCCGTCTCGCACGGGGTCGGCATGGGGATACAGACACAGCTCCGTAATCCACTACTACTCATAGCGGCGAGATGTTAGCTACAATATTATGACAACCATCTCTCAAGATTTTACATTATATCATTATTGCGACGAAATCGTGTTAAATTCAATTATATTGAATAAAGAAATTTGGCTATCTGATATAAATTTTATGAATGATTCAACAGAACTAAAATGGGCAAGGGATTTATTTGTAAAAACATTAAAGGAAAATAAAAATAAGTTTACACAAGGATTTAGATTCGCAATTATAAATTCGGTGTTCTCTGTTGACAAACATTTCCTACCGCTAATTGGATGTTTTTCAATGAACGGCGATTTATTAAGTCAGTGGAGAGCTTATGCCAATGATGGCAATGGATTTTCGATTGGATTTTCGTCTAATTTAATATATGAAGGTCTCGGTGTAAATATTTATCCCATTACATATAATACCACAGAACAGAGTGAAATAATTTTAAATGAATTAATAAATTTATTTAACTTATGGAAAAAAGATTGTTCATCTTTTTTTAATTTAAGTATAGGATTTGCAGTTGACTTAAACTATCTAAAAAACCCATACTTTCAAGAAGAAGCAGAAGTTAGAATTGTTCGCTTAGTTGTTAAAAATGAAGAATCGAACCAATTTGTTGATGTTGGAGGGAATAGTAAAATAAATACAATTAATCCATTGCCAATTTGGGAAAGAGAACGAAACGGACAAAAAATAAAATATATAAAATTACCCATTTTAATTCCTTCTCATCAAGTAATAAGAGAAATAATTATCGGACCTAAATCGATTATAGAAGCTGATGAAATAAAAAATAGACTTGATGAAAATGGAATAGAAAATGTCAATATAAAGAAATCTAAAATACCTTATAGATAAAAATACTCCAGCTAATAAATAGGACTTCATATGGTACGCAGTACCCAGCGTGAAGTACGGGTTGAACAGGTGACATTTTCTATGGAGCTAATAATGGAAAGAGGTAGAAGGAAAGGGCATAGTTAGAGTAAAACAGGAGGGCCGGTTATTCCCTAGCTGAATGGCGGCAAATGCATTGCCGCCCGGAACAAAGCGAATTCGGGTGCTCGGGATCGCTCAATGGGGATAAAATAACAATGTCATCATTTTTTAACCTTAGTAGAAAAAATTACACAAGCGAAAAACAACCTTATTTCTCTTATAACCGTTAAAATAAGGCAATAAGGTTGTGGGTTGTGGCGGTTATTATTTCTACTAAGGTTCAAGCATAAAAAATAAGGTTTCCCTTTTTTGTTTACCTGGATGAGTGATAAAAGCATTGCCGCCCGGGACATAGCGGCATTGAGTACTCGGGATGTATTTCCGTTCAATGAAAACCGGATGAGGCTTGTTTAAAGAAAAACTTGTTGTTTTTGTTAGAGATTCCTCCCTCCGGTCGGAATGACCAGTCGTTCTATCCCCCTTATCTCTATTTTGTGGGCAGTCATTCCGAGAGTCTACCCCAAGAAAAAGGGGCATAATGCAAAGATGACAGTGAATATATTGCCTATCTTAGCGGTATGATCTACACAGTTTGACCGTCCTGTGTTTAGTGTTATTTACCTGATTCCGAGTATGGTTCCAAAAGATTGAGGCATAATATATGGTACTTCCTCCCAAGGAATGTCCGATTGGTAGCCTGCCAACGTTTAGTTAATAAAACCCTTTTGGGTGTAGATCTTTTAACTTAATATTTTATCATAATGGAAAAGATCAGAACAAATGTTGCTGGAATTGACGTGGGGGCAAAAAAAGTATTTACCTCCGTTGAAGGACAACCCGTCGTAAGTCATCTTACATTCACAGAAGATTTTCTTCTGCTTCGGGATTATCTTTTGAGACATAAGGTAAAAACGGTAGCTATGGAGGCCACCGGGGTATACTGGGTTATTTTATATGAGATATTGGAAGAGGCTGGTATTGATGTTTGGCTTGTCGATGGACACCAAACCAAACAAGTTCCCGGTCGAAAAACCGATGTTAAAGATTGTCAATGGATACAAGAACTTCATAGCTTTGGATTGCTAAATAGGTGTCTGGTTGTCGATGCCGATATAAAAGAACTAAGAAGTTATCTTCGCCTCAGAGAAGATCACATTCAAAGCTCGGCCATGCACATCAATCATATGCAAAAAGCCTTAACTTTGATGAATATCAGACTTAAGGAAGTGTTGAGTCAAATACACGGAGCAAGTGGTATGGCTATAATTGAAGCAATCCTCAAAGGAGAAAGGAATAAACATGTTCTTGTGGGCTTGTGCCATCAAAGTGTATTGAAAACCAAAAAAGACTTCGTGTTGAAAGCTTTGGAGGGGAAATACACTCAAGCCGGACTTTTTGCATTAAAACAGGCATATGATGGATACATGTTCTATTTGCAACAAATTGCTGAATGTGACAAACAGATCAATACGGTGATCAATCGGATTGGACAATCAGGCAAGGGCCAGAATCTAAAAAAAAACGAAAAGCAATCCGTCATCATAGACCATGTGTTGAAAAACTGGAAAATAACCTTTTAAACGTGTTCGAGGGCAAAGATGCAACAGTAATATCAGGCATTACCGATTACACATGGATGCAGCTATTGGCAGAAACAGGACCTGATCTGCAAAAATGGCCCACAGAAAAGCATTTTACAAGTTGGCTTGGTTTGGCCCCTGGCCAGCATAACTCCGGGAAAATGCGCAGAAATGCCAAAAAGAAAGGGCACCCGGCAGCAGGCCAGATTTTCCGTACAATAGCACAAAGCCTGATAAACAGTAAAAACATTGCAATCGGCTCCTTTGGTCGAAGGCTAAGAGGACGGAAAGGTCCCCGTATTGCGATAAAAGCGATGGCTCGAAAAATAGCAATACTATATTGGCGACTGATGGTTAAAGGAGTCGATTTTGTTGAACAAGGTGTTACCCATTATGAGGAACAATTGTTAGCCAATAA
>JAQVXR010000215.1 GCA_028709045.1 Desulfitobacteriaceae bacterium | reverse complement strand
TTCTCGGTGGTATCAAAGGAATTAAAGGAAATATCATGGGGGCTTTACTGGGAACAATTACACCATTTTGCAGCTGTTCCAGCATCCCGATCTTCATCGGTTTTACATCTGCAGGGTTACCTATCGGTGTGACTTTTTCCTTCTTGATCTCGTCACCGCTGGTCGATCTGGCTTCAATATTAATTCTATCTTCCTTTTTCGGTTTGAAAATTGCTTTAGCATACGTAGTTGTTGGATTGATTCTTGCCGTTATTGGGGGGACCCTTATTGATAAACTTAATATGCAGAACCATGTAGAAGGATATGTCTGGGACGCCGGACATATCGATGGGGAACCGGAACAATTGACTCGAAAAGAGAGGGTGAATTACTCAAAGTGTCAAGTAAAGGATATCGTGAAAAGAGTATGGTTATATATATTAATTGGAGTAGGTATCGGCTCGCTCATCCATAATTGGATTCCCCAAAATGTCGTCCAAACAGTAATCGGAAATAGTAATCCTTTTGCTGTTTTATTGGCAACTTTGGTAGGAGTACCTATGTACGGCGATATTTTTGGTACGATTCCGATAGCCGAAGCTTTGTTTGGGAAAAGTGTTCCTGTCGGCACGGTATTATCCTTTATGATGGCTGTTACCGCACTATCTTTACCTTCATTAATTATGCTGAGCAAAGTGGTAAAGCCAAAGCTATTGGGGCTTTTCATCGGGATAGTCACTATCGGAATTATCATTATGGGATATTTATTTAATGCCGCATCGTACTTTTTTATTTAAAAAAATTTTATGATGGGAGAGTGTTTTATGACAACTAACAGCTGCTGTTGCTCCGGTTCAAATTGCTGTGGACCAGCGCCGAAAAAGAAGGTTATCACTATTGATTTTTTGTATCTTGATTTAAATGTTTGCATTCCATGTCAAGGAACTGATTCTAATCTGGATGAAGCAATACAGAAAGTATCAGAAGTACTTCAAGCAACCGATGTAGAGGTAATAATAAACAAAATTCATGTCACTACTGAAAAACAGGCTGAAGAATTAAAACTTTTGAGTTCTCCTACTATCCGGATTAATGGACATGATATCCAGTTGGAACTAAAGGAGAGTCTCTGTCCGTCATGTGGGGATCTATGTGGTGACAACATTGATTGCCGAGTATGGGTATATCAGGAGAAAGAATACGCCGTGCCACCTCAAGCAATGATTATTGAGGCAATTTTGAATGAAGTATATGGTGGAAAAGAGGCCGTGCCGGATAACAAGCCTTACGTGATGCCTGACAATTTAAAAAAGTTTTTTGCAAAAATGTCTTCTAAATAAATTTAATCGATTAAACCGAAAAATAATTAATTATGCCTTTGTAATAAAAACAAACAAAAGGAAGGAAGGCTGAGTTTGATGGAAATTAAAGTTCTTGGTATGGGTTGTATAAAATGTAATTCATTAGAAAAAACAGTGCATGAAGTAATTAATGAATTGGCGATCGAAGCAACCATTGAAAAGGTTACCGATATTAAAGAAATTGCTAAAGCAGGGGTTATGGTGCCGCCCGGATTAATGATAAACGGAAAGATTAAACTCTCCGGAAAGGTACCATCGAAAGCAGAGTTGACTAACATTATTACAACAGTTTTAGCGGAATCCTAAAGACAAGAAATAAAGGGAAAATTACCAAAAAGAGTGATGATATTACCTTCAATTTTCAAAGCAACTATACACAAAGTCCTTACTAAGATATAATCAAATCTTAGGGAGGATATAAAAAATGACCAAAATTGATATGTTAAATATCGGTCTGACGGAAAAATTCATTCAGGAAGCCGTTCTGTTTCAATGGCTTTTTATCGGTCGGGTTTCGGCCCAATCCCAAGACTTATATCAGGTTATCACAGAAAAAGGTGCACTGACAGGAGAGATTCCCGGGAACCACCACCAGGCATGAACTGGTTATCCTTCCTGAGGCAGGTGCCCTCATTGATACGCCCGGGATGCGGGAGCTGGGTCTGGAGCGATCCGACATTGCGAAAGCCTTTGCCGATATTGATGAACTGGCCGCACAATGCAAGTTTCGGGATTGCACTCATGACAACGAACCTCACTGTGCGGTGAAAAAGACCATATCTGAAGGCATCCTAACGGAGGAAAGACTGATCAGTTATCAAAAATTAAAAAAGGAAGCTAAGTATGATGGATTAAACTCAAAACAGATTGAAAAAGAAAAAATAAACGAAATGTTTAGCGGACTGGGTGGCATGAAGAATGCCAGAAATTATATCAAAGTAAAGTCCAGGAAGTGAAAGAGCACAATCTGGTAATTTAAAAACAAAAAATAAAGTGTGACAATTTTTTTAGTGGGAAAAAGAACCTGTCCTTATTACCTAAGATTGTGAGCATGAAGACAGATGACGGCTTAAAGAGCAGCGAGGTGTCCTATTTTGATACAAGATGATGATAATGGCGGCAAACAATATTTTCTATCATACGATGCAGGTTCCGAAAATACTTCCCATCTGGTAATAAAAATAAAATACGAAAATGGGAAAACTTTTGAAAAGAGGGTCTTTTGAGCCCTGTCCCACAATTGACATCCAGCGAATGGACAGCTATAATTTTATTAAGCATCAAGAATTTTGAGAAAGGGCAAGGTATCTGCAGGAAATGAGAAACTAATTCACTCAACAATATTTTAAAATGAAGATTTGCATAAAGCTGTGACCATGGAGGTTATCATGGACTGCTTTATGTCATGCATTTATTAAACTTGTGAGTGGATAGTGTTCTATTAACTGCCGATAGTTTGTTAAATAATATTACAGCCCTGGGATTTGATGCAGGTCTTGACGTGTACTAATGGAAATATCATTGTACACCGTTGGGATATTGTACAAATGGGGTTGAAGATTTGACGCTATCCTCTCCAGTTTAAAAGGAGGGGTTTTTATTTTATTACTGGAATGCAGCAATATAAAAAAGTATTTTAGCGATCGCTTAATCTTTGATTTAGAAAATTTGCGGGTTTATTCTACAGACAGAATCGGGATCATCGGTGTCAACGGGGCTGGTAAAACGACATTAATTAATATTCTCAGTGAAAAGTTGGAGCCGGATGAAGGATGGGTTAAGCTGTATGGAAGGTGTTCTTATATTTCTCAGCTCCAACCGCCTGAAAACAAAAGGATAAGCTCAGAAATGGCCTCTAAATTTGGTGTCCCCGAAATATGGAACGAAAACATGAGCGGGGGAGAGAAGACCCGGTTTAAACTGGCTGAAAGTTTTGGGAATGACAGCCTATTGATATTTGCAGATGAGCCCACCAGTAATATCGACATAGAAGGTATTGAACTGATGGAAAGCTATTTTTATGAGTATCGGGGCGGGCTTGTTCTCATATCCCATGACCGCAGCTTTCTGGATAAGCTGTGCAACAAGATCTGGGAAATCGAGAACGGTAAGCTCAAAGTATATAATGGTAACTTTAGCGAATATAATGCCCAAAAAGCAAAAGAAAGGGAAAGATCCCAATTTGAATATGACCGTTTTGTAGAAGAAAAGAAACGGCTTAAGGGAGCTATCGTCGATAAAAGGCAAAAGGTCAAGTCTATCAAGAAAGCACCGAAAAGAATGGGCAACTCCGAAGCAAGGCTGCATAAAATGGGCAATCAAAAGGCAAAGGCCTCTCTGGAACGGGCCATAAAAAATATTGAGGCTAGAATAGAGCATTTAGATGTGAAGGAAAAGCCTCTAGAAGAAGAGCGAATAAAATTTGATCTTGCAGAATCAACTAAGATTCACAGTAAAATTTTAATCGCTGGTAAAAATCTATATAAAGAATTTGGCGATAAGGTGATATTTAAAGATGCCGAATTTCAGATTGATAATGGCGCTAAGGTTGCTTTAATCGGACCGAACGGCTGCGGAAAAAGTACATTACTCAAAATGATTATGGCAGAGGATCCTTCAATTAAAACTGCCCCTGGGGCGAAGATTGGTTATTTTAGTCAGGATATGAGCATTTTAGACGAAAATTTAACCATCCTGGAAAATGTGATGGAGATCGGAAGAG
>JAQVXR010000214.1 GCA_028709045.1 Desulfitobacteriaceae bacterium | reverse complement strand
ATCGAGGCCGACCAGGTACGTGTCATGAGTTTTGTTCCCCAGGAGGGAACGCCGATGTCGACTGTTGAACCGCCGCACCGGCTACGGGAACTGTTAATTATTGCTGTGATGCGTCTTACGGGAGCAGATAGACTGATACCTGCTTCTTTGGATGTGGACGGGCTGGTTGGCTTAAAAGAGAGAATTCAAGCAGGCGCCAACGTTGTCACATCTATTATTCCTCCCAAAACAGGACTGGCGGGGGTTTCTCACAGTTATTTAGATATAGATGAGGGAAACCGCAGTGTACAGAGAGTTATTGAAGAGTTGAAAACCTGCGGGTTGGAGTCGGCAACCATTGAGGAATATTTACAGTGGATAGAAAGAAGAAAGAATAAAGCAATCACCGCCTCAAAAAGGAGTCAGTGATGTGAAGATTGCGGTAATTGGTGGAAAACTTCAAGGGGTTGAAGCAGCTTACTTGGCAAAAAAAGCCGGCTGGGAAGTAATGGTTATCGATCGGAATCGGGATGTTCCTGCCGAAACGGTAGGTGACAGTTTTGTTCAACTGGATGTTAACAGTGATAAAAGTTTTAGAGAGATTATCGGTAAATGTCAATTGGTTATTCCTGCTTTAGAGGACAAAAAAGCTTTGGAAAGTATTTGCCTGACAACAGATCGGATTGGAGTACCGCTGGCATTTGATTCAACTGCTTATCAAATATCATCTTCTAAAGCGGTCTCGAATAATCTTTTTCAGAAACTGGCAATTCCTATTCCTGAGCTCTGGCCTAAATGCCGTTTTCCGGTGATCGTTAAACCTACGGATTCCAGCGGAAGTGACGGGGTAAAGCATCTGGAAAAGTCAGATGATTTTCAAAAGTGGGTCAAATCAGGCAAGGATATTAAGGACTGGATAATACAAGAGTTTTTGACAGGCCCATCATATTCCATTGAGGTGATCGGCTGTCAAGGAAGTTATCGGTCTTTACAGGTTACTGAACTGGAAATGGACAAAGTCTTTGACTGTAAAAGAGTTATTGCGCCCGCCCGGATTGACCTTGAAATTATAAAGGAGTTTGAAAATATTGGCGTTAAAATTGCGCAGGCGTTAGAATTAGAAGGGATTATGGATGTTGAGGTTATCTTGGCTGATGGTGAAATGAAAGTGTTGGAAATTGATGCCCGGTTACCGAGTCAAACGCCAACTGCTGTATATCATTCAACTGGAGTTAACATGGTGCAAATTTTAGGCGAGAATTTTGGGTATAATAAGCCAAAATCAGTTACTGATTGTTGTGTCCAACGTGGTGTAGTCTATGAACATGTTAAAGTATCAAGAGAGAAAATGGAGATCTGTGGCGAGCATGTGATGGGCACGGCAGGGCCTTTAAAATTGCAGGAAGGTTTTTTCGGCGCAGATGAAGCATTAACAAATTATGAGCCAGGGAAAACGAACTGGGTAGCTACTTTAATTAATACAGGTATTAGTCTTGCAGACGCTTGGGAGAAAAGAAGCAGGGTATTAAAAAATATTGCTCAGAAATCACAGTTTCTCGGATGGGAAGATTTATCCTGGTAAAGATATAACAGAACTTACAGGCCAAGAAGATTGGGGCTGAGAAAATGGCTGTTGGTGAACGAGCCAAGATAGTGGGGAAAATGGAGAAACCGAATAAACCGGAGAAAAAAAGATATTATCGAAAAAACATAGATTTTTTTAAACTGGTGGAAAAATTAAAACTTTGGCCATCTCGAAACGGGACCTTGCATGGAATAAAATCTCTAAAAATAATAGGAAACAGAGCGGAGATAATTACCCACTGTAATAAGCGATTTATTGTATATAATTCAAAGAACAGTCGGGCAGCTCGTTGGTTGCGCAATAAATGGTTTTATGATGTTTGCGGACAGTGCAAAATTCCCAGATGGAAACTGGAAAAGTACTCGTCAACGTTTTTAAACCAGCGCTGGGGATCAAACCTTTAAAACAGTTATATTTGGCATACGACGATATGAAGAAAATTTTTCATATCTTGTATAGATAAATTTTATGATAGGTATTGGTTGTTTGGTAAAGGAGGGGATTAAAAAAGTTGATAGTAATTTACTGAAATTTAATAAGTATGGTAAAAAGTAAATTACGGAGATTTTTGTTTAAGGAAATTAAAGTATGACATCTGTGTTTTAAAAAAATAATGATAAAGGAGACAGAGACAATGGCAAATTTTGAATCTGTTGCACAAGCGGTAATGGCTGGTAAAGAAGCACAAGTAAAGGATGAGGTAAAGAGTTTGGTTGATTCCGGCGCTGCTCCTCTGGACATCATTAACCAAGGTTTAATTGCCGGAATGAATGTTGTTGGTGCTCGTTTTAAAAATGGGGAAATGTTTGTACCGGAAGTTTTAATGGCAGCTCGATCCATGGCTTCAGGAATTGAAATTGTTAAGCCCCTTATTGCTGACAAAGATATGCCTAACAAAGGAACGGTTGTTATCGGAACGGTAAAAGGCGACCTTCATGATATCGGAAAGAATCTTGTTGCGATGATGTTGGAAAGCGGCGGCTTCAAAGTAGTTAACATTGGTATTGATATTCCTCCCGAAAAATTTGTTGATGCCGTTAAAGAACACAATCCTCAAATAGTTGCGATGTCTGCTCTATTGACAACTACAATGCTACATATGAAAGACACGATTGAACTGTTTAAGGAAGAAGGCATCAGAGAAAAAGCAAAGGTTATTGTTGGCGGCGCGCCTATATCTCAGGATTTTTCCGATGAGATTGGTGCCGACGGATTTGCACCGGATGCTGCTTCTGCAGTTGAATTATGCAAATCGCTGCTCGGTGTAGCGTAAGAGAGGAGGAATATCATGGCACTTATCGTTGGTGAACTGATTAACACCAGCCGAAAAGCGATCAAACCCGCTGTTGAGAATAAGGATGCCGAGTTTATCAAAGACTTGGCTCAAAAACAGGTAGATGCCGGTGCTAATTATGTTGATGTAAACTGTGGTACGATGGTTTTCAATGAACCCGAGATGATGGCATGGCTCGTTGAGACCATTCAAGAGAAAGTATCTGCACCTTTGTGCATTGATAGTCCTAATCCTAAAGCGCTGGAAGTAGGTCTTTCTCTGGCGAAAAACGGGCAGCCGATGGTAAACTCCATCACCGCTGAAAAAGAACGTTATAGTACCATTCTTCCGATGGTATTAAAGTATAAAACCAAAATTGTTGCCCTTTGTATGGATGACTCAGGAATGCCGGAAACTGCTGAGGATAGGTTAAAGATTGCTACCAAATTGGTAGGGGATCTTACTGCTGCCGGGGTTTCCGAAGGTGATATTTACCTTGATCCATTGGTTAAGCCGGTCAGTACCGGTGATAAAGCTGGATTAGAAGTTTTAGAAACAATTTACCAGATCAAACAGAAATACCCTAATGTTCATGGGATTTGCGGCTTAAGTAACATTTCTTATGGCCTGCCTAACCGGAAGATTTTGAATCAGGTGTTTATGATTCAGACGATGACGATGGGGATGGATGCTTATATTCTTGATCCGCTGGACAAGACCATGATGGGCTTTGTTTATGCCTCCACCGCTCTTTTAGGACAGGACCAGTTTTGCATGAATTACTTAACTGTCCACAGAAACGGGCTGTACGAGTAAAAAAAACCGGGACGGTAAATTACCGTTCCGGTTTTTTTAATTCAACAAGAAAAACCGTGGTGCCTCCTCGGCCCACGGTTTTTCTTGTTGATCTTCTTATTTTTAGCGCTTACTATTTTCTTTTTCTTTTGCCTTAATTTCGGTAGTTTCTGCTTCTGCTTCTTTAACGATTTCCCGCAACTGCTTTTGAATGTTTTCCGGCAGCGGGGTAGGTTTATAGTTTTCTAACACTTCTCGGGCTTTTTCATAAGAACGTTGGACGATATCTTTGCTGCCCATTGCTTTCCACTGATCTCGGTTCCAACGGTCTAAAAGATCAGGCTTAGAAAGCTCGCGGAATGTCCGGAATGTATGCTCATGGCTAATGAACTCGCCGCCGGGTCCTACCGACTTAACTACTTCCATTGCCATTTTTTCATCATTCACAGGAATTC
>JAQVXR010000213.1 GCA_028709045.1 Desulfitobacteriaceae bacterium | reverse complement strand
ATCGACTCCTGAGTAATTTCCGGATCACGTAAAATTTCTGCCAGGTTATGAGCAATTTTTTCTTTATCAGTATTATTTGGGCTGATAATACTTATAGTAAAGACCGGTTTACTGGCAGCCAACACCTCCATATCACGATCTAAAACATTTCCACGCCGTGCAGGAATGGATACAATGCGAAACTTATTTTTTTCCGCTAAAGTCTCATAAGTATCCGCCTTAACAATCTGTAAATAAAACAATCTTCCTTCCAACAGCGCAAAAACCAGCGCTATAATTAAGGAAAACGTTTTTAATTTGCCCAGCAATTGTTTGTTTGCCACCGGAAACCACCTCTTTCCGATTAACCGGCTTAAGATTTATTGCCCTGAGCCGGCCAAAAATCAATCCTTATTGCGCCACCACTTAACATAAACCTTATAAGCAGGAACATACAAAAACGGTCCAATACAGGCATGATAGATCGCCAACGGGAGAACAACAGATGTCCATCCCTGGGCCCAGTAAGCAGTTCGGCCGATCAAGTCACCAAAAAACATAAATAAAAATTCGTGAAGGATCGTAGCTAAAAATAAAATCACTATAGGTACCAGATAGTTTTCCTTAAATATTTTCGATTCCACCAGACCGACACAAAGACCGGTAAGCATTTTGGTCAACATAAAAAGACCAATAAATTTCCCGGAAAGAATATCCTGGACGAGACCGACAAAAAAACCGACTTTCACCCCCGTAACAGTACCTTTTAGGAGCGCGGCAAAAACCACAATTATCAATAATAAGTCTGGTTTAACACCCCCAAAAGTAAATGCAGGGAGAATCGTCGCCTGTAATATAAGATTCAGAAGGACGAATGCCGAAAATATAAAAATCCTCACTATGATGTTACCTCATTTATCGTTTTAACACCAAAACTTCTTCTAATCGGTCAAAATCCACAAATGGAGAGACCAACGCCTGCTTCATCAGACCGTTTGGTTCCACTGTGATACTAACTACATACCCAACACGCAAACCGGAAGGGAATACCCCTCCCAGGCCGGAAGTGACCACAACCTGGTTTTCCTTAAGTTCCGCGTCCTGAGGAACATGGATCATGCGCAAAAAGCTGCGGGGCCGGTCTACGCCTTCAACTACTCCCGGGGTGCGGGAAAGCTGCACCAAACAGCCAACAGCCCCATCCTTATCAAGAATCAACAATACCTCTGCCGAATTCCGGGATACTGAAATAACCTGACCCACCAACCCGTCCTGATTTATCACAGCCATGCCCTTTTCCAAACCGTCATCCGTTCCCCGATTAATGGTAACAGAATGGTACCAGTTGCTGGTATCCCGGCCAATTACCTTAGCAGGAATACTCTGCCAGCCTTGTTTTAAACTTTCCTGCATATTTAAAAGCTGGCGCAATCTGACATTCTCCAACTGCGCTTCCGTAAGTGCATTAACTTCTTCATTTAACCGCGCTGCTTCTTTTTTTAACTCTTTATTCTCCTGTACCAGATCCCGGTAACCCTGCAAATAATCCCCTAAGGTGCGGGTGCTGCCCAAAACTGCCGTAGCCCCGCTCTCCAGCGGGGCTAACATATTGCGAAACAATATTTCTACCGGACTTAAGGAAGCTCTCTCCGTACCAGTACCGCGCGCAATCAATAATACTATAATCACAGCGGCCAAAAGTAAAGCCCATTTGCCCTTCCCCCAAAACCTGGGCAAAACAACCACGTCCTTTTCACCTGACTAACTTAGCTTACTCTACACCCAATATCTTACTTTATCGATGTTTCTTTGGTGAAATCAGCACCCGGCGCAAAACGTTAATATTTTCCAACACTTTGCCGGTTCCCAATGCCACTGCCGCCAGCGGTTCCTCTGCTAAATGTACCGGCATGCCCGTTTCCAGAGAAACTAAGCGGTCCAGACCGTGGAGCAGCGAGCCTCCTCCTGCCATAACAATCCCTCTGTCCATGATATCGGCAGCCAGTTCCGGCGGGGCTTTTTCCAAACATACTTTGATTGCCTCAACAATTGCCGTTACCGGCTCAGCCAAAGCATGATTGACTTCAACCGCCGTCACAGATACAGTTTTCGGTAGACCCGTCACTAAATCTCTTCCCCTTACTTCAACTATTTTACCACGAGCCTCATCATCTTCCAAGTAGGCGGACCCAATTTGGATTTTAAGTTCTTCCGCTGTCCGGTCGCCCACAGCCAGATTGTAAGTACGTTTAATATGGTTTACGATGGCATCATCCATTTCATCCCCGCCAACTCTAATGGATTTAATTGCCACAATACCTCCCAGGGATATGATGGCAACCTCCGTTGTCCCGCCACCGATATCAACAATCATATTGCCCGTCGGCTCAGAAACCGGCAGTCCCGCCCCGATGGCAGCAGACATAGGTTCCTCAATCAAATATGCTTCTTTAGCCCCCGCCGATAAAGCTGCTTCCCGCACAGCCCGTTCTTCCACAGCGGTTACTCCTGATGGAATACTAATCACTACCCTGGGCCGAACCAAGGGGCTTTTTGTTTTTAAACCTTTAAGGATAAAATACCTCAGCATGTTTTGGGTAACTTCAAAATCAGCGATAACCCCGTCCCGCATGGGCCGGATTGCAATAATATTACCCGGGGTTCTCCCTATCATCCGCTTTGCTTCGTTCCCTACAGCCAGTACCTGACCTGTTTCTCTCTGAATTGCAACCACTGACGGTTCCCGCAGAATTATTCCCTTTCCCTTTAAATGTACCAAGGTATTAGCTGTTCCCAAATCTATTCCTACATCACGCGCAAAAAGCATTGAGTTCACATCCTTCACCAAAAAGTACTTTATTATTGCCGCAATAACTATCTATTGTTTTAGCGTTATGCTTTCTTTGCGAAATTCGCTTGAATAATACCATCTTCAATCAACCTTCAGTTATTCGGGGGACAACCGCCTTATTGAATCGTCAATCTTTTTCAGTTTTCCCCTTAAGAGCAAATTTCACTCCATGATTTATTTCAGCAGCAAATTAATATTCCAGTTTCCCAACATTCGGTTTAATAATTGGAGTGGCAAACCCACAACATTAAAATAATCCCCTTCTATCCTCTCTACAAGCAAGGACCCACGCCCTTGAATGCCATAAGCTCCAGCTTTATCCATGCATTCACCGGTTTTCACATAAGAAATAATTTCCTCTTTTAAAAGCTCCTTGAAAAATACCTTGGTTTCTTCAAAGCCTGTGATTGTCTGACCGTCCGGCTGCCCTACCACCGCCACTCCCGTTAGTACACTATGCCCGCTGCCGCTTAAGGAAGATATCATTTCAACCGCCTCTTGAAAATCAGCTGGTTTACCCAGTAAGCGATTTTCTTTCGCCACAACAGTATCTGCCCCGATAATTAACCCTTCCTGCACTGTGTTGGCTACTGCCTGAGCCTTTTTTAAGGCCAGAGCTTGAACCAAATCCTGAACAGGCACCTCTTTGGAGATATCCTCTAAAACATCACTGGTAATAATATCGGGATGGACTCCAACCTGCTTCAACAGCTCGGCTCTTCTGGGAGACGCAGATGCCAGAACTAACCGCTTTTCCATGCAACACACTCCAATTCAGAATGGCTAACTGACTAATTCTTAGTGTGCAGAAAACTAAGAATTATATTATATGAAAAACGTCTTTATCAACAAAACATGTTGGTAAAGCCGTTTTCTTAAACAGTCAGCTTAAATGTCAAAACCTCAAGATTTACCCCTAAATCAATGTTTCGCAATTCCACATCATCGGGAACATTAATAGCTTGAGGAGCAAAATTAAGAATTGCCTTAATGCCAAAGCTAATCAGCTTATTTGCCGTTTCCTGGGCGTAATCACCTGGAACAGCAATAATGCCAATTCGCGCCTCTTCTTCTTTTATTATTTCACCTAGTTTTTCCAAAGGAAGAATCTCCTGTTCCCCCAGTAATTGACCAATTTTTATGGGGTCACTGTCAAAAACCCCCACAATGCGAAATCCTCTTTCGAAAAAACCCCGGTAAAGACAAAGAGCAGTTCCTAAATTACCTGCGCCCACCAATACTACCGGCCACTCATTCGTTAAG
>JAQVXR010000032.1 GCA_028709045.1 Desulfitobacteriaceae bacterium | reverse complement strand
CTGGTTGAATCTATTTTCAGTTTGGTTTATCATTTTTGGCTTAATCTTGCTTCTGACGATTTATGAAATCATAAGCCTGAAGAAGGAGATTATGGTGCGTATAACCCTTGGGGAGGATGTCAGAGCCTTTTTTGGTAAAAATGCTTTGGCCGATATCGCTATTTTGGCAAGCGCCTTCCTTAGCGTGCCTTTCCTATTAAGCTCATTATCCAATTCCAATGTACTTTTTAAGATTCAAGCTCTGGCCCCTGCCTTTATTGTGTTCATGATTGCCAACACACTGATCAATGCGGCCATTTTGCGCATTAACTTTAAAAAGGATATAGTAACCAGACGCTCTGGCGGCGGACTGCTTGCAACCAACTATATCTTGAAAACCATGACTACTATCCTCACCCTTATTGTCCTGTCAAGCAATTTTGCCATACTGGCGCAAGGGTATCTTATGCATAAGCAAGGTGATTTTTTCTCTGCGCATAAGGATTATAGCTACTATAAACTGAATTACAGGGTGAATAATCATTTGGGCAAAACAATATCAGATACAGAGACTATGAATCAAGAATTCTATAAACGATTTCAGAAATTTTCATTACAATACAACGATTTGACAGCTAATTACAGTAGCCCTTACCCTGTTATCCTAATCAACCGAAATTCGTTTGAAGAAATCTCAAGAGGGAACAATGCCTTGGTCGAGGCGATCCAAAGTGCTGATGAGGATTATTATATCCTGATCCCGCCCGATATATCAGAGGATTCTCTAGAATATACCATCGCGAACCATATATTCACTACTTTTTTGGGAAGAAATATTGATTCAAGCATTAAAACCAAAGTATATGATGAAGATGTAAGTTTAGTGGGCGTTCATAATATGGAGAAATATGTAAGTCAGCCAATGGAGAATCCTATCATATTATTCAATAATACAATTCAACAAATTGACGAATCTCAGGCAGATAAAGCTATGTATTATGCCTACAGTACGATGTACAATATTCCTGAGCAAGACTTCAATAATTTCATAGAGGAATATCAGCTGCCCGATCAAATAGTGGTCAAATCCAATGCCATGGATGTCTATGAATATAATTGGGCTATTATGTCACGCAATATGAAATTAATTGTTATTTTATCATTCTTCTTGTTGGCCCTCGAAATCGCGCTGATCAGTTTTATTATCAAACTTGAGTATCAGTTCAATGCTATGGAACTGGCACTGAAAAAAGTACTTGGCTACTCACTTTTTGCCAGGAATAAGCGGTTGATACTTATCACTTTAGTTGTTTTTCTACTGAGTATAATCCTGGCGTTTTTCCTCAGAGGGCTTTTGGGTATTACCGAGGGTGCTAATCTCATCTGGGGAGGGCTCATTTTGCTGGCGGTTGAGTTAGTATTTATTGCTAAAAAGGCAGGTGCTATGGAAAAAGCCAATGTACCAGCCATTCTAAAAGGAAGGTTATTATGATTGAAGGAATTAATATCACTAAAAAATTTGATGATCTGACTTTATTTCAAGACTATAATTTTCTTATCAAGGATCAAGAATTTGTATGCTTTTCCGGTGCCAGCGGAACGGGAAAGACCACATTATTAAATATGATTGGCTTAATAGAGCCGATTGATGCCGGAAGTTTAAGAATTAACGGAATCGAATACACGACAAACAAGCAAAAATTGGAGTATTTTCGCTCAGTCGTTGGTTTTCTATTTCAAAATTTTGCGCTGATCGAGAATAAAACCGTTAAACAGAACCTTGAGTTGATCAGGAAGGACAGCCGCACGAATTATACGATTGAAGAAGTGCTGGCAAGAGTCGGCTTAGAAAGCAAACTGAATAGTAAGGTTTATACCCTATCCGGTGGAGAGCAGCAGCGTGTAGCGTTGGCTCGTTTATTTCTTAAAAAATGTGAGATCATTTTAGCTGACGAACCAACAGGATCCCTGGACACCAAAAACGCTCAAATAATTATGGATATTCTGTTTTCGTTGAATGCCGAAGGTAAAACCGTCATTATAGTGACCCATGATCAAAAGATTAAAGATAAAGTACAAAGGGTTATCGAACTATAAGGAGATTTCGATTTGAATGTATGCTAATGTAACGTCAGTTCCAAGTCAATATGTTCCTGTTGATCTCCATCGCGTAAATCACTGTGTCTATCACCAGTTATGGAAATCATTCTGTCACATCGCTTTTTTACTCCGAAAGCCATATTATACTATAGCTTCATACACGCCCCTATCGGTGTAATTGAGTTTTCAGAACCTGAATCTAGTGGATCTGATGAAATATAACGTGGAATATTCGAAGAACCGCTTGTGCGTTACTGGGGGTTAAAGCGTGTAATGGGTATGAGATGCCTTTGTGGAGAGACTATTGCAGATAATGCTTATAGGAAATCCTTGGTACATTCAAACAACCATCGAAAAAAGATTAGCTGAGAGAGAGGCGCTATCCCTTGCGGGACAACGCCTCTCTCTTGCTTTTCCGTATCGGTTTGGGGTATGGTTCAATAAGTTTCCCTATTAAACTGCGCCTTTAGGCGACCTGCTTTATTTAAATTTGATTAATTAAAACAATAGTACTTAAGGAGATAGATAATTCTTGCATGGTATAAGAGGTAACTAATTTGCTTGAGAGTTCTTTCTCTTACTACGGGGTTTTCGACAACAATGAAGCACAATAGTGTCCATTCGTTGGCTGGCTGCAATAACTTCCGGCCTTCTCAAATTAAAACTGTATTCTTCGATTATTTCGCACAGTCTTTCCCGTTCAGTTTCCAAAAAGTCTATTGGTAACTGTCTTCCTTCTGTTGCTTTCATCATAAACTCCCTGCCTTTAACCTCACAGGTGCTATTTTACCATTATCTGTCCATAAATTATGTCGAAAGCTAGCACAGTTAAAAAATAATTCAATTGCGATTATTGTCTATTGCGATAGTTTTTTGATTATTCTTCTAAAGTCTCTGCATCTTTACAAACAGCCTTCTCGGCACCGCCAACACATCTTTTTAAGCTTAACGCCATATCCAATGCATCCTGGGCGTTGTCAACATACTCAATTTTCACGTTTTTCCGCTCATCCAGATAGCACCCGTCATGAGCGAGGGCTTTTATTTTCCCTGCCCAACCTCCGGAAGGTTCCACTACAATTACCGGCTTGCGATTTAAGTAGGCTGTGGAAAGTTCCCCTAAGGTACCATTTCCTCCTCCGATCATGATGATAACGTCAGAGGAATGAACCAGAATCAGGCTCCGGTAGTCATAACCCATTCCAGTAGTAATCGGCACATCAATATAGTTATTGCCAACATCCAATGTATCCCCCGGTAAAATGCCAACCACTAATCCCCCAGCCGATTTGGCGCCAAAAGATACCGCTTCCATTACTCCGTTGGTGCCTCCGGTCAACAAAACAGCCTTTCTTAAAGCGATTTCCCGGCCAATTTCTTCGGCCAGTTGTCGGACCTCAGGTGAAATATCTCCCGACTGGCCAATTACCCCAATCCTTATCAATTAGTTCCCTCCAGTTTCATCTTTGATGGTTCAAATTAATGTACAATAATACTTTTTATTAATCGTGGCAATGACCTTGATGCATATGCTCTTCACAGATACTGCCGCTGGAAACTAATTCGCCTTTTAAATACTTGTCAAGAACATCCTCAATTTTTCCTTGCGCTCCGACAATCACCGAAATACCCCTGCTTTGAAAAAGCTCCTGGGCAGTGGCTCCCATCCCCCCGGCAATTACCAGATTGACTCCTTTTTCAGCCAAATAAGGCGGCAAAAATCCTGGTCGGTGTCCGGGGTTTAGGACTGTTTCCCTGCCGCAAATTTTGTTGTCCTCTACCTGAAAAACTTCAAACCCTTCACAATGCCCGAAATGCTGAGAAACAAAATCTCCGTCTTTTGCTATGCCAATTTTCATTTTTTAATTTCCTCCTTAATTCTTTCATTTAGTCTATTCCATATCATAATAATCTGCCGTCCTGCTTTACTTTTTGGATAACAAACTACAGGCTTTAATTCGTTTATTGCTCTTTGCACGGTAGAATCAAAAGGGATATAACCCATCACAGGCACTTTTTCTTCTCGACAGACCCGTTCAATTTGACAGGTAACATCGAAATTTAAGTCATATTTATTTATGCACACAAATGGGAGTACCCCGAAAAATCTAATCAAAGATAGCAGCCGCAAAAAATCTTCCAAACCGGACTGGGTAGGTTCCACCACAATTAAAGCGGCATCACAGCCGGTGACAGATGCCATCACGGCGCACCCTACCCCGGGGGAACCGTCTAAAATAAACGGCTCATTATTTTTTTTGTATTGACCGGCAATTTTTCTTACTTCGGTTACCAGTTTTCCTGATCCTTCGGCGCCGATCACCATCTCCGCCCGGGATAAATATCCTTTGCCGGTTTTACTGATCAAGGTTTCTCCTGTCAAATCATCATCCAAAGAAACTGCCTGGTAAGGACAGACAACGGTACATGCCCCGCACCCTTCACATTTCAGTTCATCCACCTGAAAATCAGATATGGCATTAAACCTACAGGCCTTTTCACATTCCCCACATTTTTGACATTTTTCCGGATCAATTTTTGCTGTTTTTGCTCCAAAAAAATCATGCCGCTCAATATCATCACCTTTTAGCACCAGGTGCAAATTAGACGCCTCCACATCACAGTCTACTTTAATACTTTTATCCTCCAGATAAGCAAAGGATGCGGCAACAGTTGTTTTTCCGGTGCCCCCTTTTCCGCTGATGATGATTAACTGCACCTGACCACCTCCCGGATATTTTCTGCAAGTTCCTCAAAAATTTCCCGGTAGTGTTCATCCTCAATAAGCAAATTGCCTCGGGAATAGATCTCGGCCACTCTCCGATCAAATGGGATCACACCCAGAAGGCGGATTTTTTCTTTTTCACAGTAGTCAATTATCATTCTGTTGTCATCATTACCTCTATTAATAATCAAACCAAATGGTAATTTTAACTTTCTTACCAGTTCTACGGCAATTTTCAAATCGTGGAGACCAAAAGCAGTCGGTTCCGTCACCAAGATAGCATAGTGCGCTCCGGATATCGCCTTGACCACATTGCAGGAACTCCCCGGAGAACAGTCAATAAGGGAACTTTCCTCTTTTACCATTTCTTTAAGATCCCGAATAATGGGACCGGCCATCGGTTCTCCCACATTGAGAACTCCCTGCAAACATTTTAATTCTCCCGACTGTCCCGCATCAATTTTCCCTATTGCCCGCTCTTTTTCGGAAATAGCACCGTCCGGGCAAGCAAGAAGACATGCGCCACAGCCATGGCATAGTTTTTCAAAGACCACCACCTGGTTTCCGGCAATACCTAAAGCATTGAACTGACATACTTGGACACATTTTTTGCACAATGTGCATTTTGTGTAATCGATTTGGGGTGTAGGAATTGATACATCTTTACTTTTCGATATATTCGGTTTTAAAAATATAAAACCATTAGGCTCCTCAACGTCACAGTCTACATAGTATCCGCCCATGATAACGGCCAAATTTGTCGCAATGGTTGTTTTTCCCGTGCCGCCCTTTCCGCTTAAAACGGAAATCTGCATTTTACCAGCCCCTTTTTTGGTTCCCCATGCCAGAATGAGCCGGAGCAGGCTTCTCTATTGATTCCAACTTATTTTCCTGAAAAAGTTTAATTGCTCCCTCTACAGTGCCGCCTGCTGCCCCAAAAATTTTGATCCCGGCAGCCTTCAATAAATTCATGGCGTTCGGCCCCATGTTTCCCGTGATCACAGCATCAACCTTTTCGTCAACAACCTGCTGGGCAGCGGCAATCCCTGCCCCCTGTGCCGAAGCGATTCCGGCGTTTTCCAATGCCTTAAATTCAGCGTTTTCACTGTCATAGATGGCAAAATAACTGCACCTACCAAATCGAAAATCTACGTTGGAGCTTTTTTCTTTACCCGAACTTGAAACACACACCTTCATTTTCCTTGCCTCCTTCTTTAATATCTTTTAGTCAGGAAGGATTTCTACTTTTTCATATTCTTCAACTTTTCCCGCGTCACATAACTGGGCCAATTCCGGATCGACCGGCATCTTGGCCAAGACTTTGAGCTTCATTTCTTCTGCCACTTCTTCAATCCGGCTTTCTCCAAAAATATTAACCCGTTCATGACAGTGAGGACATTCAAAATAGCTCATATTTTCCACAATACCAAAAATGGGAACCTTCAGCATCTTCGCCATATTTACCGATTTAGTTACTATCAGTTTTACCAAATCCTGAGGTGAAGAAACAGTGATAATGCCATTAAGTGGTATAGACTGCATAATGGTTAGGGGAACATCACCGGTGCCGGGAGGGAGATCAATGAGAAGATAATCCAGTTCACCCCAAACAACATCGGTAAAAAACTGCTTAACGGTATTACTCACAATAGGTCCCCGCCAAACTACAGGATGATCTTTCTTGTCTAACAATAAATTAATCGACATCACTTTGATTCCCGTCGCCGTTATCTCCGGATATATTCCTTTGTCGTCAGCTGCTGCCTTTTCTGAATTCAGACCGAATATTTTGGGAATACTTGGCCCGGTAATATCGGCATCAAGGATTCCCACCCGGAAACCTTTCTTGTTCAAGGTAATTGCCGTCAAAGCAGTGACTGATGATTTTCCCACCCCGCCCTTTCCGCTCATAATTCCGACTACTTTTTTAATTTTACTGTACTCATTGGTTTTTGCTTTTTCAAAAGCATTTGGTTTTGCTCCTTGAGATTCCATTATTACTCCTCCTGTTATTACTTAATTACAATCAAAAATTTCTTGTGTCAAATGAAGTTTTTACCTCATCAGATTATGTTATCCAAAATTTGTCCCTTTAAGCCCGGTCCTCCCTGACCATCGCACTTCCACATTGGGGGCACCTCATGCTGGTACAAGGAACCTGCCTTTCGTGGGGTACTGTAATACCGCACTGGGGACAAATACAATTATCCGTGAAACTCCTCTGTCGACTAAAACATCTTTTCCTTTGTCCCCTGCCTTGGCCTTGTTCTTGACCCATACCTTGTTTACGGGCATTTGCTCCCTGCCCGGAACCGGATCCTCTGTTCCCTTGCATTAATATCCCTCCTTTAAGAATGCTTGCTTAACGGATACATTCTCACTTATTTCATTTTTTTAGCAGGAGATCTTCTCTTGCAACCACGACACCCTGGCATCACAAAACAACTCAAATCACCATCTTGATATGCCAAAAGCACATCGTCCACCCGGCCGCTAATCCAAGGAATAACATAAATGTCCTGAGACTCAATGACCCGCTGTAGGCAGCCGCTGATCGCTCCGCAGATCAATACCTTTATCCCAATTCTTTTAAAGTCTTGTACAAGTCCTTCTATGCAGTGAGTACTAATCTTCATTCTGGGTTGCTTGATCCATTGTTCACCTTTCCGGGAAACTAAAACAAGCTCATTTGAGTTATCAAATATAGAAGAAATCCTCTCCTCAAAAACAGCCAGGGCTAGCATAAAACCAACACCTCCGACTATTCTTATATGCAAAAATCGTGCCAAAAGAAAAGGCACACCAATGGTGCGCCCTTTCCTAATAAAAATGCTCCCAAACGGTATCGGTTAACTTTTTTATCGGGTCTATTATGTGCCCGCCGCAGCATATCAGGGTTGATTTTATGCCCGGTAAAAATTATTTAGGCTCGCTAATTTGATATTGTTCTATCATTCTTCTCAGGGTGCCTTTGGAAATCCCCAGCTCCCGGCAGGTGGCCATCCGCTTCCAACCATTTCGCTCCAATGCATCCAAAACAGCCTGTTTTTTTACTTCATCCAGGGTAAAGTTTGACGAAATATGCTTTGTTCCAGAATCTGTAAATCGGGGAGCAAATTTTTCCGGCAAATGTTCCGCAAGGATTAAGCCTTCCTCACAAAGGATAAAAGCATACTCAATAATATTTTCCAATTCCCGCACATTTCCCGGATAATCATATTTCATTAATAGGGCAAGAGCATGCTGTGATAGCCCTAAAATATTCTTCCCTTTTATACTGTTAAAACGCTGGATAATATGGTCAGCAAGCAAAGGAATATCTTCTTTCCGCTCCCGCAGAGGCGGCATTTTTAATTGAATCACATTCAATCGGTAATAAAGGTCATTGCGAAATTTCTCCTCACGAACCATAGCTTCCAGGTCTTTGTTTGTCGCCGCAATCACCCGGACATCAGCCTTCACGGAAGAGGTGGCTCCTAACGGTTCATAAGTTTTTTCCTGCAAAACCCGAAGGAGCTTGACCTGAAGAGCCGGAGAAATATCGCCGATTTCATCAAGAAATATCGATCCTTTTTCCGCCCGAGCAAAATAACCCGGCTTATCCTTCTTCGCATCGGTAAAAGCCCCTGCTTTATAGCCGAAAAGTTCCGACTCCAAAAGAGTATCGGGTAAAGCACCGCAATTAACTGCCACCAAAGGCTTATTCTTTCTGCCGCTTAAATTGTGTACGGCTCTTGCCACCAATTCTTTTCCGGTACCGCTTTCACCAAGGAGTAGTACCGTACTGTTACTTTTGGCAATATTGGGGAGAATCTGAAATATGTGCTGCATCGGTTTGCTCTTTCCGATAATATCCTGAAAGGTATAGGACTTGGTTAGCTGTTTTCTCAGTTCATTAATTTCTGAAAGGTCCCGAAAAACTTCCACCCCACCAATGATATTTCCGGCATCGTCTTTTAATGGAGAGGCGCTAATACTGACCGGTACCTTGTTCCCATCCGGGGTAATAATAAATATTGATTTATTGGTTATGGAACAGTCTTTTTCAATGCATTGGCGCAGAGTACAGGAACCGTCACAAATACTGGAATGAAAAATATCCCGGCACATATTGCCCAGGGCATCCTCCTGTTTGATACCGGTAATCCTTTCGGCTGCTTGGTTAAAAAAAGTGATCTTCCATTCATCATCTACCGTAAAAACGCCATCGGCAACACTGTTAAGAATAATATTTGTCTGTAACAGATCTTTTTGTTGTTTATCCATCTGTTTTCCATCCATCCCCGATTTTACTATTATTCCCCTTTTTAATATATCAAATATATAACTGTTTGTCCAAATTACTTCTAAAAGAGCTAGGTACTAAAAGTTATTCCTTAGTACCTGTGCTATTTCAAATACCCTATCGCAAAAAACCCAAAAGATTTACCGTCTGCGTCACCAGAAAACAAACAAGAACGGCGATAATGGTGGGAATGAGAAATGCCAAGAAAGTCCATTTTTTGCTCCGGGTTTCTTTAAAGATAGTAATTAATGTGGTGCTGCATGGATAATGGAGCAGGGAAAAAAGCATCATATTCAGCGCCGTGAGCCACGTCCAATTATACTTATTAATGAGCAGCTCTTTCATCTCATGCAGGCTGTCTAACTCCATCATCGTTCCTGTCGCCAGGTAAGCCATCACCATAATGGGAACAACGATTTCATTAGCCGGAAGACCCAGGATAAATGCCATGAGAATGATTCCATCCAATCCGATGGCCTGGGCAAAGGGATTGACAAAGTCAGCAGCTCTTGT
This sequence comes from Desulfitobacteriaceae bacterium, assembly GCA_028709045.1. Taxonomy (GTDB): domain Bacteria; phylum Bacillota; class Dehalobacteriia; order Dehalobacteriales; family Dehalobacteriaceae; genus JAQVXR01. Next base: position 7,610 of record JAQVXR010000032.1, on the reverse strand, counting down.
CAATAAAGAAATATCTCCTATGTATGTATTGGCTAATACCCAAATCAAAAGGCCGGCAGGGGCAGCCACCACCACTGCCCTCATTAAGACAAACAAAGTTCGGTCAAATATGGAACGAACAATCACTTGCCCTACCTGAGGTTTGCGAAAAGGAGGTAGTTCCAGGGTAAAGGTGGAGGGAACTCCTTTTAAAAGCGTTTTTGATAGAATCAGCGAAACCAATAAAGTTGTGCCGATTCCAATAAGCACTATGGCAAGAACACCTAAAGCAGCGACAATTCCCTGTCCGGCGGAAACAGAAACTCCGGCAAAAAAAATGGAGCAAATAAGAATTAAGGTGGGAAACCGACCATTGCAGGGAACAAAATTATTAGTCAAAATAGCAATCAAACGTTCCCGGGGAGAATCAATAATCCGGCAGGCAGTAATCCCGGCAGCATTGCAGCCAAAACCCATGCACATTGTCAATGCCTGCTTACCATGGGTGCCGCATTTTTTGAAAAGATAATCCAGGTTAAAAGCAACTCGCGGCAAATAGCCCAAGTCTTCCAGCAGGGTAAAGAGCGGAAAAAAAATCGCCATGGGCGGCAGCATTACAGAGACAACCCAAGCCAAGGTGCGATACATGCCCTGGACAAATAAGCCGGTAAACCATTGAGGTGCGTTTACCTGTGTAAGGAAATTTACCATAATTTCTTCGATGCCAAAGAGGAATCCGGCAATTAACTGTGATGGATAGTTTGCCCCAGTGATTGTGAGCCAAAATATTCCCCCCAATAAAAGGAGCATGAAAAGGCCACCAAAGAAAGGTGCCGTGAGAATATCATCCAATTTCTCTTCCCACTTGACACCCTTTCTCTCATCCTCTTGAACAACGCCTTTGGCAATGGATTCTGCCTGACGGTAAATACTCGAAACAATCCGATCCCGGTGATTTTGATAACGGATAAGCCGTCCTTGATTGACGCTCATCGGCCTATTCCTCCTCGTTATCTAAGGAAATGTTGTAATTCAGCTTTTGATTAAGCACCTCAAAAATTGTCTGATCCCCTTCTAAAATTCGCAAAGCAAGCCAGCGGGGATTAATAGAATTACATGCCTCAGGGCTTAACCCGGCAATAATATTTTTGATTTTTTCCTCAATGTCCGGGTCATAGCTGATCACTGCCGGGTTAACCCGAACCTTGTTTTCAGCTATCTTTTCCACAACCTGTTTCAATTGGTCAAGGCCAATTTTTTTTCGAGCAGCTGTGCCAATCACCGGCACGCCTAATTCTCTGGAAAGCTTATTCAAGTTTATACGGGTACCTTTTCTCTTTGCTTCATCCAAAAGATTAACACAAACCACAACCTTCCCGGTAATTTCCAACACTTGCAGTACCAGATTTAAGTTTCGTTCTAAACAGGTAGCATCAACAACCACCACAGTAACATCAGGGCGGCTAAAGCAAATAAAATCACGTGCCACCTGTTCTTCCGGCGAATTGGCAAACAAGGAATATGTCCCCGGCAGATCAACCAGAAGATACTTTTTTTGATTATGTTCATAAGTTCCCTGAGCCTGAAGGACAGTTTTCCCCGGCCAGTTTCCGGTATGCTGGTTCAGCCCGGTTAAGGCATTAAACACCGTACTCTTTCCTGTGTTGGGATTCCCCGCCAAAGCAATTACATAATTTTCGTTATTTTTATCATGGGTGGAAAGAAAATTTTCCCGCCATGTATTACGCCCCATCGACTGATAGGATAAGCCCATGCCTCTCTCTCCTTATGCCAAATTTTTTAGAGTTACTTTAATCAAAGCTGCTTCTTCTTTTCTGAGCGCAACTGCTGCCCCTCTAACCAAATAAGCAGTAGGATCTCCTAAAGGACTGCGCCGGATGTTTTTAACCTGTGAGCCCGGCACAAAACCCAGGTCCAAAAGGCGCCGGCGTAAAATCCCCTCTGCCGTAAGACTTGATACCCGGCAGGATTCTCCGACCTTTAATTGATACAATGGCATCTCCTGCAGCATTTTAACTCGATCCTCCTTCCCCATGTTTTTCCGCGACTATTAATGTTAGCTGCATCTAATTCTAATTCATTTTATGAACTGGTCCAGGGAAGAGTGTTTGTCCCTTTTCTCGCGTTTTAACTTTTAATTTTTTAGTAATTTTTTTGAGGGAAGGGAATATAACAAATGGAAAGGGGTGGAAAAATGGCTGATCACAGTAACGAATTTTTTACTGTCCGTGGTTACACGATGCAAAACCAAGATAATCAGAAGCTAACTTCCGGCATGGAAGACTATCTGGAAATGATATTTCGCCTGTGCGGAGAAAAAGGCTATACCCGCATGAGTGATTTAGCCGGCGCTTTGAATGTCCAACCCCCTTCTGCTCATAAGATGGTAAAAAAGCTGGCTAAGGGCAATTATCTTAATTACGAAAAATACGGACTGATCCATCTAACCCCAGCCGGTTGGGAACTGGGCAAAGAACTGCTCGCCCGCCACCAAACCCTGGAAAAATTTTTGCGCCTTGTAGGCGTAAGCGCTAATATCCTTGAAGACACGGAAAAAATTGAGCATAATATCAGTAAAGAAACGTTAGAATGCATTTTCCATTTTGTCCGGTATGCGGAGATAAACCCTCACTGGATTAGTGAATTTCAATCATATAAACAGAATAAGCAGCCTTAAAACCGGCTGCTCAATTTTTTATAAGATAACGAGTGGTGCCTTACACCTGTCATTAACTTATTGGGATAGGATATCTTCGTTAATGAAAGTTTGAAAAAACTTAAATGCCTCTTGACAGTCTGCCGCATATAGTTATTTATCCCGGGAGATTAAATCTTTGACCACTTGGCCGGCAATAATTAAACCGGCTACTGAAGGAACAAAAGAGATACTGCCGGGAGTTTGCCGCCGCGCTATACTTTTTACAGCCGTTTCTTCGGAGCTAACTGAGCCAGACTCTTGGATTTTCTCTGGCTTGATTGGTTCCTCTTTTGAGTAAACGACCTGGAGAGAATCAATGCCCCTTTTCCTTAATTCTTTCCGCATCACTTTAGCCAGAGGACAAACAGAGGTACTAAAAATATCTGCCACTTCAAATTTGGTCGGATCCATTTTATTGCCTGTTCCCATCGAGCTGATAATCGGTATCCCCATCTGCTTGGCTTTCACCACCAGATCAATTTTCGCAGTGACCATATCGATAGCATCAACGATATAATTATAATCTAGCTTAATCAATTCTCCCGAACAATCGGGCAGGTATAATTTTTGATGAATGATCACTTCCGCCTGGGGGTTGATCTCCAGTACCCTCTCTTTCATCACTTCCACTTTTGCCCTACCCACTGTTTTTCCGGTGGCATGGAGCTGTCTATTAATATTTGTCGGGCAAATATCATCATGATCGATCAGGACAAGATGCCCTACCCCGGCCCGCACCAGACCTTCCACGACAAAAGAGCCAACGCCGCCGATACCAAATACAGCGACTTTGCTCTCTTTCAACTTCTTCAAATATTCCTTTCCAATGAGCATTTCCGTCCTCGAAAATTCGTAATTCATATTTCCCTCATAAAAAGATTACTCTGTTCCGATAGGAGTTAAGCCTCCCGCCCCATGGAAGAGAGCCTGGAATTTATCTCTATTCTATTTAGACAGTCAGTTTTTGTCAATGTGGGCATCCTGCCCCATTCCGGCAATAAGTTAACTTTCGGTACCTGACACACTAATTATCTTTTTTCGATCGTGATGATGCATCGGAAAGCATTATTTTATTTTTTAATAATTCATGAAAAATACTAAATCTTTTGAAGGATTATTCTTACCTGTGCAGAATATAATATAACTAAGTTCATAAATTGCCTTCGAGCTGTCCGGTCTAAAGGTTGGTTCAACCTATGACTATCAGCCAATGGGTCAGGTGAGAAATTGTCTGGCCTCCCGTGTTTGGAAAGAAGACATGATAACCGGATTATTATCGGTTTTTCAAGACACGGAAATGTGTCTTTTTTATTTTGGTTTTCAGTTAGTTTTTTATTAGACAAAAGCATTTGCTTTTAGGAAGTGCCCCGTTCAAAACAGTTACTACCGTGCAAATTTCGATGGGATAATGAGGTCTTCCCCCCATCATGGTAACCTCCTGTTTTGATACTTTCTGAAGGCAATTTTTTTTTATAAAATCTTCGGTTCACTTGCAAAGCAGCTTACTCTGTGTAAAAATAAGGATAATCTGATTAAGGAGAATCTGCTTTGAATAATCAAAAAGTAACTACTAAAAATTCTAAAATAGAGTACGAATTGCGCGTTAACCATTTCACTCGACTTATGAAAAAGCACCGCGAAAAAGCCCGTCGTTTGAGTAATTTACGGTTACTAGTGTCTTTGGCAGGTATTGGTTTTGCCATATTCTTTTTTGTCTCCGGGTTAACCCCGTCGGGGACCGTGACGATAATAGCCGCACTTGCTGTTTTTATCTTTCTGGTATTTAAACACCAACAAGCAAAGAGAGACAGTGATTATGCCGCCCTTATGAAAAAAATTAATGAGGATTCTCTCAAACGCCTGTTAGGTGAATGGAATTCTTTCCCCGACACCGGCAAGGAATTTTGCGAGGATAATCATCCCTTTACTTCCGACCTGGATATCTTCGGGATAAACTCTCTCTTCCAATGGATAAGCATAGCCCATACTTATTTAGGCCGGCGCCGATTAGCTCACATCCTAGCGAGGCCTCCGGAAAACAGTAAAGAAATCAAAGCTCGGCAGGAAGCGGTGCAAGAACTTGCCCGGAAACTAAAGTGGCGCCAACAGTTTCAGGTAGAAGGTATCATTTCCTCAGATAAAGCCCAAGACCCAAAAGATTTAATTCAATGGGGGAAAAAAGCCAACCCATTCTTTCGGCGGCGAGAGGTTATTTTTGCCCTGCGTTTTCTCCCGGCTTGCACAATTCTATCTATTATCCTAAGCCTGTTCTTTTCCCAATCTGTATCCTATCTGATTCCGGTTGGATTAATCCTTGTGCAGACAGCCATTTTATTTTTTCTGCGCAAGGACACCGGCTCAACTTTTGCCATTGCCCACCAGTACAAAGAAAATATTAAAGGATACCATCGGATGCTGGAGATTTTTGAAACTGCCCAATTTCGCTCTCCCTATTTAGTTAATTTAAATAAAAAACTTGAAGGGGATAAAAAGCTCCCGGCTTACCAGCAAATTAAGAAACTGGAAAAGGCTGTTGACATGACCTATATGCGCTACAGCCAGCTTTATTTTATTTTTAATATAATTACCATGTGGGATTTTCAGTGTCAGATCGCGTTGGAAAAATGGAAGGACCAATCCGGGCCGCACCTACAAAAATGGTTGGAAACCATCGGAGAAATTGAGTCTTTATCCAGTGTAGCGGTGATAAGCTTTGACCACCCGGATTGGGCTGTGCCGGAAATTTTGGACGATTACACCGGCCTTTTGGCAAAAGACCTGGCCCATCCCCTGCTTCCGGAAACCAGGATCCCCAATGACTTATCAATAACCTCCCCGGGGGAAATATTTCTCATTACCGGCTCTAATATGTCCGGAAAAAGTACTCTGTTAAGAACAGCAGGCATCAACTTGGTCCTTGGATATGCCGGAAGCCCTGTTTGCGCCAAAGAATTCCGCTCCGGCCTGATGGATATTTACACATCTATGCGGATCAACGACGACCTGCGAGCTAATATTTCCTCATTTTACGGAGAACTGTTAAGGATCAAGCTGGTCCTTGATGCCACCCGAAAGAAAAGACCTGTTTTCATTCTGCTGGATGAAATTTTCCGGGGCACCAATTCCCGGGACAGGCATACCGGAGCAAAACATTTGATTAAAAAGTTGAGCCGTGGGGGGGCACTGGGTTTAGTTTCCACTCACGACCTGGAACTAGCGGACCTAGCCCAGGATAAGGATGCGAAAATTAAAAACTATCATTTTGAAGAATATTACCGGGATGGAAAACTGCTTTTTGATTACATCCTCCGGCCCGGTGTTTCCACAACAAAAAATGCCATCTTCTTAATGAAAATGGCAGGAATTGAAATTACCGATTAAGATATTGATTTAAGTAAGCTACGGGAACAGCCAAACCGATATTTTCTTCAGCATCATCATTTTCCTCTCTAATCAAAGTAGCAAAAACTATCCCTACTACTTTTCCCTCGTCATTGAGCACCGGACTGCCGCTACTGCCATGATAAATCGGCCCTTTAATCATCAGCACCGGCTTCGTCCATCCTTTCAGCAAAATATTTCCTACCACATCCCCTTGGGCTGCCACCCGGGGGAATCCTAATGGATTGCCAATGACAATTACTTCATCTCCGGCTAAAGCTTGGTCGGCACTTAAAGCTAAGTGAGGCAGTTCTTCCCCGTTAATATCTATTAATGCCAGGTCCACCTCGGGGAATGCGGTGATTTCCTTGCCTTGATAGATCGCTCCATGCTCAAAATTAATGCTAGCCTCTTTGGCTTCTTTGATAACATGATAGTTTGTCACTATTAAACCATCAGGGTCAATATTAAAACCTGTTCCCTGCCGTCCGTTTGCTTTCACTAAGGTCACCGCCTGACGGTAGGTACGCACATCCTGTTTTTGTGAGAGATTCCATGACTCAGCCAAAAAATCCAGGGAGGGAAGCCTGATCAGTTCCCAACTGCCCAATGAGATAAGGAAAAAAACTGCGGCAGTAACCAGCCCAACCATGCGGAAAAAGGATTTTTTCTTTTGACCTACAGGCTTCCAAGAATCTTTGTCATCGGAATAATCATCCTGAGCGTTTAACTCTTCAAATAATTCCGGGTCCAAATCCTTTCTGTCCTCCGGGTCTGCCGGTTTTTGCCAATATTCCTGTTCTCCGGTCAACAGCCTCCCCCCCAGCATCGGCATTATTTAATGGTAATTTCTCCCTTATCCCAGTGAACTTGGTAGCCTAGGTTTTCCGTAACCATCCGGACAGGAATCATCGTCCGGTCTTTTCTAATTATTGCTGCCGTATCGGCGGGTTTATTTGTGCCGTTGACAATAGTGTGTTCAGTATCATTGATCCAAAGATCGATCATGTTTTTCCCTAAAATAATTCTTACCCTTTTTTCCTGTCCATCCCAGAATACTCTTCCTCCCAATGCCTCCACCATGAAACGGGCCGGGATATAGCTTCTGCTGTTCTCGATGATCGGTCCCTGATCAATTGTTCTCTCTTCATTATTAACCAGCATTAAATTTTTATTAGCAAACAATTTTAATTCTACATCATTAGTCTCAAGAAGAGGTTCGCCGGTTTGAAAGGATACCTCATCCAGTAAGATGCTCCCTTGTAGCGGATGATCTAGATCCTTTGACCGCACTAGGTAAATCCTTTTTAAAGTAGGTGTCTGGACTTCTGCCGGAAAATCAACGGAGATTTCTTTCCAACCGTTCCAGTTCAACTTATCCGCCAGGGTAATATAATGAATCTTTCCTGTTTCATCCTTGATCTCAGCGCGTAGCCAATGACTGCTGTTATCACCGTTTACCCAGAGACTGATACCTTTTGCCGTCCTGGAAAAATTTATTCCCGTGGAACCAAACTCCCCGTAAGCAATC
>JAQVXR010000031.1 GCA_028709045.1 Desulfitobacteriaceae bacterium | reverse complement strand
GGAATTTCAATAATGGTCTTCTTCCCTTCATTGCCGATATAGCCAATGTGCTCTTTCAGCAGCATTCTTTCCAGCAGCAGATCATAAATTGGTCTTGATTTAAACAGTTCCGTCATAAAATAAGCACTTAAGCAGACAATGCCTACCGGCAATAAGTTACTGAAGGAACCGGTCATTTCTGTAATTAAAATTGTCCCGGTAATAGGCGCCTTAACAATGGCGGTAAAATATCCTGCCATGGCAAATACAATTAGATTGCCGATGTATTCCGGTGGGAGAAGAGATATGTTGGTAAAGAACAGTCCGCTGAGATTACCGATTATAGCTCCAATTACTAATAGCGGCAAAAATATGCCGCCTGGTACTCCCGAACCATAACTAATCATGGTAAAAGAAAATTTTGCTGCCAAAAGAATTAATAAAGTAGAAAAGAGAATGTTGGTATTTGCCATTTCTATAACAAGGTTGTGGCCTCCCCCTAAAACATCTGGAATAAAAAAACCGAGTATCCCGGCAGTTATTACCGGAATCAACAGCCTGTATTGGGCAGACTTGATATATTTTTTGTACAATTTTTGAGCTTGCAGAAGAGATACGCTGAAAAGCAAACCGAGCAGCCCAACAATGAACCCTAGGACAACTAATAATAAATAGTATTTTAACGGCAGAGTTGGTAGAGCCGGAAAATGAAATACCGGTTGCTGTCCAAAAAAATACTGAGAGATAAAATCTGCAGCTATTGATGCTGTCATTGCTGACGCTAAAATTACCGGAGAAAAACTTTTATGCAGTTCTTCCAGAGCAAAAATCACTCCGGCCAATGGAGCATTAAAGGCGGCTGCTAAACCGGCACTGGCACCGCAGGTGATCAAATACTTGTTTTCTACACGGGTCCGCCCTGCCAATCGGCCTAATCCATGTCCTACTGCTCCTCCTAATTGAACAGAGGGACCTTCCCGTCCCAGGGAAAGTCCGGCACCGATCGCCAGTATCCCACCTATAAACTTCCAAATGATTACTTTCGGCCAACTGATAACGAAATGCCCGGACAATTGCCCTTTGACTTGAGGGATACCGCTTCCGGAAACCATGGGTTCTGCTCGAACAATGTAACCTAATATTGCGGCTATAACCAAAAGCGCCAAAAAATAAAGAAAGATCATCACCGGGCTAGGACTGATTAGTTGATATATCAAACGCCGTAAATCTTCTGCCCGTTCTAGCAGTATTCTAAAAGAGATGACAATTAAACCCGCAAAAATACCAACAATGATTCCTTCAAGCATTAATCTTAAACGCAAATCATCCCAAATATTTAATGTGTTTGATGTAAAGACCTTAGATTTTCTCATGATATCACCAATTTTTTATAGTTAAATAAACATGGCGAAGGTCCTTTTGTTTTCTTAATGTTATCAGCGTAACAATAAAAATCTAATGAAAACAATAGGACCATCCGCTAAATTTTTAATAATGTTTTCTTAAAAAACTCCCCGGTTTCACCTGATTACTTAAGATAAGTGATAACTTCCGGAGTGATGCTTAAATATTGAGGTCCCGTTTCCGTCATAACAAAGCTGTTTTCCGTACCGATTGCTCCTTCCGGAAAAACAAATTTTGGTTCCAGGGCAAAAGTCATTCCGGGTACCAGAGGAGTTTTGATTCCTTTGGCCAGTATCGGCCATTCATCTAATTCCAAACCGATTCCATGACCGATAAATTTTACTTGATCATCCTGGTAGCCCATAAAGTTATCTCGATAACCCATCTCTTCTGCTAGTTTGACAGATAATAGGTAAGGTTCCTCGGCAGGAGTACCCGGTTTGATGGTTTTTAGGATTTCTGCTTCAATTATTAAGGCATCTTTAAATGCTTTTACCATGCGTGGGCTTAGTTCACCGATGCAGAAAATTCTGGTTTGGTCGCCGGTATAGCCGTCAATCACACAGGTATAATCTATATATACAACTTCATCTCGTTTTATCCTTTTCCACCCCGCTCCTTGAGGTTGGGAGACGGAAACACCTGAACCGCCCACCGGTCCGTCAAAATATCCGGGGCAAGCTCCGCTTTCTCCTGTGCAGATATTTCCTAAAAAGAAATCCTGGTTGAATGAGCGCATTTTGCACCAGCCGGAATAACCCCGTTTGCGCATTTCACCTTCGAATAATGCTGCCAATTCGATTTCTAACATTCCTTCACGCAAAAAAGAAGGCACCGCCAAGAATGCTTGGTCTATTACCCCTAAAGTATTTTTCAAGAGCTTTATTTCATAAGGTGATTTGACTGCCCGAACTTCTTTAATAAAAGGAGAAATATCAAATAACTCGGCATTAGGGAAAATCCTTTGGTATATTTGATAAATATTAACAGGTAATACATCTAATTCCAGCCCTATTTTACGAAGATTTGTAAAGCCAAATGAGGCAAGGACATCAGGGATTTTTTTGGGGCTTTTGATAGGTTCAATATTTTTTAATTGAGACTCTTCTTTCCCTCGCCGCAAACTTTTTTTGATCATGAGAACGGGTTCGCCGCTGGCTGGCATAAATAAATAGGAAGCTTGGACGGTACCGGTAAAATAAAAAAGGTCACTGTTGAGGAGAATAATTGCCCCGTCAAGATCTTTTGCTGCTAATTTATTTTGGAGCAGTGATATCCTGGTTGCGATTTCTGATTTGGGCGTTAAATTCATTTACTGTCCTCCGACTATAAAAAATGTTTTATCGGGAGCATAAGTTATCCAATTTTCACGGCTGTGCCGGATGCTGTTACCATCAGCATGTTGCCTTGTCCCAGTACCTCATAATCGATATCCACTCCGACAACCGCATTTGCTCCCATGTTTTCCGCTCTTTTTTCTAATTCCTTGAGAGCATTTTCACGGGCATCGATCAATTCTCCTTCGTAAGAACCGGATCTTCCTCCAAAAAAGTTTGTTAATCCGGCAGCGAAATCTTTGACAAAGTTAACACCGGAAACAACTTCACCAAAAATTATCCCTTTGTATTCAATGATTTTTTTTCCTTCAATATTGGGTGTTGTTGTAATAATCATTCTTTTATCCTCCCATTGCTAATTATATTACTTAATCTTAGCAAATCACTCAGGTAATTTAACCAAGATTAATCAATTATTATATGTATTCGAGGCATTTTCATAGCATACCTTTTGGTCATCGGTGTTTTTTTAAAAAAAACTTTATTTATTCGCAACATAAAGAGTTTTTTTAGTCAACCTTGACTGCATTGGCAAAGATATGTTTAATTGACAGGAAATTTTTTCTCTGATATTATGCTTTCAAGGTTTGGATAAGCCTGCCGGAAGAATAAGAGAGGTGAAAATTTTGAAAGAACTACTGGATGCTTTTCTTCTTAATTATGATTATATTCCTTTTTCTTCCCATACGCTCATTCCCTGGTCAATTAGAATCGGGATTGCTCTTGGGATATTCCTTCTTGTTTTTTTCTTGAGAAAGTTTTTTGCTCGTAAAATTTTAGCACTTCTTCATAAATTTACAAGTGAAACCAAAACAGAAATCGACAATTATTTACTTAGTGCTTTTGAAAAACCTTTCCGGCTGTTTTTTATTGTCTTGGGAATTTATTTAGCGTTGATGTATCTTCCTCTCAGTTTGGAAACTAATATTTTACTATCTAAAATTTTTCGTTCTGCGCTGGTCGTTCTGGTATCTTTAGGATTTTATAATCTAGCCGGGAACTATGTTGTATTTGCTGATGAAATGGTCGGCCTGATTAAACTTAAGATAGATAAAATCCTGCTTCCTTTTTTGTCTAAAGTTATAAGATTCATTATTATTGTATTGGCGCTAAGTGTGATTCTTCAGGAATGGGATTATGATATCAATGGCTTTATTGCCGGACTGGGCTTAGGCGGCTTAGCCTTTGCCCTTGCTGCGCAACAAACCTTGGCAAACTTGTTTGGTGGCGTTGTCATTATTACCGATAAACCATTTTCCATCGGAGATTGGATCTTGACACCCAGTGTGGAAGGGACTGTTGAGGATATTAACTTCCGTAGTACTAAAGTGCGTACTTTTGCCCAAGCCGTTGTGACTATCCCTAATGCTACTTTGGCCAATGAGCCGGTTACTAATTGGACTCGGATGGGCAAAAGAAGAATTACCTTTAATCTTGGTGTTACCTACAGTACGTCTAAAGAAAAACTGGAGATATGTGTCGAAGAAATCAAGAATATGCTTCAGCAACATCCGGGAATTCATCCGGAGACGATTTTTGTCAATTTTGATTCCTTTGGGGCAAGCAGTCTGGATATTTTTCTTTATTTCTTCACCAATACTACCAACTGGGGCGAATTTCTCCAAGTAAAAGAGGATGTCAACTTGAAAATCATTAGTATCCTGGAAAAGGAAGGAGTATCCATGGCCTTCCCCAGCACCAGCGTATATTTTGAAAATGAATTAAAGACTAATTAGCAAATAAAACAGGGGACGATTCTATTGTGCAAGAGGTTTATGGCTTTATCCATGATAACCTTTTGCTAATAATGGGGTTGTCCCTGGTGTTTTATCTAGGAGAAAATGAGTACTATCCTTCTCGTAGTTCAGCCAAATGTGAAGTTCTCCCGGTGGCAAAATAACCGGCATCCGGTCGTGAATCGGACTGACTGTTTCGTTGGCAGCAGTGGTCAAAATGACAAAAGCAGTGTATCTTCCCCCGGTTTTGGCATCTTGAAAGCTTTGATAAAGGCCTGCCATGTACATAATAGAAGTATCAGAAAGCCGGAACAGGTATTTCTCTTTTTTCTTTAATGAATCTCCCTTTTTCCACTCAAAAAAGCCACTGGCCGGTATTACGCAACGCCGGGCAGCAAGAGAATCCCGGAAGATTTTTTTACTTCCGGCAGTTTCCACCCGGGCATTGATGATGACACCGGGGCTATTCCAACGGGGATATCCCCATTTTAGCAGTGCTGCCTGGATTCCCCTCTCTCTTTCTTTTGGCGAAAGCAGTACCGGCGCAATATTTGTGGGGAAAATTTCTCCTGTGCGCATCTCTTCCCCCTCCGGTGTACCGGCAAATTTTTCATCTATTTCATTAATGATTTTCCTGATCTCGATATTATTTTCTTCGTTAAATATGGCATAACGCCCACACATGTAATTACCTCCTTTGAGCCTTTTTTGCTTCGACAAACCAGCGGTTTTCTTCTAAAAATAAAAAAGTGTCCCTGCCCCGGATTCGGCAGGTGTAACGTATGCCGCAGCCTCCGGCCTTGAGACTGGCAGCTGGCCGGACATCCAATACTCGGTCAATCTCAAAGCGCCGACCATCCTCCCAGATGATATTTTCCGGAATGACACTGCCTTCTTGATCAAAACGGGCAGTAACTTCTACATAAATCTTGCATGCCATATCCTCATCTCCTAGCATCTTCTTGTTTCCGGATGAATCACGTGTTCTTCTTTTGGATTCAAATCCGTCAGTTTCCGATCCTTAAGCATGATGCCGCGCTGAATAATGAAGTGGCCGAACCTTTGGCGTAAGCCATCAACAGTATGCTCTAAATCTTCTTTTTGCTTACGCTCTGCCTCATTAATAAACAAAGATACCTGGACAGGTGTGCCTTCCGTAACAAAATCCGTACCTCTGACACCGATGCTGCGCACTGGTTTTTCCCAGCGGTAATTAGCATGAAAAAGTTCCATGGCCCGAAGGGCGATCTCGGAAGAAATATGTGTTGGCGTTGCTACTTTGCCTTGACGTTCAAAGACGGCTAAGTCGCAGTTCCGCACATGAATTTGTACTGTCCGGCACTTAAACCCATGCTCTCTCATCCGGGCGGCGACGCTTTCCGAGAGGAGATAGATGACTAGTTTAACATCATTGTTATTTTCCAGGTCGCGGGGAGTCGTGGTGCTGTTCCCGATAGATTTAATAATCCCTTCTTCTCCAAAGGGAGCTACCGGAGTGGTATCCTGGCCATGGGCAAATGACCAAAGAATATCCCCCCATTTACCCAGTATGAAATGTAAAAAATACTGGCTGGCACCGGCAAGATCGCCAATGGTCTTAATGCCGTAACGCCGAAACTTTTGCTCTGTTGCCCTTCCTACGTATAATAAGTCGGAAACCGGGAGAGGCCAAACTAGGTCCCGAAAATTATTGGGGCTAATAATGGTGGTTGCATCCGGTTTTTTCATATCTGAGCCCAATTTAGCAAATATTTTATTATAGCTCACGCCCACTGAAGCAGTAATCCCCAGCTCATATTTAATTCGCGCCCGAATCTCATCCGCTATTTTTTCTCCATTACCATAAAGGCTGCTGCTGTTGGTTACATCCAGCCAGGCCTCATCAATCCCAAAGGGTTCAATTTGGTCGGTGTAATCTAAATAAATTTTCCGAGCCAGGCGGGAAAAACGGAGATAAAGAGAATAATCTGGAGGCACTACCACCAAATCCGGACACCTTTGCCGGGCATGCCAAATAACCTCTCCTGTCTTGATCCCAAACTTCTTTGCGGGGTAATTTTTAGCCAGCACAATACCATGACGCAGATTGGGATCGCCGCAAACCGCTACCGGTAGGTTTCGCAGCGCAGGCCGGTGCAGGCACTCCACTGAGGCGTAAAAGTTATTTAAGTCGGCATGCAGTATCACCCTGTGCAAAGAATCACCCCGCATTAGAACACCTGTTCGTTTTAGTATATACCACTATTTTAAAAAAATCAACGGGGTGAATTATGGGTTATTATGTCATTTTAAATTTCTTAAAACAAAAAAGGCCCAAAGAGCCTTTTTTTGAAAAAGTGTTTTCCTTAGATACGATTCCTCGCCCGCAGTCCGGAGAGACGTAAAACCTAAAATGCTTTCTCGATCAAATATTGTTATATTTGCGGGTAATCATGGACCTGGACAAAATACTCTTCCAATGTAATTCCTTTTGTAAAAATATATTCAGCGGTTTCTTTCCCGACAAATCTTAGATGCCAAGGCTCATAATTGTAGCCGGTAACAGTCTCTTTTCCTTTAGGATACCTAATAATAAAGCCAAATTTATGGGCATTTTCTTTCAACCATTTGCCTTCTTTTAGTTCACCAAATTTTTCGACTAATTGGCCGCTCACTTTGGTGCTGGTCAGATCCATAGCCAACCCTGTTTGGTGTTCGCTTTGGCCTGGGTATGCGGATGTTCGGTTTGCCCCTTCTACGCCAATAGCTTTTGCTTTAGCATCAAAAATTGCTTTTTGCCGTTGATAAGAGCGGTATCCGGAGGTGGCCAAGAGATCTAATTTTTCTTTCTTTGCTGCCTGAAATAATTCTTCTAATGCTTGCGCCGCTTCACTGCGCAAGTATTTTTTTTGGTGCTCTCCTGGGAATGAAAATGAAACATTAGGGATTACTAATTTTCCAGGCACATAATCTGCAGGCAAGTTTCTTTTTTTATTTACTAACACCAATAGACTGTCGGTATTGGTAATAATCTGCTTGCCATTCTTATGGATGGTAGTGGTATTTTCAAAGGCTAACGGGTTATCCTGCGGCTGCCCATCTTTTTGATTCTTATCCTTCGGAGTTGTTATTTCTTGTTTGTTATCTCCGGGTTTATTATTTTGGCTGTTATTCTTGTCTGATGCGCGGGAATCATCATTAACATATCCATTTACATATTCTTGAGCCATGGTGGTGATCACCATCAATGATTTTGGGTTTGCTACTGTTAAGATTATGATCATGCCGACAATTATAGAACAGATTAGCAATATTCTTTTCTGCATCGCTATTATCCCCCTGGAATTATAACTATATTTAGATTATAACAGTGTTGTCCCTTGTTGTCGATTCCAGGTATATGGTATGATTTGCGAAATAGTTGTAGAATTAGCTTAAAATTTGTATAGAATATAAAAGGAAGAAATTTTTAGAGGAGGAATTTGTGTGGAAAATGTAACGGGAGAACAAAAATTACTGGCGGTATTAGCTCATTTAGCCTATTTCATAGGAGGTTTAGGTTTTGTGGTCGCTCCTTTGGTAATTTTCCTCTTGAAAAAAGATGACTATTTTGTCTATGACCATGCAAAACAAGCTTTAGTAGCTCACCTTATGTTGCTGGTTGCCGGATTAGTAGTAAGCTTGTTATGTTTTGCCTTAATAGGTCTCTTGCTAGTCCCTATTTTAGCTATTCTCGGAATTATCTTTGTCATTACATCTCTTATTGCAGCTCTCCAGGCGTTAAGCGGTAATTATTATCGTTATCCATTTATTCAGAGGGTTGTTGATAAAATCTAATTGTTGAGGAAAAATGAGTATGTTCCCTTTTTCTTGTTTGACAAAGCAAAAAACTTGGGTTAAAATAACCGTAACGGCTATACCCATCAGGGGTAGGGGTATAAAGGGGGAGGGAGATAATGGTGAGACGAAAAATTCTAATTATCGGTGGTGTTGCTGGAGGGGCCGGGGCTGCCGCAAGACTGCGCCGGTTGGATGAAGCTGCGGAAATTGTCATATTTGAAAAAGGAGATTACATATCTTTTGCCAATTGCGGACTACCTTATTACATCGGAGGTGTGATTTCCCGGCGAGAAAATTTGCTTGTCCAAACAAAAGAAGGAATGACTGAACGTTTTAATATTGATATCCGGGTAAAAAGCGAAGTGACTAAAATCTTTCCGGATACGAAAGAGGTGGAAGTTGTTTCTGAGGGGAAAAGCTACCGGGAAAACTATGATTATTTAGTCCTCTCCCCTGGTGCGGAACCTGTTATTTTACCGATACCCGGTATTGATAAAGAGGGCATTTTTACCTTGCGCAATATGGCAGATGTGGACCGAATCAAAATATTTATAGCTGAGAAAAAGCCAAAAAGTGCTGTGGTGATTGGCGGAGGTTATGTCGGAGTTGAGATGGCGGAAAATCTTAAGCATACCGGTATCGACGTTCTCCTGGTGGAAGCGGCGGATCAGATAGTTGGTCCGTTGGATCCGGAGATGGCCCGTATCGTGGAAAAAAAGCTGATGGAAAATGGGATCAGACTAGCCCTTAGTGACGGGGTGGAAGAATTTTCGGGAGATGAAGATATCCAGATAGTCCTAAAAAGCGGGCGGAAAATATCCACAGAATTAGTAATTATGTCTGTCGGTGTCAAACCGGAAACTAAACTTGCCAAAGAAGCCGGACTGGAACTGGGCGATTTAGGCGGGATTAAAGTTGACGAATATTTAAAGACATCGGATCCCTTTATCTATGCAGTGGGTGACGCTATCGAAGTAAAGGATTTTGTCAGCGGGCGCCGGAGTCTAATTCCCTTAGCAGGTCCGGCTAATAAACAGGCCAGGATTGCCGCCGATAATATCTGCGGCCGCCAGGTAAAATATCGGGGCTCTCAGGGAACATCCATTATTAAAGTGTTTGATTTAACGGCTGCTGCCACAGGAAATAATGAAAAGATGTTAAAAAGAGCTGGTACGCCTTACATAAAATCTTATACTAAATCAGGGTCTCATGCCGGTTACTATCCGGGTGCCAATACGATGATCGTTAAACTGTTGTTTTCACCGGACTCCGGTCGGATTCTTGGAGCCCAGATTGTTGGGTCTCAAGGAGTAGATAAAAGAATTGATGTTTTGGCTTCGGCTATTCGCCACAAATTCACCGTGTATGATTTAGCGGAACTGGAATTGGCTTATGCTCCTCCCTATTCCTCCGCCAAAGATCCGGTAAATATGGCCGGGTTTGTCGCCGGTAATATCTTGAATGGCGATGTCAAAGTTACTTATTGGGATCAGTTGGATACCTCACAAGACAGCATTATTGTTGATGTGCGCACCAAGGTGGAATATGAAAAGGGACATTACCCGGAAGCTATGCTGTTCCCTTTGGATAGTTTACGCCAAAGTTTACACCAACTGCCCAAAGATAAAAAGCTTTTAGTTTACTGTAAAATTGGCCTGAGAGGTTATTTAGCCTGCCGAATTCTCATGCAGAATGGATTTGATGCCTATAATATCAGCGGCGGATATGATCTTCTCCAAGCCCAGCAGTATCATGCCGAAAAACCGATTAATTTGGACGAACATATGGCGAAATTTGAACCTCAAGGCCGGTGCTAAGCATAAGAAAACGGTGGATCCTTTTGGACTCACCGTTTTTGTTTGACAAAACGCTGATTGCTTAGGCCGGTAGACCTTCTGCTTAATCAAAGTTTTACATAAGAAATTCTCAAAAGATATTATTTATAAGTTGATTCTCCGATCCAGAAGATAACCGGTGATGATAAAGATAATCGCAATAAAAGCGCCCATGACAAGTTCGACTGATCCTATTATAGTTATGGTTGGTTGCAGGGGATAATCTGTTATTTGGAAAAAGCCATTACCTAGCATGCTAAAAGCTTTGGTTATAATAAGGAAAAAAATGAAAGAGAGTACTATCCCGTATTTATTAGAAGCAAAAAGGCTCTTTACCAAAACCATCGACAAGTTAACTGTTAATAAAAACCCAATATAACATAATATCATCACCACCAACATTCTTAAGCCCTGGATAAAATATTCAAACGGAATCTCAGCTAAAGTTATATCGGGGATGGGAATGGGTGTACACAACCTGAGTATTTGATAATCAATGTATAATATACTTCCGACAAAAAATGCAACAGCCAAACACTCACATATAACCGCCAGCATTTTACTGCCTAGAAAACGGTATCCGTTAACGGGCAGTGAAAACAATAAGAGCCCTTCTGACTTAAAAAGGCATTTATACATCCTGCCGATATGATCGAAAAATAAAGCCAATACCATGGTGAAAAGCACTGCTACGAACAGGGCAGAAATAATATTGGGATTATTTTTATTAATAATTCGATAGACTAAATCTATATTAAACAGAAGAAAAACGACCAATCCCCCGACAAAAAATTTCCATCTTCTCAACCAGTCGTATTTAATTATATTAAGCATTTCTATAAACCTCCCGATACAGTCCATCAATTGATATGCCCTTTTTCACTCGAAACTCTTCCGCATTGCCGGACAAAACCACTTTCCCTTGGTCAAGAAAAATAATTTCTTCAAAGACATTTTCCAATTCATTAATCAGATGACTTGAAATTAGAAAAGTGTTATGTTCCCCTGCCGTTGACAGGATTGCCTGGACAATTTTTTCTCGAGAAACAGGATCCAGTCCGTTTAATGGTTCATCTAAAAGATATAATTTGGCATTACGAGAAATGGTAAGTAATAATTTAAACCTGCCCAACATTCCGGAAGAAAAGGAACCAATTTTCTCTTCTTCTTTTATTCCCATTTCATTTAACAGTGCTTTTGCCTGCTCCGACTGAAAATTAGAAAAAGCGCCTTGAAACCAGTTTAGGCACTGGCTCACTTTCATCCACAACGGTAAATGATTTGTCGTCGGCATATAAGATACTATCTGTTTGGTGCTCACCCCTATTTTATTTCCCGAGACGGAAATCTCTCCGGAAGTTGGTTGAGCCAAACCGGCGGCTATTTTCATAAACGTCGTTTTGCCACTGGCATTTGGGCCTAATAAGCCATAGATCTTTCCCTCTTCAAGCTGTATATCTATGCCGTTTAACACTGTCTTCGTAAAATATTTTTTAGTCAGGTCTTTTGTTTGCAGCATCTTTTTTTTCCTCCTCGCTAATATAATCCTTCAGGCATTTGACGATGTCAGCAAAACTCATACCCAATCCTTTCATACCCTCTAAAAAATTCTTTAAGAGTTCGTCAGCCATCTGCTGCCTGATTTTTTTTATTATTTCTTCATCTTCCGTAATGAAGGAACCGATGCCTCTTTGGGTTATAATAACCCCTTCCCTTTCCAGCTCCTGGTAAACCCTTTGCACAGTATTAACATTTACCTTTAAATCTAAGGCCATCAGCCTGACAGACGGTAGTTTTTCCCCTTCCTTTAGCCGTCCGAGAATGATATCCCTTTGAATTTTATCAATAATCTGCAAATAAATTGGCACCCGGGCATCAAATTCCATTTAAACACCCCCTATGTACTACTGTTATATTTAAATAGTACACTAGGGATGCGCGATTGTCAATAAAAAAATTGTTCATGCGTCTACACATAAAAATTCTCAAGCTACCGGAATATTTTTTACTTCTTCCAGCAGACCGCTATTTGAATTGATAATGAATAAAAACACTGGCATCCGCTCTGCTTTTTCTTTTATAATCAAAGGAGATATCTTTTTAGAAAGGAAATGTCCCATGCCGCCTGTGATTTTTTTAGTTGATATGAATGCGTTTTTTATCAGTTGCGAAACGACAAGAAACCCCTCGCTTCTTGACAAACCTGCTGCCGTTGCGGGAGATCCTAAAAAACGCACCGGCATTATTCTCGCGCCAAATTATCAGGCTCGGGCTTTTGGGGTGAAAACTGCGATGGTTCTTTATGAGGCGTTAAGACTCTGTCCGGATATGCTGCTGGTCCCTCCTGACCATCATTTTTATAGAGAGAAATCTCAAGAAGTAATGAATCTTTTATCTTGTTATACGCCTGTCTTGGAACAAAACAGCATCGACGAGGCTTGGCTTGATATGACCGGGACGGAAGAACTGTTTGGCAAATCGGAAGATGCTGCTCAAAAAATCATGGATGAAATTAAATGCCGGCTTGGCCTCTGGTGTTCCATCGGTATTGCGGAAAATAAATTTTTAGCTAAGATGGCATCGGAAATGAAAAAACCATTGGGCATTACTACCCTTTGGCCTGCGGAAATTAAAAATAAACTTTGGCCCCTACCTCTTTCTGCTATGTACGGAGTAGGAAAAAAGACGGCAGAAAAACTAAACGGTCTCGGAATATCTACCATTGGCGAATTGGCCCGGCTTGACAAAAAATATCTTGCCAGTTTGTTTGGGAAAACCGGCCTGGAGTTATATGAGCATGCCCATGGCATTGATCCGTCACCGATTAAACCCCATGATGAGGGAGATATGAAATCCATTGGACGATCCACCACGCTTCCCCAAGACATAGATGATTTGGAAAAGGCAAAAGTAATCCTCTTAGAACTTGCGGAAAGTATCGGAATGACCGCACGAAAACACGCAAAAAAAGGCAGTGTGGTGCAAATTACCCTAAAATTTTCCGACTTTAAAGTTTTCACAAGGCAAACAACTGTCCCTGCCACCAACTCTACAAAGGAAATTTATCAGGCTGGCTGCGCTCTTTTAGCAGAAAATTGGCCTTCTCATAAAACAGTTCGTCTTATCGGTATCAGCCTGGGAGGGCTTTTAGGCAATGACCGGTCAAATCAAATGTCTCTTTTTGACTTTTACGAGGTGCAACAGGAGAATAATAAAGAAGAAAAAATTGACAAGGTGATGGACAGCATTCGAGAGAAATACGGCAAGGGGAAAATAACTCGAGCCAGCTTGATCAAGGAAAAAGAATGAGTCAATAGGGAAGAGCTTTTATCTAAATCAAGGAGAATGATATTTTATTTTTCTCTATTGACAAATGCATTTTTGTGCGATAAGATTAACCCCAATAAAAACGCATATCAAACAAACCGTAGATTGAGAGTAGTAGCATAAATAACTTTATCCAAAGAGAGCCGCAGGTGGTGGGATTGTGGTGATAAAGCTTATTGTGAATGGACTCATGAGGGCGATGCAGAAATTTTTTAAAGAGTATGCTAGCCGGGAACTTCACCCGTTATCAATGGAGCGTGTATGTTAGTACACGAAATGAGCGGCGTTTTATACGCAAATTAGGTGGTACCGCAGAGATAATAGTCTTTGTCCTTTTATGGGCAAAGGCTTTTTTTATCTAAAAAACTATTTTAAGAAAGGGATGAAAACTATGGCAAACATACCTTACAAAATTTATTTGTCCGAAGAGGAGATGCCTAAATATTGGTATAATATGAAAGCCGTGATGAAAGAACTCCCCGGTCCTTTTATTAATCCTGCTACCCATAAACCATGCACTGCTGAAGAATTAAGTCAAGTATTTTGTTCAGATCTGGTAGAACAGGAACTGAACACCACTGATCAGCATATCGAAATTCCGGAGGAAATCCGCAACTTTTATAAGATGTACCGTCCTTCCCCGTTGGTCAGAGCTTATTGTTTAGAAAAATTGCTTGATACACCGGCGGAAATCTACTATAAGTTTGAGGGCACCAATACTTCCGGTTCTCACAAGCTGAACTCAGCGGCAGCCCAAGTCTATTATGCTAAAAAACAAGGATTGACCAATCTGACTACGGAAACAGGAGCAGGTCAATGGGGTACTGCTTTAGCCATGGCTTGTGCATACTATCAGATAGCTTTGATCGTCTATATGGTCAAGGTGTCTGTAGAGCAGAAACCTTACCGAAAAGCGGTTATCGAAACCTATGGTGGAGAGATTATTCCCTCACCTTCCAACACTACCGAAGTAGGTCGAAAAATTTTAGCAGAAAACCCCGGTACCGGCGGTTCATTAGGCTGCGCTATTTCCGAGGCGATAGAAGTAGCAATGAAAACGGAAAATTGCCGTTATGTATTGGGCAGTGTGCTTGATCACGTGCTTTTGCATCAGTCTATCATTGGAGAAGAGACGAAGACCGCTTGTGAAAAATACGGGATTCAGCCGGACATTATTATCGGTTGTGTCGGCGGTGGTTCCAATTTTGGTGGTTTGATTGCACCTTTTATGGGGGATAAGATTATGGGTCGGAATAATATCGACTTCATTGGGGTAGAACCTGCCTCCTGTCCTTCCCTGACCAGGGGAAAATACGCCTATGACTTTGGTGATACAGGTAAAACTACCCCGCTGATGAAAATGTACACATTGGGATCAGGTTTTCTCCCTTCACCAAATCATGCAGGAGGCCTGAGATATCACGGCATGAGCCCTATCGTTTCCAAGCTGTATCATGATGGCTACTTAGAAGCCCGGGCAGTAGAACAAACTAAGGTATTTGAAGCAGCCACCACATTTGCCCGTGCGGAAGGCACCCTCCCTGCTCCGGAATCCGCACATGCATTGAAGGTTGCCATGGACGAAGCACTTAAGTGCAAAGAGACCGGCGAAAAGAAGACCATCCTCTTTGGTTTGACAGGAACAGGTTACTTTGATATGTCCGCCTATATGAGCTACAATGACGGTACGATGACCGACTACATTCCGTCAGATGAGGATCTGGAAAAGGGCTTCGCTACCTTGCCTAAAATATAGTGGTAAGCTAGGCCATTTTCATCGCCATCACTGTCCTCATTCGAAAAAATCCCAATAAAATTAGGGACGGTTCTTAACTAGGAACCGTCCTCATTTATTTAACGATACTTTTTTCTTGCCGGTGATAATTTTCACTCGAAATCCTTTCCGGCTCTGTCTTACCGTAGCTGCCATAAATCCGAAAAACACCAGGGACCAAACCCCGCCGGTCACTAAAATTCCAAGTAATATCCTTTGAGGTGCCGACCACAATAGAGGACGGCTTATCATATAAAGCACGGAGATTATCCATTTCAAGAAACCATCTTCATTGAAGGCTTCAAGTGTAAATTCTGGGAGAACTGCCACCAGCTCTTCTGGAGGGAATAAATAAAGCAACCCGAAAGCTAAAAAAAACATAAAAAACATGTTAACCAAATACATAATCATGGAAGCTCCGGGAGAAATGCGCTTCTGAGCGCTGTCCGGATTGTACTGACAGTTGTTAATCGAATAAAAGAGCCCGATGGCGCTCGCTCCTAGGCTAAGAAACAACGCCCCTACCGCCATGGCCAAAGTAAAAGGGGCGGATAAACCGATTGCGAGAGCCGTGCCCAAAAGTAATGCTTCCATTAATATCATAGTAGGGAGAACCGAGCCGATTAATTTCCCCCAGACTACCGGCCACCCGGCCAAGGGGACACTGTTTAATAACCAATCAGATTCCCCTTCTCTTCCAAAAGACTGTAGAGCCATATTACCGCTGAACATCAGGCTGTAGATAATTAATATCATAATCAAAGAAGCTTGAGTAGATTCTGTTTGAAGAAAAAGGAATTGACCTATAAAAAATACCATAATAATCAATGGTGCTAGATAGCCAAACCACTCCCGTGTGTCCCGTTTAAGAGAAAGTAAATCTTTTTTTGCTACTGCCCATACTCCCCGCCAGGAAGAGGCAGTATCGGCTGTTTTTTCTTCTGATAAAAAAGAACGATAATCTATCTGCCCGAGTTTAAGCTCATTATCTGCAACCGGATGCTTCTTCTTTTGGCGCTTGCCGCCTCCCCCCTGGCTCAGGGAAATAAATCCCCGGCGAAATCCCCGCTCCAGCAGTGAAAAGGCAATAGCAAAAAGGACCACACCTAGAAAGATAATTAAGATACTCCAGCTAAATCCCGTGAGAAAATCCCCGGAGAGGCCCGATACCAAGGCCAGAGATCCCCATCCCCACGGAAAGAAATCCATGACACGAATCATTTCTTCTTGTCCTGCCAGCCATGCGGAAATATTGACTTGTTCTCCCCCGCTGACTAATAAATTGGGGATTTGAAAAACCAGCGCAATCAGAATCCCTGTGAGAGCCCCAATAGCACCAACCGCTTCCTTGCTTCGGTGCGGAGGCACAATGCGCATCACGAGGAGATTTATCAGTTCCGACAGCGCAGTGCCAATTATCCAAAGTCCAAGGCCGACCAGTATTACCAGAAGATAAAACAGAGCCCCCGCTTGAAAAAGCAGTCCGTAAAAAACGCCCGGTAAAAAGGCAAATATCACCGCGACAATTAAGTTGCTGCCAATTACAGACAGTGACTTCACAGCAAAAACAGCTCTTAAGCTTACAGGAGCCATAAAAAGCAGTTCCAAGTCATCAGCCATATAAAGTGCGGCAAATGCCGCTGTAATCCCAAAAAAGATTTCACCCACCAACCCGGACATAAATAAAAGGGAAAGAAATCCCCGGGCAATTTCCGGAGGCATGGTTGTCAATGCTCCATAGGCATAAGAACCTAGGAAAACAATACCTGCCGTCATCGCCAATATTATTGCGGCCATTCCAATCAGGGCGCCTAACGATTGATGACGCAGCTGATTCCACTTTACGCGCATTTGGTTTTGCAAAAGCAATTGAAAGTCTTGCATGAAGGATTGTTTCGGTTTTGTTTCCATTAATCTCTGCTTTCCTCCTCCAGGCTTTTAATTAATTCGGCAGTTTCATGTCCTCCGGTAAGCTCTAAAAATATATCTTCCAAGCTTTCCTCACCGTGGCCAACTTTACTGCGCAGTTCTTGAGGACTTCCTTGAGCAATTAGCTTACCGTCTTTGAGAATTGCCACTCGATG
>JAQVXR010000212.1 GCA_028709045.1 Desulfitobacteriaceae bacterium | reverse complement strand
ATCAGAATAACAATAGTAATATAATATAGCAGTGGTTTCTTAGGATTTTTTTGCTCATTCATCAGAGATCCTCCATCTGTCAATTATGATAATATTTTAAGTTTAACTTTCTAACCGAACCTTAAGACTCTTTCCGGTATCGGTAAACACCCACTTTGTGATCCCTTTGAATTCTAAAATTAAGATGTTGTGTAAAACTTTCCCTTGGAATTAAGAAATTGCTGCAGTTCTCTTAAAGCCGATACAATCCTCCTTGCTTTGTCCGGCTCTAAATCTTTCAACAATTTATTTAATTCTTTTTGAAAGTCGGTAGCCTCCCGGCTTTTTAAATAGTCCCTGTTGAGATAGAGGTTGACCATCCTTCTGTTTTCGGGTGGGATGATCCTTAAAACAAACCCCTTATTGACAAGTTGATCGACGATGCGGGAAACAGAACTCTTGGAAAGTTCCAGCATTTTGCTTAATTCATTTAAAGAAATACCTTCATGATAATCAAGTTCAAATAAAATGATGAATTCCGTCATGTTCAGCCCGTAATTTTGAGCATTAGCTTTTAAATGATCGTTAATGCTTACTTGAATAGATCTCAGAATACAAAAAATCTCTTCAAAACAACAGTTTGTAGCAACCATTTGTTCACATCCCCTACTGTTCAATATGGAACAGTTCCATTATACAACTACTCTTGCTAAATAATCAAGGGTATAAAAAAACACCTCCTAAGAGATGTTTTTTCTCTACTCCTTTACCCTTCCAAAGAAGGATACTCCTGATAAAGTGCTTCGATTTTCTTGTTGATTTTCTCCGGTCCCAGTGCAGGCACCGTCCGGTCCAAGAGGTGATATTTTTCTTTTAGTTTTAATACTCGGTAAACACTTTCATCAATTCGCTCTTGGGGAATAGCCCCTGTTTTTGCAGCATTTTGTAGTGACTGAAGTACTGCTTTCTCTTTTTCATAATCGTGACAGACGAGAATTATATCACTGCCCGCATTTATTGATTTAACGGATGCTTCGCCAATATCATAATTATTTGTAATTGCACCCATCGTCATATCATCCGTGATCACCACCCCGTCGAAGTTCAGCTTTTTTCTTAAAATATCTGAAATAATCGTTTTGGAAAAAGTGGATGGATGATCAGCATCGATTTTTGGGAGCAGGATATGAGCAATCATCACCACATCCACTTTGTTTTTGATGGCTTCTGAGAAAGGAAGGAGTTCAATGCTTTCCAGCCTATCTAAATCATTATTTACGGTAGGTAGCCCCACATGGGAGTCAACTGAAGTATCCCCGTGGCCGGGAAAATGTTTTACGGCCGAGATAATATTTTCTGCCTGAAGTCCCTTCATTGTTTCAATCCCCAGCTTGGTAACAATATCAGCATTGCTCCCGAAAGCTCTATCTCCGATCACGGGATTATCCGGATTACTATTAATATCAAGGACAGGGGCGAAGTTCATATTGAGGCCGAATAATTTTAATTCTTCTCCTAAAATCCTGCCGATTCGATAGGCGAGTTCACTGTTATTCTGATCCCCTATCTTTTTACTTGTGGGAATCTGGGAAAATTCCTCAGGCATGCGGGAGATCCGTCCGCCCTCTTCATCAATGGATAAAAACAAAGGGATTTTGTACCCTGCATTGGTTTCTTTTAAAGAGTTAATCAGACTGAGCATCTGATCGGCATCCCTAACATTCTTTTTTAAAAGAATGAAGCCGCCCACATGATACTCATCTACCAATTCTCGGGCACCGGCATCAATTTCATAACCATCGATCCCCGCGATTACTAATTGTCCAACCTTTTCTTCTAAGCTCATATCCTTGATTTTAGCCAGAATCGGATCGGCATCATCACCCTCAGCAGGTGGCTGATTTTGGCCG
This sequence comes from Desulfitobacteriaceae bacterium, assembly GCA_028709045.1. GTDB lineage: Bacteria > Bacillota > Dehalobacteriia > Dehalobacteriales > Dehalobacteriaceae > JAQVXR01. The sequence goes on along the minus strand of JAQVXR010000212.1, from coordinate 2,254 downwards.
ATCTTTTTAGACGGGGTTGAAGCATTATCATTATCCTTGTTATTTAATCTATTCTGACCATAAATATAGCCTGCAAGGATAGATAGAGCCAACACAACCAATGTTATGATAATAGGTAAAAATTTTTTTGACATGTTCTACTCCTTCCGCTTATTGTTATTTTAAGATAACTATACGATGGCTTTACTCCCGTGCTGTTTCAATGAAACGCAGAATGATTTAATAAAACCACATTCAGATGGAGTTGTGTTCCCCTCCACCTGAATGCTTTAGTTGGTAACGTTTCAGTAATTTTCTTTAAAAAATAGTGGTTTTTAGCGAGATCTCTCCTATCTTGGATCGTAACCGACAACTGTCCAAATCCCCGACTCGTCCTGTCGGACCAATCGTTCTAAATATACCTGTTTGATGGGGCTGTCAGAAACTTCGATCACTGTCTGGACGCCATTATTGGCACCTTGTTTGAAAGATGCAAACGGGATTTGCGGTTCCCCTTGAATTCCTTCAGGGCTGACCTGTAAATTAACGAAAGTTTGGGCTACTTGCACCGGGTCAAGCTGCCAGGGACTGCTTCCTCTATCCACCTGCTGCTGGTTAGCTTTGACAACCTCCATATCCACCGGAACTTTTACCTGGGCCTTTTCCACCAGATTTTTATTGTTATCAGGGAGAGTCAGATCAGGTGCAATCTGCCTGGCTAACTCTGCCCGCTTGGAGCCTTCTATTGCAATTTCCAATCCATCCTGCCTCCAGCGCAAGCGTTCCCACCAGACCTCCAACGTATTGCCGGCGGCAGTGCCAAGGGCGGAATTAGCTTCCGGTTGGAAAGAGCCTTCAGCCCGAGTTTGTTTAATTGTAGTATCACCATAATCCAAAACGATATGATGTTGGAATGCCCAGATGCCATTAGGCATTTCTTGGGGAAGGAGCGGTGTCATTCCACTGATTGCCGCTGCCTGGGCAACCGTCGCTACCAATTGGCCGGGATCTTTTTCTATAACTTGATAGCCATCCGGCGGTTGGTAGGCAAATATTTTTAGGTCAATTTGAGTATTTGGCTCAAAGCCAGTAAAAGTATATGTGGTTTCCAGTGCATTTTGCATTGCCGTTTGCAGTTGAATGGGTAAATTTGTTTCATCATCAATCCATAAATAATAAGGCAAGCCTCCTGGAGGGGATATTTTTAATTTTATAGCTTCACGACCGGCAATTGTCTCTGAATCAACTACAGTGTGGGGGTATTCCTTTGCCCGTTTTGCCTCATCACGCAGATCAAATCCCGTTTTCATCGGGTCCGGTACTGTGGGAAGCAAAGCTACTTCTTTTTTCTCAGGCCGAACCTGCCACTTTTTTGTGCCGTTATTTACAGTGAGGACGCCGTCATCCTGGCGCACGGCATATTTATCTCCTTCATACCAAAGCTCAACCTGACGTACAAGCCATTCTTCTCCGGCGGCATTTTGGGCTCGCATCTCCAAAACACCGTGATAATTCGTCAATTGAGCCACTGCTTTCTCCATAGCATAAACCACATCACGCTTAAATAATCCGCCCCAACTGGAAAGAGCAAAGGTTAACAGAAAAACGGCCGCTAAGGTAGCAACAGCAGCAACCGGCATGAAGCGCCGTTGTCGCATACGCTCATATACAATTTGAGCCCGGTGATTATCATGATTTTTTTGTTGAGTTTTATATTTAAGTGATTTGACTAATCTTTGTGGATAGCCGGAATCGGGCATTGCCGGTTCTTTAAGTGTGCGAACAAGCCTGGCTGTTGCCAAAAGTTTTTCTAAATCGGGATTGTCAGCTACCCCATGCTGTTTTTCCGGCTCTTTATCGGCATTTAAATCATCAATATAATCGGAAAGTCTTTTTTCCAGATCACTCATTAAATCATCCCTCCTATCTTATCATCCTCAAGAATTTTTGCCAAGGTTTGCAAAGCACGACATTGGGTGGTGCGCACCGCAGCTTCCGATTTTCCGGTAAGCTTTGCTGTTTCAGCAACGGAATAACCTTTGATGATTCTCAAATCAAGCACGCTGCGCTGGGTCTCATTTAATTTCGCTATGGCATTTTCCAGTTGGATGCGCTGGGCAACTAATTTTTGATGATCCTCACTAGCCGCCCGAGTTTCGCAGATAACTGAATAAAAAAACACCTTGCACCCCTTATAAACAGGGGCTTTATTTATGTCAATGTTTATGTATATATTTGTTGTATATCGCAATGTATTGTAGTATAATGGATATAT
>JAQVXR010000211.1 GCA_028709045.1 Desulfitobacteriaceae bacterium | reverse complement strand
AGTGAAAAAAATTCCATGAGCTGGGGGGTTAAATACTAAATTAACTTCGAAGAAGGAATCAAAGAAATAATGGCGAAAACAAATTATATCTGAAAAGGTATTTTTTTATTGTGAGGGTGGTGCAAATGAAAAAGTATGTACCGCCGGAAATTGTTGAAGAGATAAGGATAAAGACTGATATTGTTGAGATAATTTCCGCATACGTTTCTTTAAAAAGGCAAGGGAAAAACTATGTTGGTCTTTGCCCGTTTCACTTGGAAGATACCCCTTCATTTACTGTTTCGCCTGATAAACAGATTTTTTATTGTTTTGGCTGCCAGAAAGGCGGCAGTGTTATTAACTTTATCATGGAACAGGAGAATCTTACCCTCCCTGAAGCGGCGGAAAGATTAGCGGAAAAAGCAGGAATCGTGATTCCTGCTGCACCGCAAACAGAGATTGAGGTGCAGCGCCAGTCGGAAAAGCGGAGAATCTATGACATGCATGAGTTGGCAGCAGATTTTTTTCATGCAAATCTATTAGATTCGCACATCGGGAAAGTGGCTCGTGCTTACTTGGATAAACGGGAAATGACCCGGGATATGATAGAGGACTTCCATCTGGGTTTTGCTCCAGACTCTTGGGACAGTTTGAAAAATTATTTACTGACTCAGGGGTTTACTGAACAGGATATGGAGAAAGCCGGGTTGGTAAACAAAAGCCAAAAAGGAACATATTATGATAGGTTTCGCAACCGTTTAATGTTTCCCATTTGGGATTTCCGGGGTAAAGTTATTGCCTTTGGCGGCAGGGTGATGGGAAATGAACTTCCCAAGTACCTTAATTCTTCGGAAACCTTGATTTTTCACAAATCTCAAAACTTATACGGTATAAATCTTGCAGCAAGTCACATCCGTCGGTGTGATGAGGCGATAATTGTTGAAGGTTATATGGACGTAATTGCTGCCCATCAATTTGGTATTAATAATGCTGTGGCCTCTTTAGGAACTTCACTTACACCGGATCAGGGAAGACTCCTTAAAAGGTACTCATCTAACGTATTAATATCTTATGATGCGGATACGGCAGGAGCAAAGGCTGCTTCCCGAGGATTGGATATATTAGACAACTTGGGCTTCCGGGTTAGGGTATTGACCCTCCCTAATGGATTGGATCCGGACGAATTTTTACACCGATACAATGGGAAAGCTTGGACCCAACTTGTACAGAACCAGGCAAAAAGTTTTCTGGAGTATCGACTGCTTACAGCAGTTTCTAAGCATAATATTAAAACTATTGAAGGGAAAGCCGATGTTGTAAATGATCTGCTTCCCGATATTTCCAGAATAAAAAGCCAGGTTGAAAAAGATCAATACGTAAAAATGATTGCTCGGCATTTGGAAATACCCGAAGAGTCAATTTATGCTGATTTACGTCGAAAGACAGGTTATTTTCAAAATGTGGATAATTTTAACCGAGGCAAGCATACTAACAATACTCGGTTTCAAATGAACGAAGCAAAAAAGGAAAATTACAAGGACGCTTATCACATTGCTCAAAAAAGTATCTGTCGTTTGATGATTGAAGACCGAGAAAATTTTGACCGGGTAGAAAAAACTTTAGGTTTAGATTTCCCGGATATACCGGTGCTAAAGGATATTATGCAGTTTGTAAAAAAAATATATGCTGATTTTGATTGGGCCCCATCTACCCTGGTAGAGAGAACAGATAGCATTGAATTAAGGCAGTCCATTGCTGAATTGTTATTGGAAGAGGTTCCTGGGGAAGACAGGGAAAAGCTGCTCCGGGATTATATAAAGACTATCAACCTGCATAAATTGAAAAAACGTATTGAGGAGATTCAAACAATAATTCATGATCAAGAAAAAAAGAACTTGACAAATGAAACTATTACCTTGCTGCAGGAGTATACAAGATTGCAACAGAAGGTACAACAGTTAAAGAATTAAAGCATGTGGCAATTTTTTACGGAAGGAGGGAAACTATGAAGCCGGACCAAACAAAAGTCGAAGCAGTAAAAAGATTAATTCAAACTGGCAAACAGCGAGGGATGCTCACTTATAATGAAATCATGGATTCACTGGCTGAAATAGAATTAACCCCGGATCAAATGGACGAAGTCTATGAACAGCTGGGGCAGATGGGTATTGAGGTCACGTCCGGCTCCGGGGAAGTGGAAACGATAGAACATCACGACGAAGTACCTGCCTCCAATGAGACGATTGATATAGATCTGTCCATTCCGGAAGGAGTTGCCATTGACGACCCAGTACGGATGTATCTGAAAGAAATTGGGCGTGTTCCGCTTTTATCAGCCGAAGAAGAAGTTGAGCTGGCCAAACGAATGGAACAGGGTGATGAAGAGGCAAAACGACGCTTGGCCGAGGCAAACCTACGATTGGTGGTCAGTATTGCCAAGAGATATGTTGGGCGAGGGATGTTGTTTCTTGATTTGATTCAGGAGGGCAACTTAGGATTAATAAAGGCAGTAGAAAAGTTTGACTATCAAAAGGGCTTTAAGTTCAGCACTTATGCCACCTGGTGGATTCGCCAGGCAATTACTCGTGCAATAGCAGATCAAGCTCGAACCATTCGGATTCCGGTGCATATGGTAGAAACGATAAACAAGTTGATTCGAGTTTCTCGCCAGCTCTTACAGGAATTAGGGAGGGAACCCATTCCGGAAGAGATTGCCAAAGAGATGGATATTCCGGTTGAAAGAGTGCGGGAAATTATGAAAATTGCCCAAGAACCTGTATCACTGGAAACCCCAATCGGAGAAGAAGAAGACAGCCATTTAGGTGACTTTATTGAAGATGAAGATGCACCTGCTCCGGCAGAGGCAGCATCATTTATGCTTTTAAAAGAACAGTTGGAGGATGTCCTGGAAACGCTGACGCCTCGGGAAAAGAAAGTGCTCCAGCTACGTTTTGGCCTGGAAGATGGCAGGTCACGTACCCTGGAGGAAGTAGGCCAGGTGTTTGGTGTAACAAGAGAACGTATTCGACAGATAGAGGCGAAAGCATTAAGAAAGTTACGTCATCCCAGCCGAAGCAAAAAGTTAAAGGATTACTTAGAGTAAAAGGGCAGTGTTTTTTAAGATTAACTTACGAAAATTTGGTACCCGGAATTTGTTGACCGGGAGGAAGAATTTTAGTATAATGGTCTATGCAAATGAGCGTTCCTCGATAGCTCAATGGTAGAGCACTCGGCTGTTAACCGAGTTGTTGTTGGTTCGAGTCCAACTCGGGGAGCCATTTTTTTGGGCCTATAGCTCAGCGGTAGAGCCACCGGCTCATAACCGGTCGGTCCCTGGTTCGATCCCAGGTGGGCCCACCAAAACAAAAAGACGCGCAGATGCGTCTTTTTTCTATATGAGATATAATGTAGCTATCTTCAACCTCAATTTGGGCATGAGCTGTTTATATCTTTGACTATTTTGATTTTCTTTGCTTTCCCGTTTTGTTTCTGACCGTATATCTAAATTTGTTGGTTTTTATTGCCACAACTTATTTTTGGTGGCAGCTAATAATAATGAAATCTAAAGGAATTGATAAAAATGATTTGTAGTATATTAAATGATGTAATTGGCCCTATTATGATGGGCCCATCCAGTTCTCATACGGCAGGCCCCTGCCGCATCGGTCATTTGGCACGGGCACTGCTTAACGATGAGGTTTTAAAAGCAGAAATTGTCTTTGATAAGCGTGGTTCCTTTGCGGCCACATACCATGGGCAAGGTTCCGACTATGGCTTTGTAGGCGGCCTTTTAGGAATGATGCCGGCTGACGAGAAATTGGCCCAGGCTCTGGCCGTAGCCGATGAGAAGGGTATGCGCTATACTTTTACACTGAGCCAACTGGAAGACACACATCCTAATGCCGCTCTTTTACATTTGTGGAGCAGAGAAAGGGAAATTTCACTTCTCGCCCGTTCTTTAGGCGGCAGCATGATCGAAATTGTTTCGCTGAACGGTCGTCCGTTACACATTACCGGTGAAGTCAACACTTTGGTAATTGTGTATCGTGGTCAAGGTTTTCCGTCCAAAGTCTTGCCCCATTTCTCCAATATCCGCCAACAAAATTTTCCCGCGGATGATGGCGGCGTTTTGCAGATAGAGATGACCGAGGCTCCGGAGCAGGAACTCAT
>JAQVXR010000210.1 GCA_028709045.1 Desulfitobacteriaceae bacterium | reverse complement strand
GCTTACTTTGGCGTCTCCCCTCCCAAAGTATCGGTACTTTTACCATGAGTAGTTTTCGGGGGAACTATGCTTACATGGGGCTTCCCGTTTGCTTTTATGCCTTTGGCGATGAAGGTTTGGCCATTGCCAGTGTTCTCATGGCCTTCGTTGTGCCCATAGTAAACATGCTTTCTGTCATATCACTAAGCCTTTTTGCCGGCAGCTCCTTTCAGCCAAAGTTGTTTATCAAAAATACCTTTTATAACCCTCTGGTAATTGCTTGCCTTGCAGGAATAATTTTTTCCCTAAGTAAAATTCCCATGCCTCAGTTTGTGGAGAACACTCTTTCTATCATCAGCGGAGTTACTCTTCCACTGGCGTTGTTTGCCATTGGGGCTAACATCAACATCACAAGTCTCAAAGGAAGTTGGCCGGTAATCTCTGTAAATGCAGCCATGAAGCTTTTTCTCCTGCCCTTAATCTCCTTTTTAATCATTCAATTCATGAAAATGCCTCTTGGCTTGACGGAAAAGGTTCTGATTATTATGCTCGCTTCCCCGGCAGCAACAGTAAACTATATTCTTGCTTCTTCAATGGACGGTGACACCGACCTGGCTAACGGAACAATTATTGCCACCACCCTGTTATCAATAATTTCTTATGTCATCTGGCTACATTTTTTAGGTATGCCTAGTTAGCCAAACCTAAAACAAAAGTACCCAATAGATTGGCTATGGAAAAAATTATTACTCCATTTATTCTGCCATTGATTAAGTTGTTTCATTAATCGGAAGTACTGACGTACAGTCTTCGCTAATGGTCAAAAAAGGTTGTTACTCTGTGAACTATTGAGTTCGTAGAGCAACAACCCTTTTTTTATCATACTATGCACCTAGCAAATAGCTTAGCTTTACGATAAAATACTATATCATAGAAAAATAACAAGGACAATAAAACTTAGTGAAAATTTTATCTGATAAGTATTGACTCCGTATTTAAGATTACACAAATAGTTATAAAAAATAGCATACGATTCCATCTTCAGGGCAAACTAATACTGGAGGTGATTATATGCCTTATATGCGAGAAGACATATCAATTTTTAACCAAATACTTAAAGGTGAACATATGGCTATAGATATTTATGACTCTTACATTAATAATCTTGAGGATGAAGGCCTAAGAGAAAATCTTCAGACATTCCAACAAGACCATAAGAACCATGCTATGAAACTCTCTAAATATATTCAGGATCTTGGTGGTACACCTCAGGAAAGCAGGGGGGTCACCGGAGTCATGGCTCGAACCATGGGGAAAGCTAACAGCTTTTTTAAACAAGAGCCGGAAGAAATTTTAACTGAACTTTACAGTGGAGAGGATAAGGGAATTGCTAAGGTCGTAGAATTAACTGAAGGAAAACTAGGCAATGAAAAAAGCAAGGGTTTAGTTGAGGAAATAATATCTAAGGATCATGACCACTTAAAAACGCTTTCTAGCCTCATTAAACAATATTCTCAAATTTAAGATTGTATTTAATACTTAAGGAGGACGAAAAAATCTTCACAGCTTACCTCTGATGAAACGGCTGCGCTGCACTCAGCGGCCGCGTCGGAAGGACTTTTAGTAATTACAGCAAGCACCTCAAAAATATCTTGAAAGATAAGCTTTCGCATTGTCTCCTTGAGGGTATACTAAATTATTATATTTATGAAGGAACGTGATAAAATGCCTAACTTAAATATCGAACCTAATAGATTGATTAATGAGAAATCACCTTATTTATTACAGCATGCTCACAATCCAGTAGATTGGTACCCATGGGGTCCGGAAGCCTTTGCACATGCTGTAAGTGATGACAAGCCTATCTTTCTAAGCATCGGCTATTCCACTTGCCACTGGTGCCATGTTATGGAGCGGGAATCTTTTGAAGATGAAGAAGTTGCAGCAATATTAAACAAAGAATTTGTTCCGGTAAAAGTAGATCGGGAAGAACGTCCGGATATAGACCATATTTATATGACTGTTTGTCAGTCAATGACAGGCCATGGAGGTTGGCCCTTAACCATCATTATGACCCCTGATAAAAAACCCTTTTTTGCCGGCACTTATTTTCCCAAAAACAGCCGAGGTCATATCCCTGGCCTAGTGGATGTCCTTACTCAAATCAGCCGCTTATGGCAAAGCGAACGGGCGAAAATATTATCCTCCGGCAATCAAATCGCCTCATCTATCAGTGCTCATCTAACAATCGGGAAACCCGGCAAACTTACGGAAGAAATGCTTCACCGCACCTTTGAAAGTTTCCGGGATGAATTTGACCAAAATTACGGCGGATTCAGTTCAGCCCCCAAGTTTCCCACACCTCATATATTAGGTTTCCTTCTGAGATACTGGAAGACCTACGGGGAAAAAGATGCTTTGGATATGGTGGAAAAAACTTTGGAAGGTATGGCTCGGGGAGGCATTTATGACCACATCGGCTTTGGTTTTGCCCGCTATTCAACAGACCGAAAGTGGCTGGTTCCCCATTTTGAAAAGATGCTTTATGATAATGCCCTCTTGGCTGTTTCCTATATAGAGACATACCAGGCCACTAAAAAAAGTTACTATCGGGAAATTGCCGAAGAAATTCTTTCGTATATTCTCCGGGACATGACCTCGCCGGAGGGCGGATTTTTTGCAGCTGAAGATGCTGACTCAGAGGGTGAAGAAGGAAAGTTTTATGTCTGGACACCGGACGAAGTAAAAGAAATTTTAGGGGACGAATCGGGAGAGCGTTTCTCCGTTTTTTATGATATAAAGCCATCCGGCAACTTCGAAGGAAAAAGTATCCCCAACTTGATCAGCCAGGAAGATGCCTTTGAACAGCGCCGTCTTTTTAAAAAAGAACGTCAGGCATTGTTTGAAGCCAGAGAAAAACGAATTCACCCGTTTAAAGATGATAAAATTCTTACTGCCTGGAACGGTTTAATGATTGCCGCTATGGCTCTTGCCGCTCGTGTTTTTAATGAGCCGACATACCGGCAGGCCGCGGAAAATGCCGCTCAGTTTATCCTTAAAAAACTGCGTCGGAATAACGGCAGGCTTCTTGCCCGCTACCGGGAAGGAGAGGCACAGCACCTAGGTTATGTGGATGACTATGCTTTTTTGACCTGGGGATTGATTGAACTGTATCAAGCCTCCTTTCAACCAAAATATCTTAAAGAAGCCTTAACCCTTTCCCAAAACTTTGTCGACCATTTCTGGGATGAGGAAAACGGTGGATTTTTTCTTTACGGTAACGATAGCGAGCAACTTTTAGTGCGACCAAAAGAAGTCTATGACGGCGCCACTCCTTCCGGCAATTCGGTAAGTGCTTTGAACTTTTTCAGGTTGGCTCGCCTAACCGGAGAAACAAAATGGGAAGAAACAGCACAGCAGATTTTAGAAACCTTTGGCGGTGCAGTAAAACAATATCCGGCGGGATATACTCACCTTCTGATGGCATTACAATTTGTCGAAGGCTCCTCCCAAGAAATTGTCCTGACCGGCGACCCGGCAGATGAAGATTTTAAAACCATGCTGGAAACACTTAACAAGGAATACCTTCCTTACTCGGTAATATTAACTGTTCAAGAAGGCTTGAAAGAGACGATACCGTTTATTAAGGATTACCTACCGATAAATAATCAGGCCACAGCATATGTCTGTCAAAATTTCTCCTGCCAAAAACCTACCACCGACAAAAATGAGTTGATTAGTTTCCTAAATAACCACCCACAATCTACACCGGGGAAAGATTAAAAAAGGAGGCCAAATAGCCTCCTGAGTTTCTTTTAAGGTGAGATTTATTACGGCAGTAAAAACATTTTCTGAGCTGCCTGGGTCAATTCTCCTCTAAAATCAGGGTGAGCAATAGCAATTAATTCCCGAGCCCGCTCACTAGCTGTCTTTCCTTTTAATTTGGCAACTCCAAATTCTGTCACAACCATGTCTACATCATTTTTTGAGGTGGTCACATGAGCACCCGGAGTCAAGGTTGGGACAATCTTTGAAATGGTTCCTTTCTTTGCGGTAGAATAAGTGGTAATAAACGCTTGCCCTCCTTTGGATTTTGATGCGCCCCGGACAAAGTCCACCTGTCCGCCGGTACCGCTGAACTGCCGAGTTCCGATGGACTCAGAGCACACCTG
>JAQVXR010000209.1 GCA_028709045.1 Desulfitobacteriaceae bacterium | reverse complement strand
TTGCCGTCCTGCTCTAACAATCGATGAAAATCAGAGAACTGTTTGCGTGGCAAGATAGTTGTCAGTATCAATCGTTCCTTACCCTCTATACCATAGCCTAACGTAGTGGTTACAGAGTATCCTCGGTCTCTTAAAGCGTCTGCCAAAATCTTACCCTGCACGGGATGTTTATAAACATTTATTTCAAGCAGGCCTAACGCCAGTTTATTTTCAATTTTATTTGCTAAAAAGACTCCAAATATTCTTCCCAAAGCAAAGGACAATATATATCCGTATCCAGAAGAAGTTGTTATCAGCTTAAAAGCATAAACAAATACAAGAGCATCTATAAAAGTGATTAGATAAACAGGCTTGATTGTTTTCTGAGCCAAAAAGGTTGTCTTTAGATTCCCCATACAAGTACTAAAGACATTTAATACGAAGATAATTAGTAAATTAATTATAATATTTAACATTTTTTCCTCCTTTCCATAAAATAAAATGCCCCTGTCCGAGCAACAGGAGCATTTGGTTACGTTCCTTATAGTTGTAATGACTCAGCTATCATTACATATTTTTCAGTTTTTGTCAAATGATTCTCATCGTTTAATACTGTATATTTAAAAACATATCCCGCAAGCGATTGCGGGATTTTTGCTTATATCAATCTTCTATCTCTTTATGAAATATTTTTAATAATCTTAAGAAATGGTTGGCTTCTCGTAACACATGGTCACCTAACAACGGTAAAATAATGGATCTTATTTCGCAGTTCAAAATACCTTGCGTTCCCTGGGCTTTAAAATCCCGTAATTGCTTGGTAGCAACCAAACTATCCTCTGTAACTTCGGGAAGGCAGCTAACCCTTTTGTGTATAGCGAGAGCCTCAGCTGTCAACTCGTCAAACTCATCAGCAAACTTATCTGCAGTTTTGATTAACATTTCTTCGGTGGGATCGAGAAGTCCGCGAATGAACTCAGAGTGTTCTGCCATAATCCGGTTCCAAAATGTTTCTTGTTCAATTGCTTCTCGAACTATATCTGTTTCTACTCTTCTTTGCAGTCTGCACAGCATATCCAAAAATAAAATAGCTTCTCTGCGCAGATGATCAATTAATAAAGGATAGTTAAACGTAAATATTTTGCAGGAGAGAATCTTTTGGAGAAGCCTCCCTTTAAAGTCTATAAAATCTCGCAAGGCCTTGATAATCCTGTTGTTTAACTCACACACATCATCTGCCAGCAAGGACGCTTTTACCGAATCCCCACACCTCACCAGGGCAAGCTCCTTTCGAGTTATATTTGTGTTAATAGGAATTGCAGTAAAACATTCTGTCGCTTCCTCTGCTTTTAGAGTAAAACCCGTGACGATTTCTCCGGAAGCTGCCACCTGAGGGCTGATAACCCCCTGACTTAAATTAACTGCGCCACTAAGCAGTCGAGCAAATTCTTTTTTGAATTCATCAGCACAAGCTGCTAATTCAGGATTCGCCGGGGTAAAGCCACCTTCAATAAAAAATGCATGCTCCTTCATAATTCTTAAAAAGAAGAGATTCAATTCTAAAGACTGCCGGACAAACTCAAAGTTTGATAGCATTTGTTAATATCCCCCTCATCTAATTTTTGATAGTATTGCGGTATTAAACGCTTGTCCCTGCCAATACCGCTCCAGAGTTTTAAACTCCTTTCCCTCTTTATTTTTAATTTATGTTATGGTGCATATTATGTTTGTCCATGTCAGATTGACACGAAAAATGCTTAATCTTTGCGTGAAAAAAACCTTCGAATACTGTCCGAAAGACAATAAACGAAGGCTTCTGGTAATATAGTATTCTTTCCACGATATTACAATTTCATTTTAAGTCTCCCGTAGGGAGACTGTCAACCTGGGCGTTCGGAATAAAAAAGATTAACAGTAGGCATCAGGGAACAATGTGGGATAAAAATATTGGACTGAGATAAATACCTTTGCCTAGCTGCAATATTAAACCCCATATAAATTAGTCAAGTCCCAATTAGTGTGTAAATTTCCTCGGTACCACTTTAATCAGTTTGTGGTTAAGACTGCTCACTTCTTCAGTAACGCGCAATCCGTAAGCTTTTATTCCACGAAAGCCAGGTTGAAAAACAAGCTTCATATTAGCTCAAAAAGAGCTGATGACATATTTAAAATGGCAAAAAAATCAGCTTTAATTTTAATGGAACTAAGTAATCGATTTAATGTTGTCCCAATAAAATAAAAAGAACAATAGTTTTTAGCCATAGCTCTCTTCAAGAATTATTGGTGCTCGAGACCGGAATCAACCAGTACGAGGGTTGAACCACGCAGGATTTTAACTCCTGCGTGGTGACTTCAATCATTATACTGCCAAAGCTCTACAACCTTTTCCATTCTCATCCCGCGGGATCCTTTGATTAAGACCACATCTCCCTTTTTTAAGTATCCCTTGAGATATGCTACAATATCTTCATGATTATCAAATATTTGATACTTCTTGCTGTCATTGATACCGCGTGCTACATCAGTCGCATTTTCTCCAATGATCGCAGTAAAGTCCACATTAAGTTCCCGGCACATCTTTCCTACCTGAAAATGTCCCGGGGCTGCCATCTCTCCCAGTTCAAAGATGTTGCCGATAACAGCTACAGATCTTTTCCCCTGTGCCAAATTTGCCAAGATATTTAAAGCCGCTTTCATGGAATCCGGGCTGGCATTGTAGCAGTCATTAATAAATTTGATCCTGTCTATCTCTAAAATATCACATCTCAGCTTTTCCGGGCTGTAGTTACCCACCCCCGTTATCAGTTCCTCCGGACTTAGGCCTAACTCCATGCCGCAGGCAATTCCAAAAAGAGCATTGGAAATATTATGTTCACCCACAGCGGGGATATGAAAAGCATATTCCTTACCTTTTAATCTTATTTTAAAACTAACGCCTTCTTCTCCCCTGTTCACAAGATCATACGCGGTATAATCGGCTTCAATATCTACGCCGGTGTAAACAATCCTGCCGCTGTAATTTGGCTTGAACTTGCTTAATAAAGGGTCATTGCCATTGAGTATTAAAACACCGTTTTCGTCCAGGCCTTCGATAATTTCCATTTTTGCCTTTAAAATATTTTCCCGGCTCCCCAATCTTTCCAGATGAGAAATACCAATATTGGTAATTACTGCGATCGTCGGGCGGGCAGCCCTGGTAAGTATACTGATCTCCCCAAATCCCCGCATCCCCATTTCCAGCACCATCACATCATGTTTTTCCGCAAATTGAAAAATCGTTAAAGGCAAGCCAATATCATTATTGAAATTGGCTTCAGTTTTATGTACATGTAATTTGGCGGAAAGGGCTGAAGCAATCATATTTTTCGTACTGGTTTTCCCCACACTTCCAGTCACAGCAATCACCGGTTTTTGAAACTTCCGCCGGTAGAAACCTGCCAGATCCAAAAGAGCCTTTCCCGTATCAGAAACCATGATTACCGGTACACTGGCAGTAATTACCGGCTTTGAAGCAACCACTGCCGCCGCACCTTCTTCCACGGCAGCACGAATAAAATCATGTCCGTCAAAGTTCTCCCCGATGAGAGCAATAAAAAGATCACCTTTTTTTACTTTTCTACTGTCTGTGCTTATATCATGAAGAAGAATATTGCCTCCATCCTGACAATAACCCCGGACAGCACCAATAACTTCATTTAAATAAAAACCCTCCATTGAAACCTCCAGAATTATCTTGATGTCTTTAACTCCTGATCCCGACGGAATTTTTCCAGCGCCAATTGAATCAAGCGGTCAATAAGTTCTTGATAGGGAATGCCGCTTGCTTCCCACATTTTGGGATACATGCTGATTTTAGTGAAACCCGGAATGGTGTTGATTTCATTGACTATTACTTCTCCATCATCGGTCAAAAAAACGTCGACCCGGGCAAACCCTTCGCAGCAAAGCACCTTAAAAGCCTTGACAGCTGTTTGTTGAACTTTAGCAATTTCCTCGGGTGTCAGTTTCGCCGGTATCTCCAGGAGGGAAGCATTCTCATCAATATATTTGGCATCATAGGAATAAAAGCCCTTCAGGTTGATCACTTCTCCGGGCAGGGATGCTTTAGCATCATCATTGCCCAAAACAGAACATTCGATCTCCCGGCCAACGATTGTTTCCTCAACGATCAATTTATGATCATATTTGAATGCCTCACTAATCGCCCGGT
>JAQVXR010000208.1 GCA_028709045.1 Desulfitobacteriaceae bacterium | reverse complement strand
ACAATATAAAATAAGTCTGGAGTTAATTAGATTTAAAAGAAATTCGGAACTTGGTTTGTCGTTTAAATCATCATTGGGGAGAGAGATGAAATGAGTATTCACCAACAAAAATCGACTGTTATTACCGGTACCGTGTGCAGCGGCGTTCAACAAGCCGGATTATTCACCGGTCTGAACTGGGTAAAGGAACAGTGCATACAGCTGGTTGGTTTTGCTCCTTACCCGGGAACACTGAACATTCGTGTCAATGGAAAAGAATTTTTACAATGGCAAAAGTGGTGCCGGGAGACACAAGGGCTGATGCTGACACCGCCAAATGCAGATTATTGTGCCGGGTTGCTATTCCCGGGACAGCTGGCAGAGATAATGACAGCTGCCGTTTTACCCTTGGTGCCCGGATATCCGGAAGACGTGATCGAACTCATCGGCCCAGTGCATTTAAGATCTGAATTGAACCTTGAAGACGGAGATCAGGTAGCAGTATTACTAGTGCTAAAGTAAAGTTGGCGCAGAAAACGAGAAGCTTTGCATTCAATAGCTTGTTAAATAACCCGCAAAAGTAAAGTAACCCCCCAAATATCATTTTCAAGTTTAAAAATCACACACCATTTTTCTCTTGTGGGATATCTCTCATCCGACATACCCACCGTTTTTAACTGTGCTTTTTAACTTATATATTGTCTCTTCCGGATTTCCAAGCACATCCCCAACAGCGCCAAGGATAACAATATCATAATCCTTTTCAATCTTTACAGCCTCGTTTATATTTTTTCAATTTAAGCTTTTTCAATTATAATTTTATGCTCCACCAGATGCATTTCTTTAATCATGCCTTTAATTATCTTCTTTACGCCAAAGATATTCTCTAATTCTAAATAGTCATCTTTGGGTACAACTTTATCAACGTCTTCCAATAACAATTCTTCTTTATTATCCTGTCTTAAATATGCATTTGCTTCACACATTGTATTTATCCTCCCATATTGCAATATTGTCTTTAATAATTTTTTATTTGACGTGGCAAAAACTTCAATAACTGCTGAGATGGCAATGGATATTTTTTTCAGCCGGTTTATTTAAACAATTCCGGGTAGAATCCTTTCGCCAAAAGCTCTACGGAATATGCCATTCTATCACCAGGCAAAACGCTTTCCAGCGTAATAGGTACAAATCTTTCATTTTTTACACAGTCCAATTGGGATAATGCCGGATCATTTTTGATAGCTTTGATTTTTTCTTCCAAAGAAGGTACATCGTAATCATGAACAACGATCACATCCGGCTCTCTTTTTAATACTTCTTCATAACTTGACATGAACCATTGTTTATCAGTGACGTCATCAAAGATATTTTTGCCTCCGGCTTTTTCAACTAATAAAGTTTCGAAGTTAGTTCCTCCGCAGGTATAAACACCCTCACCTCCGAAGTCATATACCAATACCTTCACCGGTTCCTGACTGCTAACCTTTTCTTCTACCGCAGCAATCCTTGCTTTTTGATCATCGATAAACGCCGCCGCTTTATCTTCTATCTGAAATATTTTTCCGATATCCGCAATTTCCTGATATGCTTCTTCTAAAGTCGCGGCTTTATTCATATAAACGTTTATCCCATACTCTTTCAATTCCTCAATCTCCAAACCGTCACCACCAAATTCCCAATCAATGCCATAAATAAAATCGGCTCCGCTGCTGATGACTGCTTCTCTGGTTGCGTTAGCATAATTCAATTCCGGTATCTTGGCATAATCATCGGCATATTCGGGCAATGGTCCTCTGCTGTGATTATCTAAACTATTGCCGATTATTTCGTCTGTCAGGCCAAGGGCTACAAACAATTCGCTGCAATTAGGCCCCAGGGTCAGTACCTTTTGAGGCATGGCTTCTATCACCACTTCCCTGCCGTAATTGTCAAGGGTTAGTTTTTCGTTATCACCCGTATTTTCAGTTTCACCTTGATTCTCGGGAACATTGTTATTGTTGCTGCACCCGGATAATAGCGGAATCAAAATAAGCATGGCACATAAGAACAAAAATAATAGTTTTTTCTTTTTCATTTCGTATTCCCCTATCTTAATTATAATTTATGCTGTGGGGCAAAAAGGTAATGGTGATTTTATTCGTGATGGGATGTGTTCTTACATCAGCTTCAATGCCATAAACATCAGAAATGATTTCCGGCGTCAACACCTCTTCCGGAGTGCCGGTTTTAAATATCCGGCCGTTTTTTAATACATAGATCCTGTCACAGTACAATGCGGCAATATTCAAGTCGTGGATTGCCGTCAAGACGGTGGCATTCAGATGTTTCACAAAATCAAATATCTGCAGTTGATAGCCAATATCCAGATGATTGGTGGGTTCGTCTAAAATCAAAAAATCTGTTTCCTGGGCAATAACTCGAGCAATCAATACCCTTTGTTTTTCCCCGCCGGACAAGTGCAAAAACTCTCTTTTGGCCATATCCTCCATACCAAGACATGCCAAAGCGTTCCTGACAATTTCTTTATCCTTTTGACTGTCTCCGTCAAAAATCTTTTTGTAAGGGCTTCGTCCCATAGCCACAATTTCTTCCACTTTGAAGTCAAAGGGGAGCACATCTTCTTGAGAGACCACGCCTATTTGGGTCGCAGCCTGTTTATGGGATAATCTAAATAAATTCCTTCCGTCTAATTTCACTTCACCTGAATCCGGCTTAAGGGCTCGATAAAGATTCTTCAGAATCGTTGATTTGCCGCTGCCATTGGGACCGATGAGGCCGATGAATTCTCCTTTTGTGACGTTGAGAGAAATGTCTTCCAGAATCGGTTTGTGGTCATACGCAAAGCTTAAGTTTTCTACCTGTAATTTCATTTTTTCCACCTCACTATTTTCCTGTATTTCGTTTCAATAACCAGATAAATATGGGTCCGCCAAAAATAGCAGTTAAAATGCCCAAGGGCAATTCTTCAGGAGCGATCACAAGTCGCGCGGCTACGTCTACCCAGACAACTAAAATACCGCCAATCAAGGCGCAAACCGGAAGTACTCTTTTATGATCAGATCCAATCAGGAGACGGGTAAAATGGGGAACCATCAACCCGATAAAGCCAATAGTGCCGCTGACCGCAATGGTTGTTCCCGCCATCAGCGATGACACCAAAACCAGTATTTTTTGCAATCGGCCTACATTAAAGCCCAGGGTCCCTGCCGTCTCATCACCCATTAAAAGAGCGTTTAAGGCTCGGTGATTGACTAATAAAATAACCATACAAA
Source organism: Desulfitobacteriaceae bacterium (assembly GCA_028709045.1). Lineage (GTDB taxonomy): Bacteria > Bacillota > Dehalobacteriia > Dehalobacteriales > Dehalobacteriaceae > JAQVXR01. Next base: position 947 of record JAQVXR010000208.1, on the reverse strand, counting down.
TAATGATTACGACAAAGGGAAGGGTTAAATAGCCCCACTTGGTCCCTGCCAAGCTCCCCGACAGCCAAAAGGTCACGTTATGTAAACCTAATGCATTAGGGGCGCTCAAAGTGATGATTCGCGTGATGGCATCCATGATCATGGAAAGCGCCACTCCTGATAACAGCAACTGAGTGATATTGATTCTTCCCCGCACCCGGGAAATGGTATAAACCAGGATAATGGTAATGGCCGCACCGAGAAAGGCACTGATAGATAATGAATAAACACCCAAAAAGGAAAAGACCCCAAACAGCATGCCCAGAGTTGCTGTAGCGGCAGCTCCGGAAGATACACCCAATATAAAGGGGTCAGCAAGATGATTTCTGACAAGAGCTTGCATCGCTACACCTGTCATAGAAAGGGATGCTCCCACGATCATTCCCAGTAAAACTCTAGGAAAACGCAGTCCCCAAACAATATTTTCCTCCACGTTGGTCCAGGTGGGTAAAATATCATTTTCTATAAAAGGGATTCGGCTGCCGATAATTTGTGCCACGGTACCGGGAGCGATGCTAACAGGTCCAAGACCAATTGCCAAGATAATCGATAATACCGCCACAATGATCAATAAAACAATAATGATCGGCATCTGGGGATCATCTCGGTTGAATACTTTTCTGATCCCTTTTAAACTATCACTTTTTCTCATTGTGCTCCTCTTATGATGAGACCTTGAAATACTACTGCTTATTTTTTCCCGCAAATCAAAAACATAGGAGTTGATCGGTTGAGGATATTTTCTTCTTCATCCCAAATCCTATCTGAAACATTGGCATCGATCCAAAGACGGCGAAAACCGATGTTGAGCAAAGCTTGTGCATCCCACTGGGGACGAAGTGTCTTACTAAAAAACAGTTCCTTAGCAATGTTGTCACATTCCTCGGGGTCAACATGATCGTTTTTAT
>JAQVXR010000030.1 GCA_028709045.1 Desulfitobacteriaceae bacterium | reverse complement strand
TTTCAGCGCCTCATTTTCTACTCATCTATTCTGGATATTCTTGCACCCAATCCTTGAAATTTTTCAACCAGGTTTTCATAACCTCGGTCCAAATGGTGGACACAGCCAATCTTTGTTTTCCCTTCCGCTACCAGAGCGGCTATGGTCAGTGCTGCACCAGCCCTAAGATCTGTCGCCTTCACTTCAGCCCCAGTCAGCTTAGGTACTCCTTTCACAATTGAGCTGTGGCCTTCAATCCGAATATCCGCCGACATCCGTTTTAGCTCCGCCACATGCATAAATCTGTTTTCAAAGACTGTTTCAGTTATCACACTGGTCCCTTGGGAAATGGTCATCAATGCCATAAACTGGGCTTGCATATCGGTAGGAAAACCGGGATAAGGGAGGGTCTTAATATCCACCGGATGAATTATTTCCGGGCCAATCACTCTTAACCCATCATTCTCCTCAGTAATCTCTACCCCAACTTCCTTCAGCTTGGCAACAACCGATTTTAAATGATCTTCAATTACATTGGCAACCAGTACATTCCCCCGGGTAGCAGCTGCCGCCACCATAAAACTACCTGCTTCCACTCTATCGGGAATCACGGTATGGGTCGCTCCGTGCAGTCTTTCCACACCGTCCACCTTAATTATTTTGGTACCGGCACCTTTGATTTTTGCCCCCATTTGATTTAGAAAATTGGCCAAATCAACGATCTCCGGTTCCTCAGCGGCATTCTCAATAATGGTGGTTCCTTCGGCCATTGAAGCCGCCATCATAATGTTTTCCGTTGCCCCTACACTAGGGAAGTCAAGATAAACCTTATTTCCGATTAGATTCTTTGCTTCTGCTTCAATATAGCCGTGTCCAATGGTAATATTTGCCCCCAGCGCTTCAAACCCTTTCAAATGAAGATCAATGGGCCTGCTGCCAATAGCACAGCCGCCGGGCAGCGACATTCTTGCCCGCCCCATCCGTGCCAAAAGAGGTCCCATAATAAGAAATGAAGCGCGCATCCGCCGCATACATTCATATGGCGCTTCAATATTTGTCAAAGTAGAGGAATCTACTATTAGTTCACCATCGGCAAACCGAACCTTGGCCCCTAAATATCCTAGGACCTCATTGATAGCTTCCACGTCTGCCAGGTGCGGAATATCACACAGCTTGCATGTTTCGCCTGCAAGGAGAGAAGCAGCTATAACCGGAAGTACCGCATTTTTAGCAGCACTGACAACAACAGTGCCGACAAGAGGTACTCCACCCTCGATGACAATCTTTTCCAAATCGTAAGCCTCCCTGACTTCTATTCCCTGCATAATTCAACAATCTTTATCAATATCCTTCTCATATCTTTTTGTTTTATCAATGTGTTTCCAAATAAAACCCAGCAAGACGGCCTTTAGAGCTGAAATTTCCCTTCTCCCCCTGCATTATAAAAACCTGCAGATAAACAGAGTTCTTAGCGTCATATGGATTTTTTACTCCATATGAGGGTTAGAAATCGTTATCCAGGATCTGTGCAGCTATCAGATAAATTTTTAGTAATCACTGCAAACCAAAGGGGACCCAATATAAATATAAGTCCGGCAGTCAATTTCATTGAAGGATGCAGCTACTTGCATATTAACCTGTTTCCCGTTTACCTCTACAACAGCGGGAAGATTCGAAACAAATCCGGTTTTACTGATATAGCCGCTTTCTTCGATGCCTCCAAAGAGCTTTCCTCCGGCTGCTTGAAAAATATTTTTTATTTTATTCCGGCAGTCTTTAGCCGGCAGTTGTCCTTCTACATATCCGACCAGCAGTTCATTTATTTCCGGGGTGCGGTCAAACTCTGTAAAAATGTCCATTATTTTTTCCCGGATCGATAAGATTTCTCCCACCCCACGAGTATCACTGATATTTACCACCAGGTATGTGCCATTTTCCTCCCGCTCATTGGTAAGTGACTGAAAAATAACGGAAACATTTCCTCCCGATTCAGCCCTGCCGCTGATTTCCAAACTGTTAAAACCTTCATCGGAAATCTCTTTTCGCGTTAAAACAGAATGTTTGCCTAAAACTTCTTCCACTTTATTTCCTAAATCATTTAATGCTGCTACCGACAAAAAATCATGATTGATTTCTGCCCATCCCTGTACCTTTGCATCCGAAAAATAGGCTTCAGATGCCTGAAAAGCAGCCAGCATTGGGTGTTCAACAGATTTTAGCACCGGATCAGACGAGCTGGCCCAAGCATTTACCAGGATAACAAAGCTTAATCCGATCAGTAGAAAAGCAATATTCTTTTTCAATAGTTTCCCCCCTTGTGATACTCATCAATAGGGTTGCCATATCTCGGGGGGATTATTCAAAAGTTGATAAACGGGACAACAAAGATCCTTCGCTAACGCTCAGGATGACAACTTTGTTGTTTGCAATAAAAATACTTTTTCAGTGCCCTTGTTTATCAACCTATTAAAAACAAATCAGGCGGAGAAAAGACCCCGCCTGATGATAACCTTACTCAATAAAATTTTTCATCCGGATAATTATTGGGCAGCTTTGATGCGGCTCACAGCCCGCTTTAATGCCATTTCTGCTCTGAGAAGATCTAAATCCGCGTTCCGTTCAGAAAGACGCTTTTCTGCCCGCTCCTTAGCCGACTGGGCTCTGGAAACATCAATTTTATCTTCGGTTTCGGCTGTTTGTGCCAGTACAACAGCTTTATTGTTGACTACTTCCAAAAAGCCGCCGCTAATCGCCATCTTCTTTGGTTTGCCATCCTGCCGGTAGGTGACAACACCAATTTCCAGAGCGGTAACCAAAGGAGCGTGATTGGACAGTACCCCAAGATAACCCAGAGCCGCCGGCACAATCAGCGAATCAATGTTTCCGGAAATAATCACCTTTTCAGGAGTAACCACTTCAAAATTTATTGCATTCTCAGCCATGTTTAACCACGTCCTTCAAACCGTTTTGCGTTCTCCACGGCTTCTTCAATGGTGCCCACCATCAAGAATGCCTGTTCCGGCAAGGAATCGTGTTTCCCTTCAATAATTTCGTTGAAACCTCTAATGGTTTCTTTCAGCGGAACATATTTCCCGGGCATGTTGGTAAATGCTTCCGCTACGTGGAAGGGCTGGGAGAGGAATCTTTGAATCTTTCTTGCCCTGGCCACAATAATTTTATCTTCTTCAGACAATTCATCCATACCAAGAATCGCGATAATATCCTGTAATTCTGTATAGCGCTGGAGAATCCCCTGAACCTCTCGGGCAACTCGATAGTGCTCATCGCCTAAAATACGGGGATCGAGAATTCGAGAAGTAGAGTCCAGCGGGTCAACAGCCGGATAAATCCCCAATTCCACGATTTGACGAGAAAGCACCGTGGTCGCATCCAAGTGGGCAAAGGCAGTAGCCGGCGCCGGGTCAGTCAAGTCGTCAGCGGGAACGTAAATCGCCTGCACCGACGTGATGGACCCTTTCTTGGTTGAGGTAATACGCTCTTGCAGGGCACCCATTTCGGTAGCCAGCGTCGGCTGGTAACCCACCGCAGACGGCATCCGGCCTAACAGAGCCGACACCTCAGACCCTGCCTGGGTAAAACGGAAGATGTTATCAATAAAGAGAAGCACGTCTTGACCTTCAAAATCTCGGAAAGACTCGGCAATCGTCAATCCGGTCAATCCAATGCGGAGACGAGCTCCCGGGGGTTCGTTCATCTGACCAAACACCAGGGCTGTTTTATCGATAACCCCGGACTCTTTCATTTCGTTCCAAAGGTCATTACCCTCACGAGTCCGCTCACCCACACCGGAGAATACGGAAAAACCACCGTGCTCATAAGCAATGTTTCTGATTAATTCCATGATCAAAACGGTCTTGCCCACACCGGCTCCGCCGAATAAACCGACCTTACCACCTTTGGAATAGGGGGCGAGCAAATCCACAACCTTAATTCCTGTTTCCAATATCTCGGTAGAAGGTTCCAAATCTTCAAACTCCGGAGCAGGACGGTGAATGGGCAAATAATCGGTTGCCGGGCAGGGCCCCATTTCGTCAATTGGTTCACCAATGACGTTAAACATCCGCCCTAATGTCGGCCGGCCAACGGGTACTTTAATTGGTCCTCCGGTATCTTTGGCAGTCATACCTCGCTGCAGACCATCGGTGGAAGAAAGAGCTACACAGCGCACCGAGTTGTTGCCCAAATGCTGCATCGCTTCCAAGGTTATCTTAATATTCCTTGCTTTTGCTTCTTCTATCACCTGATCTTCGCTATTAATGGTAACAGCGTTATAAATATCCGGCAGCTGCCCGGCAGGAAACTCAATATCGACTACCGGACCGATGACTTCTTTAACTATTCCAATTGCCACTTTCTTAAACCTCCCTTACATTTAAGTGACTAGTGACTGGCAACCATCAACTGGCAACTTTACCAATTACCAGTACAGTCACCGGATGATTGGAGTTCTATATTTTTCACTTAGGTTTTTTATTAAAATGCATTCTTTTACACCACTGCCAGGGAAATCTTCTTTGGCAACCAGTCACTAGTCACCAAGCACTAGTCACCGGCTGTTACTGCAAGGCCGCAGCCCCGCTGACAATTTCGGAGATTTCCGTAGTAATGGCAGCCTGACGGGCCCGGTTCAAAGTTAGATTCAACTTGTCAATAATCTCCACTGCGTTGTCGGTTGCAGAACTCATCGCAGTCATTCGTGCCCCGTGTTCACTGGCTTTGGATTCTAAGAGCGCCTGATAAACAGTGGTCTCTACATAAGAGGGCAACAGCACATTCATAACCCCTGCTTGCGAAGGCTCATAAATATACTCAACCTCTTTTATCTCTTCCCCTTCCTCAGGCTGAACAGGAAGCAGTTTCAGCGTCTTCGGCATCATCGACATCGCTGACTTAAACTTTGTATACAAAATATAAATTTCGTCAAACATACCTTCACTGTATAACACCATTAACCGCTTGGCCAGCTCTTTTCCTTGTATATAGGTAGGGTTGTCACCGATGTTGATGTATTCTTCCGTAATTTCTATTCCCCTGCGGCGGAAATAATCCCGGCCTCTCCGCCCCACCGCTACAAGGCCTACCGGTTTGTCCGTTCCGGCAATCATGTGTTCCGTCATGCGGATAATATTTGCATTATAACCACCGCACAAACCCCTGTCTCCGGTAAGAATCACCAACCCCACTTTCTTTACTTCCCTTTGTTCCATTAATGGATGGGAATAATCCTTGGTGCTGGCAGCAAGGCGCCCCAGTACATCTTGAACTTTTTCCGAATAGGGGCGGGAGGAAACAACGCTCTCTTGCGCCCGGCGCAATTTGGCGGCAGCCACCATTTTCATGGCTTTCGTAATCTGCTGGGTACTTTTAATACTTTTTATCCGTCTTCTGATATCCCGCATACTTGCCATACTCTTTCACCACCTTTGCTGATTGATGGCGGTAAAAATCACACCACGTTTTACTTTATTTCATGGTTTTCTTAAATTCAGAAATCGCAGTTTTTAACTGGTCGGTAATCGCATCAGATAATTTTCCTTCTTCCCTGATGGCTTTTAGAATGCTGCTCTTTGAACCGCGTAGGTAATTCAAAAGACCTTTCTCAAAGTCTAAAATCTTCGAAACTTCCATATCGTCACAGAAACCATTGGCAGCGGCAAAAATCACTGCTACCTGCTCTTCAACAGTCATAGGAGAATACTGATCCTGTTTTAAGATTTCTACCATGCGTTCCCCACGAGAGAGCGTCGCTTGAGTAGCCTTATCCAAGTCTGATCCGAACTGGGCAAATGCAGCTAATTCCCGGTATTGAGCCAAGTCCATGCGGAGACGACCGGCAACCTGTTTCATTGCCTTGATTTGAGCCGAACCACCTACCCGGGATACGGAGAGACCGACGTTAATAGCCGGGCGAACACCGGAATGAAAGAGGTCTGTCTCCAGGTAAATCTGCCCGTCGGTAATGGAAATAACGTTAGTCGGAATATAAGCCGACACGTCACCCGCTTGAGTTTCAATAATCGGCAGAGCAGTTAACGATCCTCCGCCCTCAGCGTCGCTTAATTTAGCGGCCCGCTCCAAAAGGCGGGAGTGGAGGTAGAAAACGTCCCCAGGATAAGCCTCACGTCCCGGCGGACGGCGTAAAAGCAAGGACAATTCACGGTAAGCTGTAGCCTGCTTGGATAGGTCATCGTAAATACAGAGAACGTCGCCGCCTTTTTCGTACATAAAGTACTCACCCATTGCACATCCTGAATAAGGAGCAATGTAGAGAAGCGGTGCCGGTTCGCTGGCGGCAGCGGAAACAACGATGGTATAATCCATGGCGCCATACTGTTCCAGTCGTTGAACCACACTGGCCACCGTTGATGCTTTCTGCCCGATTGCCACATAGACACAAATAACACCCTGACCCTTTTGGTTAATAATCGTATCAATAGCCACAGCGGTCTTTCCTGTCTGGCGGTCACCAATAATCAACTCACGCTGGCCGCGGCCAATGGGCACCATCGAGTCAATACATTTTAACCCTGTCTGCAGGGGCTGATACACAGAACGACGCTTTACCACACCCGGCGCCAGAAACTCAATGGGGCGGTAACCGGTGGCCTTGATCGGCCCTTTTCCGTCCAGAGGCTGTCCCAAGGGATTTACAACACGGCCAACTAAGGCATCTCCCACAGGAACTTCCATGATCCGTCCGGTACGTTTGACCGCGTCACCTTCCTGAATTTCCGTATAGGGTCCTAAAATAACGCAACCAATGTTGTCTTCCTCTAAGTTGAGCACCATGCCGTTGACACCGTTAGCAAACTCCAACAGCTCACCGGCCATGGCGTTTTGCAAACCGTAAATACGGGCAATACCGTCACCAACGCTTATTACTGTTCCAACTTCGGATACATCGACATCAGTTTGATATTTCTCAATCTGCTGTTTCAAAATGGAGCTGATTTCTTCAGGTCTGATGCTCATTTATTTTCTCACCCCTATCTTCCCAACTGTACCTGTTGGAGGTGTTCTTTTAACATGCCAAGCTGTTTTGCGACACTGCCGTCATAAACAATATCGCCGATTTTGACCGTGATGCCGCCGATCAATGACGGATCAACGTCAACACTGGCCTTAATATTCTGCCCGGTCATCCGGGACAGATTTTCCTCCAGTTTTTTCAGCTGGTCTTCGCTTAAAGCATCAGCCACCCGGACCTTTGCCTTAAGGATTTTATTCTCCCGGTCTACCAGCTCGTCAAATACTTCAACAATTGCGACCAAATACTCTTCCCTGGACTTATCCAGTACGAGGTTAATAAAATTAGACACCATCTGATCGGTGTTACCGGTAATGATTTTATTGCACAGTTCTTTTTTGGCCTCAACAGGAACAAGACGGCTGTATATAGCTTTCTTCAGATCTTCATTATCCTCAATGCTGTAAACGGCATACTTTAAATCTTGGGCAAATTTTTCTACTGCCTTTTGTTCCTTGGCAATATCAAAAAGGGCTTGGGCATATCTTCTGGCGATAGTTTTATTAATCATTGAATACCGCCCACCTCTTGAATATATTTATCCACCAACTTTTTGTGTTCTTCCCCCGTCATGGCTTTGCCAAGTACCTTTCCGGCAGCTAAAATCGCCAAACTAGCCACTTCATTTCTAATATCAGCAAGAGCCTGTTCCTTCTCCCGCTGAATCTCTTCCTGAGCCTTTTCTGTCATTTTAACGGCACTGTTTTTCGCTTCGGTAATAATTGAATTTTTAGTTTCCTCGCCAATTTTTGTCGCACTGGCAATTATCTCTTGAGCTTCCTTCCGAGCTTTATCCAGTTCCGCCGTTAACTGTACACGCAGAGTCTCAGCTTCGTTACGGATCTCCTCCGCTTGACTGATATTGCTTTTAATATCGTTCTGCCTGTTTTCCATCATTTTGAGCAGAGGACCATACAGGAATTTATATAAAATGGCTAGCAAAACTACAAAGTTTATAATAGCCCATATTAAGTCATGATAATCAATATGCAATTAGCTTACCTCCCCTCTGCAAAAAGCCGTTACCTGGGGAGTTTTTTACTCCCCAGGCGGCTCAGGCTATTAACCTATTTTACCAATCAACATAAAGGCGATTAATAAACCGTAAATCGTCAACGCTTCCATAAATGCTAATGCTAAAATCATCGATACACGAATGTCCCCGGAAGCCTCCGGCTGGCGAGCCATTCCTTCAAGTGCTCCCTTAGCAGCAATACCTTGTCCGATACCAGGTCCGAGTGAACCAAGACCAATTGCCAAACCAGCAGCTAAAGCGATCATACCTTCCATTTTATTTCCCCCCCTTTCCTAAAATGTTTCCTTCTCTTAAATCAAATTTATCAATTAATGATGATCAGCTGTAGCACCACCTAAATACACTGCAGTGAGCAGCGTAAACACAAATGCCTGAACTAATCCCATTAACAGACCCAAGGCTTGCATCACCAGCGGCACCAAGAAAGGCGCCATTTGAAATAGTTGGGCTGTTACCATCTCTTCCCCAAAAATGTTCCCGTAAAGTCGAAGAGACAACGACAGCGGACGTACCAGTTCTTCAATAATCATCAAAGGAAGCAAAAATGCCACCGGCTGAAGGAAGTGCTTAAAATAACCGAAACCTTTTTCTTTGATGCCGAAAAAATGGGTACAGAAAAAGACTACGATCGCAAATCCTGCGGTGACACTAATTGTTGACGTGGGCGCAGCAAGACCCGGCAGGTGCCCTGCCATAGGCAAGATCCCGCTATAATTGGATAAAAGAATTAGCAAGAAAAAAGTGCAGAGTATGGGCAGGTACTGTTTGGCTCTCTTTTCTCCCATAATTCCTTCGAAAAAGTCAATCAGCACTTGAATGACGTATTCCATCACGTTCTGCGCCCCACCAGGTACTTTCTTGAGGTTTCTGGTGGCAAAGTAACTAATTAAAAGAATGACAGCCATCAATCCCCACATAGTGGTGACATAACTGGAAACTCTTAATCCAAAAATCGAAAACAATACACTAGTTCCGTGTTCCATTCCCTAACTCACCCCCTTTTTTAAAAAAGAATAATTAACGGCAAGAATTTTACCCAAAACTGACAATCCAACCGCTGTGCCGATCAAAACATATGTATCCCGGTGCAGCAGATAAGTGGCAAGTACAGCCACATTAATGAAATAACGAAAAATATACCGCATCATTAATTTATTTTTTGCCTGAGCCGGAGTATACCGGTCTGTTTTTTTCAGCACCGACCAAACCAGCCAGTGGTTAAAAAAACCGACTAAAACTCCAAACCCCAACCCGATGAGCAAAGACTTAACAATATCCATCCACATAAAATTATTCCCCTTTCCCCTTTCTGTCTTTTTCCAGAGCCGCAAACTGGTCCAGGAGAAACTTAAAAGAAAGAAAAATTGCCAGCACAACCCCAGCTAACCTGCACCAGGGTGATGTCTCCAGCTTGTTGTCCAGCCAACCTCCTGCTAAAACCCCGAGGATATATATCCTGAGTGCTGTGGAAATACCGAAGGCAGCCGCCACTTGAATGTATTTTGCCATGCCATGCTTCTTATCCTGCACAACCCTTCCACCTATTGAAGCTTATTCAACCCTATGCCCCTTTATGATTCCCTTCCAATATAAGGTAAGAAAAGAAATATAACTATGTAATTCGTTTTGTCCGGTAAAAATCCTCCTTAAAAAAAATAAATTTCCTATAATTTCCTAAATTTCAAAATTATTTCGTATGCCTGCAATAAAATAAAAACTTGGCTACAATTATCATAGACCTAAATTATTGCAAGAACAAGTTTAAATAACTGTTTTTTGTTAATTATTTTGTTAGATTTGGACAACGTTATTTATTTTCTTTAAATTCTCAAGAATTATAAAATAACATTATATTCGACACCTCTCACTAAACCGCAGAACAGCCTGAAGGATGCGCCGGGCCGCCTTACCGTCTCCGTAGGGATTAGCGGCAACTGCCATTTCCCGGTATGACGAATCATTATCAATTAGGTCCAGAGCTTCCTTAATAATATTTTCCTTTGTCGTCCCGACTAGTTTTACCGTCCCTGCTTCCACCGCTTCCGGTCTTTCCGTGGTTTCGCGCATCACCAGCACAGGTTTTCCCAGAGAAGGAGCTTCCTCCTGCATGCCTCCGGAATCAGTCAGCACCAAATAACTTTTCGCCATTAAATGGGCAAAAGGCTGGTAATCCATGGGTTCAATCAGATGTACCCCAGGTGTATCCCCTAAGGTTTCCCGCGCTATGCTGCGCACTTTTGGGTTTTTGTGAACCGGAAACACCACTTGGGTTTCTGGCCGCAGCTCTTTGACCGTCCTGATTGCCTGAAAAATCCGTTCCATGGGCTCACCCCAATTTTCCCGTCGGTGGCAGGTCACCAAGATAACCTTCTTCTCCCAATCCACTTTTTCCAACCCGCATTGAGATAAATCACAGGGCTTTGCCACCGTTTCCAAAAGAGCATCGATCACAGTATTTCCCGTAACAAAAATTAGATCTTCAGGCACATTCTCTTGTAAGAGGTTTTTTTTGGCTGTCATAGTAGGAGCAAAATGTAAATCCGCCAGGCTTCCCGTCATCTTTCGATTCATTTCTTCAGGAAAAGGAGAATACTTGTTGTTAGTACGTAGGCCTGCTTCCACGTGGCCTACTTTTATCTGCCGGTAGTAGGCGGAAAGGGCGGCAACAAATGTTGTCGTAGTATCCCCATGGACCAGAACCAAATGGGGAGACTCCTTTTCCAGAACATCTTTCATTCCATTTAAGACACCGGCAGTAATATCATAAAGAGTCTGACCGTGCTGCATCAGGTTTAAATCATAATCAGGAGTAATTCCGAACAGTTCCAAGACTTGGTCCAGCATCTCCCGGTGCTGAGCCGTTACGGCAACTCTAGAGCGGATCTGCTCCGGGCAGCCGGCAAGCTCTTTAACCACCGGAGCCATTTTGATTGCTTCAGGTCTGGTTCCAAATACTGATAACACTTTCAACATAAAAGGACAGTCCTTTCCCATAATATATCAAGAACCCAGGGGGTTATGAAATTTCGCCTCGCCGGCCGGTGCAATATATCCCTTTTGCACCAGTTTGGTAATATGTTCCTTTACCGCAGCTTCAATGCTGACACCGTACGCCTCTTCAATCACAAACATCATGGAAACTGCCGTTTGGGCCACATCGAGAAGTTCTTTGGTAATCATTTTCACTACTTCTTTTTCCGCAACCGTCACCGCTTCCCCGTTTAACCCCCGGAACTTGCCGATGGCCTGGGCCAGTTCCCCTGTTTCTTCCATTAATTTCAGGGCAGTAGATTCCATCGTCGGCGAGAGATTATTCAGTCTGGGCAAACTAATTGTCTTTTTTTCCACTTTCCGATACCACCCTTCAAAACAATAACAAGGGGTAAAACCCCCTGAATTATTGGTCCAAAAATTTTCTAAATCTTTTCCGGGACAAATTTAATTAGTCCCATCCCCACCTCATCGGCAACTTGACAGGCAAAAGAATCGGGATAGTCCCCTTCATAAATAACCCGTTTGATACCGCTGGTTGCCATTGCCTTGACACAGGTTGTACAAGGCCGACTGGTAACATAAATCGTCGCCCCGTCAAGGGCCACCCCATGCCGGGCAGCGAAATTACAGATGTTTGCCTCTGCATGCTGAGCCCGACAGATTTCCTGGCGCTGGCCGGAAGGGATTTTCAGTTGATCCCGCAGGCATCCTGTCTTGTCACAATGAGGCGCTCCCGGAAGAGCGCCGTTATAACCGGTGCCTAAAATTCGGTTGTCCTTGCTCACGGCAACTGCCCCAACCTGACGGCGCAGACAAGTAGAACGGGTTGCTACCAGATGGGCAATTTCCATAAAATATTGATCCCATGATTTACGCATGTCACTTACCTCAAAAGATAAAACCTTTATTTTGTGCCAAAGAGCCTGTCCCCGGCATCTCCCAGGCCGGGAACGATATATCCGTGATCATTTAAGTGAGAATCCACCGCAGCGGCAAAAATATCAACATCGTCATAAGCTTCCTGTACAGCCTTGATACCCTCGGGAGCGGCAATAATACACATTAATTTGATATTGCGAATTCCCCGGTCTTTCAGAAACCCAATGGCCGCAGTAGCAGAACCACCTGTAGCAAGCATGGGATCAACTATGATCGCATCTCTTTCCCCCATGTCGCCAGGCAGCTTACAATAATATTCCACCGGCATTAAAGTTTCCGGATCCCGATATAGGCCGATGTGGCCAACTTTCGCGTTGGGAATGATTCTCAGCATACCGTTAACCATGCCCAACCCCGCGCGCAATATGGGGATAATTGCCACCTTTTTCCCGGAAACTATCCGGGTTACGGCAGGTCCCACCGGAGTTTTGACCTCTACTTCTTCCGTGGGAAAATCCCGGGTGACCTCATAAGACATCAACATAGCTACTTCTTCCACCAGTTCCCGAAAAGTTTTCGAACCGGTGTTTTCATCCCTGATAATGCTCAGCTTATGCTGCACCAAGGGGTGATCAAAGACCTGAACTTTTGACATAATCGCCCTCCATTCATGTATGATAATACAAGCTGAAAAAACATGATTAACGGTATATGGGATGTGTTCTTGTCAAATCCTTCACGATTTCTCTTGCCGATTGTAATTTAACAGGATCATTATGATAAGACAGCGCCAGATCCATGGCTTCTGCTACTTTTTCAATGGCCTCCTCTTTCATTCCTCTGGTTGTGACAGCAGGAGTGCCGATGCGGATTCCACTGGTAATAAACGGGCTCTGGGGGTCGGAAGGTATGGCATTTTTATTAACGGTGATCCCCACATTATCCAAAATATTTTCTGCAGCTTTTCCGGTCAATTCCTTGTTGCGCAGATCCAAAAGCAGCAGGTGATTATCGGTACCTCCGGAAACTAACCGGAAACCATAATTTTTTAAAGACTCTGCCAAAACCTTGGCATTTTTTATTACCTGTTCCTGATAAGTTTTAAATTCCGGAGTGGCCGCTTCCTTCAATGCTACCGCCTTGGCCGCAATAACATGCATGAGCGGCCCTCCCTGAGTTCCCGGAAAAATTGCTTTATCAATGACTTCCCCAAACTCTTCCCGGGTAAAAATCATTCCCCCTCGGGGCCCGCGCAATGTTTTGTGTGTTGTTGTCGTCACTACATCTGCATGGGGTATGGGACTGGGAAGCAAATCGGCAGCCACAAGACCGGCAATATGCGCCATATCTACCATTAATTTAGCCCCATTCTCCCGGGCAATTTCCCCGAATTTTTCAAAATCTATCTCCCTGGGATAAGCACTTGCCCCGGCAACAATCAGTTTTGGGTTGGTTTCCCGAGCAATCCGGGCAACCTCATCGTAATCTATATATTCGGTATCCGAATCCACTCCATAAGAAACAAACTCAAAGTATCTGCCGGAAATATTCACCGGGCTGCCATGAGTCAAATGCCCACCATGGGCCAGGTTCATTCCGAGCACAACATCTCCCGGTTTTAAAAAGGCATAATAAACGGCGGTATTGGCTTGCGCACCTGAGTGCGGTTGGACATTTACATGTTCCGCACCAAACAAAGCCTTGGCTCTTTCTCTTGCTAAATTCTCCACAATATCCACATATTCACAACCGCCATAGTACCTTTTCCCTGGGTAACCTTCCGCATATTTATTGGTAAGGACAGAGCCCTGGGCAGCCATAACGGCACGGCTGACAAAGTTTTCTGAAGCAATCAATTCGATTTTTTCCTGCTGTCTTCCTAACTCCAACTTGATCGCATGGCATACTTCCGCATCAACCTGTTCCAAATACTCAAAACAACCCATAAAATTCTTACTTCTCCTCTCAATTAGCAATATACTTCGACGTTAAAATGCAAGTTTTTGCTCCATAATTTCCAATTTATAGTATAACAGTAACCGCTTTAAAAACATAGAAAAATTTTATCCACTATTTATCCCCATTGCCCAGGTGTTTTTTTTCCAGATTTCTAATCTTCTCCACCCGACGGGCATGACGGCAGCCGGCAAAATCTGTCGCCAACCATGTCTTGACAATTTCCAACGCAAGGCCGGGACCGATCACCCGTTCCCCCATCGTTAAAACATTAGCATCATTATGCTCCCGGGACGCCCGGGCAGAAAAAACATCATGACACAGAGCTGCTCGGATTCCCGGCACTTTATTAGCTGCAATGCCAATGCCGATGCCTGTCCCGCAGATTAAGACCCCCCGGTCATAGGCACCGGAGGCCACAGCCTCAGCCACTTTTTCCGCAAAGTCAGGGTAATCTACCGACTCTTCATTAAATGTGCCAAAATCATCAAACCGGTAATTGCCCTTTGTCAAAAATTCTTTAACGATCTCTTTCAGTTTCAACCCGCCATGGTCACAGCCCAGTGCTATTTTCAACGCTTCACCCCCGCTATTGAATATTATGCAAAATATCCGCCGCTATTTTTTCTACAGCTGTTTCCAAATCTTTGGCACAGCACCGGTATATATCTAACGACCCCCCAAAGGGATCGGGAATATCTAAACTAATGGTCTTACCCGCTGCTTCCGGAGAGAAGCTGAGTACATAATCCATTTGTTCTTTGGTCATGGTAAAAATATAGTCCGCTTTTTCAACCAACTCACGTGTCACCTGCCGCGCCTGATGCCCTGATAGGTCAATACCCATGTCCTTGAGAACCCGGACAGCTTGTGTTGACGCCGGACAACCTTCAAAAGCATTGGTTCCGGCGGATATTACTTCCACCTTTAATCCCCTTGGCGTCAATTGTTCCAGCCTTTTTTTCGCCAGAACCTCCGCCATACTGCTCCGACAGGTATTTCCGGTACAGACAAAAAGAATCGTGAGAGACTTGTCCAAAAAAAATACCTCCTTTAAAACAAGAGCTTGACACCTACTGCCGCCAATATTATACCGCCTGCGATTTCCGCCTTTTCACCCAGCCAGCCGCCTAAGCGCCGGCCAAGAAAAAAACCGGCTGCCGTCATAATACCGGCAACAACCCCCAGTACCAAAACAGTACCAAAAATCTGTGCCTTCATCGTTCCCAGTCCAAAGCCGACACTAAGCGCATCCAAACTGACACTTCCCGCCAGCATTATCAGACCCCAAAAGGAATCAAGAGACTTACTCGTATTTTTTTTAGCGGCAACATAGCTTTTGGCTTGAGAAAAAGAAAAAACTTGTTTCCTCTCTTTATAAACCTCCCATAGCATGTTCAGTCCAATAAGGATCAGGACAATTGCCCCAATGACAGTGGCAATTTCTCCTACCAGTTTACCCAAGGCTAAACCGATGCCCAGACCGATCAGAGGCATGAAAATATGAAATAAACAAACAACCCCTGAAACAACACCGATCTTTTTAAGGGTAATTCCGGCAACTCCAATTCCAATCGCTAAGGCAAACGCATCCGTCCCCAGAGCAATGGCAACCAGCATTACTGTGGAAAAGCTCATTAAATTTTCCTCCGCAAAAAACAATGATTAACTCTATTATGTGCCGCTGCCCTTTTCTTCAATAGGAAATCTTTTTACTAATGAATGATCTTCACCATGATCATAATTAAGACGCCTAATGCCATACCCAGTCGGGCAAAGTTGGGGTGTCTCCTTTTCGCCTCCGGCCAGATTTCTTTGAGAACTATATAAAGCATAGCTCCCGCCGCTGCCGCCAGCAAGATTGAAATAAAATTTTGCGAAAAAGAAACGAGAACCAAGCCGATCAGAGTGCCTAAAGGAGTAAAAATACTGGCCAGAGCTGTGATCAAAAGGATCACCCGCCCTTTCATGCCGCCCATTTTCAAAGGTATCCCGATAGCCATTCCCTCGGGAATATTATGTAATCCGATGGCCAAAGCAATGACTACGCCCAGGCCGTTTGCCGCCTCATATCCAACGGCAATGGCCATGCCCTCGGGCAGATCATGAAGGGCAATCCCAATCGCCACCAGGTAGCCTAAATTTAACAAGTACCTCCGATCCCGCTCTCGGGAAACTCCTATTGTTGCTTTCGAAAGAGTCAGATCCAACATCTTCAGCAACAGTATCCCCATAATAAGTCCGATAGCAAATTTCAGTAATGTCCCGTATAGCCAAGCAGAGGGGATCAAATCAAATAAGGCCACCGCCAGCATTATTCCGGCAGCGCATCCCAGAGTAGCGGCAAGAAACCTGCCTCCGGGTTTTTGGATCACTACCGCCAAAATACCACCGAGACAAGTTGCCAAACCGGCAAGTATACTATACCACAAGACCGCCACTTTCTTACCCCCGACACCAGTGGTTGCTACTTGAACAGTATTCGATGCTTATTTAGTTTATGACCTTATTTCCGGCAGCTTTGATCATTCTGTTCATTACAGCGGCGCCCATCCCCTCCTCTGAAAATTCTTCAATCAAAATAATATCTGCTCCCTGATGATCGGCATTGCGAAAAGCCGAAAACAACCGATGGGCTACCTCTCTTAAATCATGGCGGGATCCCAGCACCTCACGATAATGAGGATGGATCCTGTCCCCCATCTGCTGCGCCGTTTCTTCCGAGATGAGGACGGCCACCTTCTTTCCCTCTCCACTTAAGGAACGATAAGCTTTTTCAAATTTACCGGGAAAACTTTGCGGCCCCCGGGTCACGACAAAAACATCCGCCGCCGGAGAATAATGAGTATATTTCATCCCCGGGGAGCGGGGAACCTTCATTTTACCTGTTCCTTGATCTAATTCTACCTGTCCGAGTGTCTCCTGGAGATCCTCATAAGTAATTCCTCCCGGTCTTAAAATCATGGGAGGTTTTCTTGTAATATCTAAAACTGTAGACTCTACCCCTACTCTTGTTTCACCGCTGTCCAAAACCATGGCGACCTTTCCTTGCATATCCTGCCAGACATGTTGTCCCGACGTGGGACTTGGTTTGCCGGAAATATTGGCGCTGGGAGCAGCTACCGGAACACCGGCATATTCTATCAAAGCCTGGGCCACCGGATGCTCGGGCATGCGGATGGCTACCGTTTCCAGGCCTGCGGTTATCTCCGGGGGAATGATCTCGCTTTTGGGAAAAATTAAAGTTAACGGTCCCGGCCAATACTTTTTCATAAGAGCGCGGGCTGCCTGGGGGATTTCCTTTACCAGAGGCGGAAGCTGGTTTAGGCTTGAGATATGAACAATCAAAGGATTGTCCGAGGGACGTCCTTTTGCGATAAAAATTTTTTTCACGGCAGACCCTTCCAAGGCATTGGCACCTAACCCGTAAACCGTTTCTGTGGGAAATGCAACAACCTCTCCCTGCCGGAGCAGTTGTGCCGCCCGCTTCAGCATATCCCGGTCAGGGTTTTGCCGGTCAAGTTTAATATATTCTGTCTCCATTCTTACCACTCCGCTGTCCGGCGGGAATATTATTCACTTCCCCCAAATTGAAATAGCCCCGGCTACCGGGGCTATCGAATAATCAAGCAAAGCAATCCCCGGGTCTCCAGCTGCCTGCTACCCGGCCTGAACCGTTTGTTTGTCTTTGGATTACCCGGACTAGATATATTTAGTAATTATAGCATGTCTCCCATTATTTTGCAAAAA
>JAQVXR010000207.1 GCA_028709045.1 Desulfitobacteriaceae bacterium | reverse complement strand
GAGTTTTGTTTGATTTCACATAAAGGCAAAAAGGGTTTTTATGAATCATATAAGGTTGTAAAACTGACATGAGATTGGGATCGGACAATAAAAACCCGGTAAAATCATTAATACAGAATGTTAGTTTGTATTCATTGCTTAAATATTTAAGGTATTTATTAATAGAAGTGTATTTTATCATTATCGTACCCTTCAATCATTTTAAAAATTAAAATATGACCTTGTTTATATTATATTATAATCTACCAATTATACAATCTTGGCTAATTTTGATAACTGATTAGTTTTACCGGATATTTAATCGGCGTTAAATAAGTTACTATCCCTTATTTATTATCCTTCAGAAGGGAGAGGATAATAAATTTACAATCATTGGTTAAATTTGCATATTTTTCTAGATGGTAGACATTTTATTAAAGGAAATTTTAATAATTATTATATATAATCTCTTAAACTGATATCAATAGTAGTCTTAGTTTCTGCATTAAAAACCTGGACATCCTTAATGAAATTAATTCACGTTGTTGAAAAAGAATATAGTGCTCGAAATGATTGAGTACTAAATTGGAGGGTATCAAATGAGCGGAACAATGACGGAAAAGATTTTAAAACAGCATATAGTAGCAGGGGACGCTTCTGTAGGTAAAGAAGCGGCATTAAAAATCGATCAGACACTAACGCAGGATGCAACCGGAACAATGGCATATCTGCAGTTTGAAGCAATCGGCATTGACCGCGTGAGAACAGAACTGAGTGTGAGTTTTATTGACCACAATACCTTACAAACAGATTTCAAAAATGCGGATGATCACCTGTTTTTACAGTCTATTGCCCAGAAATATGGACTGTACTTTTCCAGACCGGGAAATGGGATATGTCACCAGGTTTTTCTTGAAAGGTTTGCCTGCCCGGGGAAAACTTTAATTGGATCCGACAGCCACACACCCACTGCAGGAGGTATTGGTTCTTTTTCCGTCGGAGCGGGGGGATTGGATGTTGCCGCCGCCATGGCAGGAAAACCTTTCAGAATAAAATATCCGGCTGTTGTCGGTGTAAGGCTTACCGGTAAGCTCTCAGACTGGGTTTCTGCAAAAGATGTGATACTGGAAGTTTTAAGGCGGATCAATGTAAACGGTGGATTCGGCAAAGTACTGGAGTATTTTGGGCCGGGAGTGGAAAATTTAAGTGTTCCTGACCGGGCAACGATAACTAATATGGGAACGGAAACCGGCTGCACAACCAGTATTTTCCCCAGTGATAAAATAACAAAAGAATTCTTGGAAGCACAGGGAAGAGGAGACCGGTGGCAGGAAATTTTACCTGATGAAGATGCTCACTATGATGACATAATTGAGATCGACTTAAGTACACTGGAACCTTTGGCGGCGTTACCTCATAGTCCGGGCAATGTTAAACCGGTAAGGGAAGTTGCCGGGTTAAAGGTTAATCAGGTAGCAATCGGCTCATGTACCAATTCTTCTTTAAGAGACTTGAAAGTTGTTGCTCAAGCATTAAAAGGTAAAACGGTGTCCCCGGATTTACATATGATTATCAGCCCAGGTTCCAGGCAGGTTGTTGAGCATTTAATCGACAGCGGTGAGATGAAATATCTTATCCAGGCGGGAGCACGTATACTTGAAAACACTTGCGGGCCTTGTATTGGTATGGGCTCAGCGCCATGCTCCGCAGGAGTCTCTGTAAGAACATTTAATAGAAATTTTGAAGGCAGATGTGGCACGAAGGATGGTCAGGTTTATCTGGTAAGTCCGGAAACAGCTGTTGCCACAGCCCTCAAAGGGGTTTTATCTGATCCCAGGGATTTAGGAGAGTACCCGAAAATTATAATGCCGGAAAAGTTCTTTATCAACGACAATATGATCATCAGACCTCTGCCCTTCGAGGAGGCTAAAAAAATTAAGGTCTTCTATGGGCCAAATATTAAGCCGTTACCTACATTTCCTCCTTTGCCGGATGTATTGAAAGGAGAGGCTCTCATAAAACTTCCGGATAATATCACCACCGACCATATCATGCCGGCAGGTGCTAAGATATTGCCCTTGCGCAGTAATGTACCGGAAATATCAAAACATGTGTTTGAGACGGTAGATAGTAAATTTTCTGAAAAGGCCCTTGAAAAGGGCGGAGGATTTATTATTGGCGGGGATAATTATGGGCAGGGTTCCAGCCGGGAGCATGCGGCACTGGCCCCGAAATATTTGGGAATTAAAGCTGTTATTGTGAAATCTTTTGCCCGCATCCATCTGGCGAATTTAATTAATTTTGGTATTGTACCATTGACATTTGAAAATCCTGACGATTATGACAAGATTGAACCTGGGGATTTCATAGAAGTTCAAGTAGGAGATCTTCGGAGCAAAGTTACCTTAAACAATATGACAAAGGGGATAAAAATCAATTTAGAGCATACCCTTTCTGAGCTGGATGCGGAGATATTAAAGACAGGGGGTAAGCTCCCCTGGATAAAGAAAAATATCGAAAATTAAAGGGTGAGGTATTCAAAATGAGTGATAAAATAATGATGAAAACACCGCTGGTCGAGATGGACGGCGATGAAATGACGAGAATTATCTGGGCGATGATCAAGGATATTCTTTTAAAGCCCTATGTTGAGCTGAATACGGAGTATTATGATCTGGGGCTTAAGAAGAGAGATGAGACTGATGACAGAATCACCGTTGATGCTGCCACCGCTATTAAAAAATACGGTGTCGGGGTAAAGTGTGCCACCATTACTCCAAATGCGGCCAGGATTGAAGAGTATCAACTTAAAAAAATGTGGAAAAGCCCAAATGGAACCATCAGAAGTATTCTCGACGGAACAGTTTTCAGAACACCTATTATGGTGAAAAATCTTAATTCATACATACCGACATGGCAGAAGCCCATTACCATCGCTAGGCATGCCTACGGCGATGTTTATAAGAATGTGGAGTACCGTGTAAATAAACCGGGGAAAGTTGAGCTGGTATATACATCGGAAGATGGGCAAGTAGAAAAACAGCTGGTTCACGAGTTTAAGGATAAAGGCGTTGTGATGGGAATGCACAATACTGATGCATCCATTACAAGCTTTGCCAGAGCATGCTTTAATTTTGCCCTTGGAGAGAAAATTGATCTTTGGTTCTCCACAAAGGATACCATCTCCAAGATTTATGACCACCGGTTTAAAGATGTTTTTCAAGAAATTTATGAAAATGAGTATCAAGATAGATTTGAAGCTGCCGGGTTAGAGTATTTTTATACATTGATTGACGACTTAGTGGCCCGTGTTGTCAGGTCGGAAGGCGGCGTATTGTGGGCATGCAAAAATTATGATGGGGATGTCATGTCCGATATGGTGGCCACTGCTTTTGGCAGTCTTGCTATGATGACCTCTGTTTTGGTATCACCGGAAGGCTATTATGAATATGAGGCTGCTCATGGTACTGTTCAAAGGCATTACTATAATCATTTAAAAGGTATGAAAACCTCTACTAATTCCATGGCAACCATATTTGCCTGGACTGGGGCCCTTAAAAAGCGCGGAGAACTGGATGGCTCCCAAGACCTGGTTGCATTTGCCGATAAATTGGAGAAGGCATCAATCCAAACAATTGAAGATGGCATTATCACTAAGGATCTCGACCGGCTTTTAACCTCAGCTGAGAGAAGAGTTGTTGATACGGAAGAGTTTTTATACCAGGTAAGAAAACGTTTAGATGAGATAGCTTAAAGGAGTTCTTATGTAAATGGAGTATATAAAGGAAAAGGTTCTCAAACCAACATCGGAAAGTGACCAGAAAAGGTTGGATGCTTTTCTGTGCCGGCAGGGGCTGACCCTGGATAAAGACATTGAATATTCCATGGTTTTGACCGACAGCGGCAAAATTGCTGCTGCCGGTTCTTTTAGCGGGCGGGTACTTAAATGCATTGCCGTTGATAAAGAATACCAGGGAGAGGGACTTGCGGCAAGGGTTGTCACCCATTTAATAAATGAGCAATACCGTCGGGGCAGAACTCATCTTTTTATTTACACCAAGCCGGAAAACATGCTTATTTTTTCCGACATGGGCTTCAATCCTGTTGCTGAAGTGTCTTCAAAAGTAGTTCTGATGGAAAACAGATCTGACGGGATAAAAAAATATCTTAAAGAGATTTCTCTAGGAAGAAAAAAGGGAGGCTTTTCTGCAGCGGTTGTTGTCAACTGCAATCCATTCACACTTGGACACAAATATTTGATTGAGT
>JAQVXR010000029.1 GCA_028709045.1 Desulfitobacteriaceae bacterium | reverse complement strand
CCAACGTAGGGAATTCGCGTTAACATTTAATGGGATACACTGCTTGGTGCGTCTCATTTTTTTATATAAAAATATAGGAGTAAAAAATAAAAGGAGCAGTGATATGGATAACACAATAAAAACAACAAGCTTTAGCCAGACATTGTTATGGTTTGGTGCAGCAATATCAATTGCAGAAATCCTCACAGGCGCCCTTATTGCACCTCTTGGGTTGTTTAAAGGGACAATGGCCATTGTACTTGGCCATATTATTGGAGCAGTTGTATTTTACATGACGGGTTACATAGGCGCAGAAAGTAGGCTTTCAGCTATTGGATCAACTAGAATTTCGTTTGGCAAATATGGTTCTTATCTATTTGGCATCTTAAATATTCTCCAGCTTCTCGGCTGGACGGCAGTTATGATTATTAACGGGGCAATAGCTTTAGACAGCGTGACGAAAGAAGTATATAGTTATCAAAACATTACACTTTGGTGTATTCTTATTGGTGCTTTAATTTGCATTTGGATTATACTGGGCATTAAAAATTTATCAAAGGTAAACATATTTGCAGTAGGCGCTCTTTTTATACTAACCATAATCTTAGGTTTCACTGTGTTTTCCGGTACGGCGGCAAACAATAATATTTTAAAAGAGACACTAAGCTTTGGAGCAGCAGTTGAGCTTAGTGTAGTGATGCCGCTTTCCTGGCTGCCCCTGATCTCCGACTATACGCGGCATGTAAAAAATGAAAAGGCCGGTACCCTTTCCAGTACTTTAGGTTATTTTGCGGGCAGCACATTTATGTATATCATCGGACTTGGTTCAGCGCTTTATGCAGGCACTTCAGACGTATTTACTATTTTAATATCCGCCGGCCTTGGACTTACGGCTTTTTTAATAGTGATACTTTCCACTGTTACGACAACTTATTTGGATGCTTATTCAGCCGGAGTAAGCTTTGTGAATATCAGTAAAAATGCCAGTGAAAAATTAGCGGCCATTATTGTATGCATAATTGGGGTTGCCCTTGCGATTTATGTTCCAACGAATCAGTATGAAAACTTCTTGTATCTGATTGGATCGGTATTTGCCCCTCTTTTTGCCATATTGATTACTGATTATTATATATTAAAAGTAAAGACAGCGGATGAAAATTCTTTGCTTAACTTAAAGAATATCCTGATCTGGGCAATAGGTGTCATTGGTTACCGGATGCTGATGCCATATAACTCAATTATTGGAGTCACGCTTCCCGTAATGCTGGGTATTGGTATTCTATGTATAATAATAAATGGAGGAATGAAACGATGTTTGAAAAAATTTTAGCAAATGTGAAGGAAAAAACACCCCTGGTGCACAGTATCACCAATTACGTAACTGTAAACGATTGCGCTAATATTATTCTGGCCTGCGGCGGTTCTCCCATCATGGCAGACGATATTAAGGAAGTAGAAGAAATTACATCAATTTGTCATGCCCTTGTCATTAATATTGGGACACTGAATGAGCGGACAATTAATTCAATGATCAAAGCCGGGAAGAAGGCTAATGAGATTAATCATCCGGTAATCTTAGACCCTGTGGGGGCAGGTGCCTCAGCTCTAAGAACAGATACAGTATTTAGACTTCTTCAGAAAGTGAAGTTTTCCGTGATCAGGGGAAATATCTCGGAAGTTAAAACAGTCTATGCAGGAAGCGGATCAACCAAAGGTGTTGATGCAGATGAAAAGGACGAGGTAAATGAAAACAATATTGACGAGGTAATAAATTTTGCCCAAGAACTAGCTTTGAAAACGGGTGCGGTTATTGCCATCACAGGGGCCGTCGATATTGTGGCAGACGGTGAAAAGGCATACATCATCAAAAACGGCCACCCCATGATGTCTAAGATCACCGGATCCGGCTGCATGCTGACAACAGTGATCGGTGCCTATTGCGGGGCAAACTATGATCATATCTTAGACAGCACTGCGGCGGCAGTTTGTGCCATGGGATTGTGCGGGGAACTGGCATTTAATAAGGTGGCAGAGACAAAAGGAGGAACATCCGGCTTTAGAACCTACCTGATTGACTATATGAGCAAGCTTGACGGCGAGCTTTTAAACGGAGGAATAAAAATTGAAAGTCGATAAAAAATCTATGCTCCTCTATGTAGTAACCGACAGATCTTGGCTGGGAAGCAATTCACTTAATGCGCAGGTAGAGGAGATCATTAAGGCCGGGGCAACATTTATTCAACTGAGGGAAAAGGATATTTCCTTTGATCAATTTGTAAAAAAGGCAGAAGAGATGAAAAAAGTTACCGCCAAATATCATGTTCCTTTTGTGATAAATGATAATATTCAGGTAGCCTTAAAAGTTAATGCCGATGGTGTCCATGTAGGACAAAGTGATATGAATGCCAACGATGTACGTGCTCTGATCGGCCCGGATAAAATACTTGGTGTGTCTGCCCAAACGGTGGAACAGGCAGTTATGGCGGAAAAAAGCGGGGCGGATTATCTTGGTGTAGGTGCGGTATTTAGTACATCAACTAAGCTTGATGCCGATCAAGTTTCCTTTGAAACGATAAAGAGAATATGCAGCAGTGTATCGATTCCGGTGGTTGCCATTGGCGGAATTGATCAAAACAACATTTCTGAATTAAAGGGCAGCGGAATTGCCGGCGTGGCTGTTGTATCTGCTATTTTTGCCAAGCCGGATGTGGCTAAAGCCACTGCAGATTTGTATACTCTGGCAAAAGGACTGTTTGCATGATGAAAAGATACGCTATATTTGATTTAGACGGTACCCTCTTAGACTCTATGAAAATATGGGACAATATCGGTGACGAATTCTTAAAATCATATGGCATTACCCCTCCTCGCGATTTAGCGGAGATACTTAAAACGATGAGTCTGAAACAATCGGCAGAGTATTTTAAGAAGGCTTTTTCGCTGCCGCCCAGTGAAGATGAAATTATTGATATTATTAATAAGATGGCTGAAGAAAAATACCGAGCCGGAGTATTGCTAAAGCCATATGCATTTGAGTATCTGCAAAAACTGAAATCTCAAAATGTGAGGATGTGCATCGTAACTGCAACTGATTACACAATAGCGGCGGAAGCATTAAGACGCCTTGGGGCGGCGGACTATTTTGAGTTTATCATTACATGCGCTTTAGCCGGCTGTGGCAAGGACGATCCTAAGATATATCTTCTGGCGGCAGACAGATTTGGGTGTAACCCTGATGAGGCAGTGGTCTTTGAAGATGCTTTTCATTGTATAAAAACAGCTAAAAATGCCGGTTTCTATGTTGTGGGAGTTGAGGACATATCAGCCCGACATGATAAAAGGGAAATACAAAAGATCAGTGATTGTTATATTAATTCCTTTGCCGAAATGGGGGATTTTAATTGAAAAAGGTACTGACAATAGCCGGCTCTGACTGCAGCGGTGGGGCAGGAATCCAAGCGGATATTAAAACTATAACCGCGCATAAAATTTATGCCATGAGTGTAATCACGGCATTAACGGCGCAGAATACAACCGGTGTATATGGCGTAGTTGAAACAGACGTAGAATTTGTAGGAAAACAAATTGACTGTGTGATGACAGATATTTTTCCTGATGCCATAAAAATCGGCATGGTTTCCTCAACGGAAATCATCTGCAAAATTGTCGATAAACTCAAGGAATATCATGCTGAAAATGTTGTTGTTGACCCTGTGATGGTATCAACAAGCGGGAGCAAACTTCTCAGCGATAGTGCCGTCAATGCTTTAGTGACAAAACTTTTGCCTGTTGCCTCTGTGATTACTCCTAATATTCCGGAAGCTGAGTGCCTTTGCGGGTTCAAAATCAATACCAGAGATGATATGGTAAAATCAGCAGCTAAAATCGGGGAGAATTATGAGGGATATATTTTAATTAAGGGCGGACATTTAACAGATACTGCGGATGATTTGCTTTATCATCATGGTAATGTTACCTGGTTTGACTGCCCAAAGATAAATAATAAGAATACACATGGCACCGGCTGCACGCTGTCATCGGCCATTGCATGCAATATTGCCGGCGGTTACAGCATTAAAGAGAGCGTGAAAAAGGCTAAGTCATATATAACATGTGCTTTAAACGCTGATCTTGATTTAGGAAAAGGAAGCGGACCGCTTAATCACTGCTGTAATTTATAAGGTACTTCGCCATAATAACCTGGCAATAAATAATTGACTGAGTTGACTCAGGAGTTGATTTAAACGGTGGAGCATAGTCAAGGCCAGGGTCTTCACAGGCCGAAAGAATTTATTCTTCAGGTTGCCTGATACTTTTTTTTATCACCTCTGAATAGATATTACCAAACCCTTGGCGGAGGTGAAAATATTGATTGTTATCGACATGCGAGGCCGGCGTAAATACAAATGGGTAATGGGAGTAGTTGTTTTTGCGATAATGTTTGGCATGTTTCTTTTCCCCGGGCAGGTTTGGGGGGGAAACTATCTGGTTAGCAAAGTAGTAAAAACAGTTAAACTGCTTCCCATCTATCAAGTTGATGTGCCGGAAAAAAAGATTGCGATTAGTTTTGATGCTACCTGGGGGGCTGAATATACACCGAAAATTTTAGATATTCTGGACGAACATCAGGTAAAGACAACATTTTTTCTGGTTAATATTTGGTTAGATAAATATCCCGATGTTGCCAAAATGATTTCTGAGCGCGGTCACGAAATTGGGATGCACTCAACAAGTCATCCTCATTTTACTCAACTATCAGAGGCTCAGATGGAAAAAGAGTTAAAAGACAATTATCAGATGATTGAAAGTATTACGGGACAAAAGCCGGTACTTTTTCGACCTCCCTATGGAGACTACAATAACAATGTAATCAAAACCGTAGACAGGTTGGGGTTTAAGACCATTCAATGGAGTGTTGACAGCCTCGATTGGAAGGATCTTTCGTCTCAAGAAATCCAGAACAGAGTACTTTCGAGAATAGATCCGGGTGATATTGTATTATTTCATAATGCGGGGAAATATACTCATGATGCTCTTGATCCGTTGCTGACAAAATTAGAGGAACAGGGGTATAAGGTTGTCCCTATATCGGAACTGCTTTTAGAAGGGGATTATTACATAGACTTTAATGGTATTCAGAGAAAAAAATAGTTGCCAATGCACCTGCCTTGCTTTCTGCGAAGTATTATAAATAAGGATTAAGATTAACAATATTTGTCCATACTGACATCAAGGATAAGGTGGGTGAGATAATGAATTCAAAGAGTTGGGCGACTTGTTTGGTGTGTGGTACTGTAGCTCATTTTCGATTGGTGCAGGGAGTTTTTATTAAGGGAAAATTTATGTGCTCCCAATGTGAACAAATAATTACCGAAATGGAAATGGACGATATATGCTATCCGCTAATAAAGGAGCGCCTAAAAGAAATATGGGTTGATAACAAACAGCAGAATTCATCTTAAACTTAAGAAAAAACGACAATCCTTCCCGAAACCACAAAACGTGATTTTAGGAGGGATTTTTGTTATAATGAAGGTGAATTAAAGATTAGGCAGGTAAGCAATATGCTCAATAACGATCAAGATATAGCCCCGCTGGTGGAAGCAATCTGCCGTCGTATTAATGCAAATTATCTTCCTTTCCATATGCCCGGTCACAAAGGTGGGGCCGGAGTAAGTGAAAGGTGGCGAAAAATTACGGGAGGATCCCTTGCCCTGGACTTGACAGAAGTTGAGGGGCTTGATGATCTCCATAATCCCCATGGTGTGATTAAAGACGCACAGGAATTGGCTGCATCGTTAATGGGAAGCGAGGCGGCCTTTTTTTTAGTAAATGGTGTGACCGGGGGTATTTTGGCAAGTATTTTGGCACTGTGTTGCAAAGGGGAGAAAATTATCATTCCCAGGCATGCCCACCGTTCTGTTTACAGCGGGATAGTGCTGTCCGGTGCCAAACCGGTGTATTTAGGTTCGGAAATATCTCCGGAATGGGGAATCCCCTTAGGTATAGATACTGATAATACGGCGACAGTACTACAGGCAAATAAGGATGCACAATGCCTTGTAATGGTGCATCCCACCTATCACGGGCTTACTTCCGATTTGAACGGGATCGTAGATGCTGCCTGCCATAACAATGTGCCGGTGGTAGTGGATGAGGCCCACGGTGCCCACTTTAAATTTTCTCCGGTATTACCGGAAACTGCTATGTCCTGTGGTGCTGCTCTGACGGTTCAGGGGTGGCATAAAACTATGGGGGCTTTGACTCAGTCAGGAATGCTGCTTTTAAAGGACAAAAAAATAAATATAAAAGATTACCTAATGACGCTCCAGTCCACCAGCCCGTCTTATTTACTG
Organism: Desulfitobacteriaceae bacterium; assembly: GCA_028709045.1. Taxonomy (GTDB): domain Bacteria; phylum Bacillota; class Dehalobacteriia; order Dehalobacteriales; family Dehalobacteriaceae; genus JAQVXR01. The sequence continues at coordinate 11,442 of JAQVXR010000029.1, read as the reverse complement.
ATGGCTTCTTTAGACGAGACCCGCCGGAATTGGGCTGTAAACGGTAAAGATTTAATGGATAGGGTGCTGGAACTGACTCGTTATTTTCGAAAAGAAGTAAAAAATATCAAAGGAATTACTTGTTTAGATAGAGAATTGTTAGTAGATTATTCTGCAGTAAGGAACCTAGATCCGACTAAATTAGTAGTAAGTGCCAGGGAAATGGGTCTTAATGGTTTTCAACTTGCCACTGAACTGAGGGAAAGATATAAAATTGAATCGGAAATGGCGGAATTTACTGCTGTTACTTTAATGGTAACTATCGGAGATACCCGGGAAACGGTTGATTGTTTGTTATCGGCGCTCAAGGATTTGTCGGTAAGGTATTGGGGGCAAAGAGATAAAATTAATAAAAATCTTCCTTACGCTCCGATTCCTCAGATGATGATGCCGCCAGGAGAAGCAGTAAAGCTGCCTAAAAGAACTGTGGCATTTAATGATGCGGCAGGAGAGATATCAGCAGAATTTGTTTGTCCATATCCGCCGGGGATTCCTCTGGTAGTTCCCGGGGAAGTAATAACCAAAGAAGTTGTAGAAATAACCAAGCTGATTTTAGCATTAGGCGGTTGGATTCAGGGATTGAAGGATGGTGCTAATGAGATGTGGCAGGTGATTGACGCATGACCGGGAAATTTATTTCTTTTGAAGGTCCGGACGGCTCCGGAAAGTCAACGCAGGTCAGGTTGCTTGTGGAGTATCTTTCTGCAGCAGGATATGATATAGTTGCAACCAGAGAACCTGGTGGAACGGAAACAGCCGAAAAAATCCGCAAACTTTTATTAGATCCTCTAAATAGAAAAATGACTGACAGGACAGAGGTTTTATTATATGCGGCATCACGAGCTCAGCATGTAGAAGAGCTGATTAAACCCGCATTAGCCCAGGGCAAAATTGTGATTTGCGACAGGTTTATAGATTCAACTATTGCCTATCAGGGATTTGGCCGAAATTTAAATTTGGATCTTTTGGATATGGTCAACGAAGTGGCAACCGACGGATTATTACCGGATATGACCGTTTTACTGGATATAAGTCCTGAGGTGGGACTGAACCGGATCAAGGATTTGCGCCTTTGTTCAAAAGATCGTTTGGAACAAGAAGCAGTTGACTTTCATCGGCGGGTACGCCAAGGTTATTTATATCTGGCTGAGAAATATCCCCAAAGAATTAAAATAATTAGAGCCGGTGAAAGTAAAGACCGGGTATTTAAAGAGGTAAAAGTATTATTGGACCATTTACTCGGAAAGCATAGGTGATTTTGATTGCTGGAACAACTTGCTAAGGCCATTAAATTGGGCTTGTTGGTACATGCCTATCTTTTAATCGGTGATAAGTCAAAGATGCTGGAGGAAGCGCTGGAAACAGCAATGGCTGTCAATTGCCTTTTTCCCGTAGGAGGTTATGCCTGCGGGGAGTGCTTAGCTTGCCGTAAGATAAGGTATGGAAATCATCCGGATGTGGTTATTGTTGAACCGAGAGGAGCTTCTTTAAAAATTGATCAAATCAGAGAAGTGCAAAGGGCGATAAGCTTTAAGCATTTTGAAGGCCGATACAAGATTGTTATTTTACTGGATGCAAATAAAATGACGTTGGAGGCGGCAAACAGTTTGCTCAAGGTTTTGGAGGAACCCCCCTCAGGGACGTTATTTATACTAATTGCAGAAAATGGAGATAATATTTTACCAACTGTTCTTTCCCGTTGTCAGGCAGTTAAAGCCGGAAGAAAAGATACCAATATGTGTGGCGACATGGGCAATGATAATCGGTGGCATGAGCAGATGCGAGGACTGATTGAGCAATTGCCTTCAATAGATTTGCACCAACTTCTCAAGATATCTGATTCGTGGAATAAAAACAGGGATAATGTACGAAGCATCCTGGAATACTTGTTGGTTTGGTTGCGGGATATTGCCGTGGCGAAAATTTCTCGGAATGATAGCTTGTTATTTAACCCTTCTGTGTTTGAAACGGTAGTTAATAGTGATATTAAAGCAGAAACAGCAGTTCGGGCTGCTTTAGAAGTGCAAAACTGTCAAAGGCAGATTGAACAGAACGCTAATGCCAAATTAGTTTTAGATGTCTTGTTGATGAAACTGCAAAGATTGATTAGATTGGAGGAACGATATGGAGAAAGTCGTCGGTGTGAGGTTTAAAAAAGCCGGTAAGATATATTATTTTAGTCCTGCCCAATTTGAACTGGGGGTGGGCGACGCTGTTATTGTTGAGACAGCTCGGGGAGTAGAATATGGACATGTAGTTGTTGGCCCTAAAATGATTCCCCCGGAAGAGGTGGTATCTCCGCTAAAAACCGTTGTTCGCAAGGCATCGGCGCAGGACATTGAGATTCACCAGGAAAACAAGCGGCGAGAAAAAGAGGCTTTTAAAGTATGCCAGCAAAAGATCGTGGAACACAGTCTGCCTATGAAACTTGTGGATGTAGAATATACATTTGATGTAAGTAAAATAATTTTTTATTTTACCGCTGAAGGAAGAGTAGATTTTCGGGAATTAGTTAAAGATTTAGCCGCTATCTTTCGGACCAGAATTGAACTCAGGCAAATTGGCGTGCGTGATGAAGCAAAAATGCTGGGCGGCATTGGCTCTTGTGGACGGGTGCTTTGTTGCCATACAGTGCTAGGGGACTTCCAACCTGTATCGATACGGATGGCGAAGCAGCAGAATCTCTCCCTTAATCCGACAAAGATTTCTGGGATTTGCGGTAGGTTGATGTGCTGTTTAAAGTATGAAAGCGATGATTATGAGAAAAAAGGAAACGTTCCAAAGGATGATCATGATTCAGGTGATCTTGTAGACGATTTGGATACAGAAACCTATAAGGAGTGACGGGTGTGGAACTGACACAGGCTCTGCGGGAGTTAGAGGAAAAGGTAGCAGAAATCCTGGATGAGGTGCAAACCCTACGCCGTCATGTTTCCCAATTGGAGCAGCAAAACGAGATCTTGCGGACAAGGCTTTATGCGCAAAAAACTCAGGCGGAGGGGTTTGGGAATTTGGCTCGCCTTTACGAAGAAGGGTTTCATGTTTGTCCGATGCATTTTGCTCGTGCCCGTACGGAAGATTGCTTATTTTGCTTGGGCTTTTTAAATAAAGAGGGAAAAATGGGTGAGGGAATGTAAATGCTTAAGGGGAAGGAAAGAGTTGACAGCCTACTCTGGCGCGGGTTAAAAATTATTCAAAACCCGGAGTGGTTTTGTTTTTCTCTAGATGCAGTTCTTCTTGCTTATTTTGCCACTGTAAGGCCGGGAGACCGGGTGGTGGACCTAGGTACAGGCACGGGAGTTATTCCCCTCTTGCTTGTTGCCCGTACCCGGAAAGTGAGAATTACCGGGCTGGAAATCAAGGCGGAAATTATTGATATGGCCCGAAGGACCATTAGTTTAAATGGGTTGACGGAATTTATTTCCCTTGTGCAAGGTGATATAAAAAATTCTACAGCTATTCTTGGCCTGGGACAATATGATTTGGTGACCAGTAATCCCCCCTATGCCAGGGCATCTACAGGGAGAATCAGTATGTCTCCGATTAAGGCAGCGGCCAAGGCAGAAATACTCTGCAACCTGGAAGATGTGGTCAGGGAAGGAACCGGTCTGTTAAATGCGGAAGGGCGTTTAGCTTTGATTCATAGGCCGTCCAGGTTGGCAGAGATTATTTTTTATATGAAGCAATATGGGATAGAACCAAAAAAGATGCGCTTTATCTATTCCAGACCTGAAAAAGAACCGAACCTGGTGTTGGTAGAGGGGATAAAGAACGGTAAAAAAGACTTAGTGGTGTATCCTCCGCTTTATGTTTATGATTTGTCGGGTTCTTATTCGAAAGAGATGACAGAAATATTTTCAGGAAGTTTTTTGCCGAAAAAATGGTAGGAGATAATTATGGAAGGGAAATTGTACCTGGTAGCGACTCCTATTGGAAATTTAGAAGATATCAGTTTTCGAGCCCTAAAAATTTTAAAAGAAGTGGATATAATTGCGGCTGAAGATACCAGGCATACGCGAAAGCTACTTAATCATTTTGAAATTAAGACCCCGCTAACCAGCTATTATGAACATAATAAACGGGTTAAAGGTGAATATATTTTGTCTCTTTTAATTGAAGGAAAGCAAGTAGCTTTGGTTTCTGATGCCGGGATGCCGGGTATTTCCGATCCGGGAGAAGATATTGTCCGGGAAGCGGTTTCTGCGGGTATTTCAGTTTGCGCCTTGCCCGGCCCAAATGCCGCTTTGACTGCTTTGGTGATATCCGGGCTTCCTTCTGCCAGGTTTGTATTTGAGGGTTTTTTACCCCGCGGAAAAAAAGAACGGAAAGCAATATTAAATAAGCTCTGCACTGAGCAGCGCACCATGATTTTTTATGAAGCTCCACATCGATTAACAGAAACGCTGAAAGAACTTGAGGAATTTTTTGGGGAAAGAAAAGCAGTTGCTGCCCGGGAGATAACCAAGAAATTTGAAGAGACCGTTCGAGGATCTTTAAAAGAATTGGTAAACTACTTTACAAATAATTTGCCTAGAGGAGAATTCACTTTGGTGGTAGCCGGCGCGCCTCAAGAAGCGGTGGAAGCACCGGATCTTAGGCAGCTTAAGGAGGAGATTGACCGATTGGTTGCAGCGGGAATGCCGAAAAAAGAAGCGATAAAAGAAGTTGCCCACCGTAACCATATTCCCAAGAGAACAGTGTATGATCTATCTCTAAAAGAATAAAAGTCACAATAGAGATTATGACTTTCCAAAACAAGAAGGAGGGTAAAACGCCCTCCTTAATTAAATAACGATATAATTTCTATTCAAGCAGATTCTAAACTGCATTTGAATTCATTGCGGCTGCACACAGGCGGCAAACGTTTTTACCCTTGAAATTCTGAACGTCTTCTGCACTACCACAGAAAATACAGGCAGGTTCATATTTTTTCAGGATAATTTTTTCACTGTCTACATAGATTTCTAGGGCGTCTTTTTCATCGATGCCAAGAGTTCTGCGAAGTTCAATCGGCAGAACTACTCTGCCAAGCTCGTCTACTTTTCGAACAATACCGGTTGATTTTATCATTTAGCGCACCTCCCCCTCCAGTAATTCGACATAATTTGCTTCACCTAAATAATACCAAAGGTTCCAGCTAAAGTCAACCTAAAATTTGAGATAATCTGACATTAATTATCATAATTTTGCTTTCTTCTCGTCAAACATCCTCTTTTCAATTGCAATCTCACTTTAATAATTTAAAAATTAGAACTTCATTTGTTAAATTATAACATTTGTTACAATAATATGCAATTATTATTTGCGTTTTTGTGACAGCAATTAACATTTTATTTTATTTCTTATTGTTTAGACTGCCGGTATTATTGACCTTGATACTTGACAAATCCCAAAAGGAAAAATATAATCATCATAATTAATGTAATAAATGAGAATGGAAAAACGAAGAAGGGGAAGAGTAGCCGGTGGGATCACTTGGCAGAGAGCGGGATGAGGTGAAAGCCCGTAGTGAAATGATCGGTGAACATGGCCCCAGAGTTGTTGGGTGAACGGAAATGTGCAATTTCCCAGTAGCTTTAACCGGATGACTTTCCGTTAACAAAGCAAGGTATGATAATGTACCTTTTAAGGCCGGTACCGTGAGGTGCCGGTAAATTAGGGTGGTAACACGAAACCTTCGTCCCTTTGAGGACGGAGGTTTTTTTGTACCTTTTGCCGCACTAAAAACACCAGGTAATTTATAAATTTTATTATTTGAAACGGAGGCTTTTTCATGACTCAAAAAACATTTTATATCACAACCCCAATCTACTATCCCAGTGATAATCTGCATATCGGGCATGCTTATACAACAGTAGCCGCAGATACTATGGCAAGATATAAAAGGATGCAGGGTTATGACGTGCGTTTTCTTACAGGGTCAGATGAACACGGGCAGAAAATCGAAAGAAAGGCTAAATCTGTCGGAAAAGAACCATTGGAGTATGTTGACGGTATTGTTGCTGGGTTTAAAAAACTTTGGGAGGCAATGCTTATTGAATATGATGATTTTATCCGGACTAGCGAGGAGCGGCATATAAAGGTTGTCCAGGATATATTTAAGAAGATCTATGACAAAGGGGATATTTATAAGTCGGAATATGAGGGATGGTATTGCACCCCTTGTGAAACTCATTTTACCGAGCGTCAACTGGGTGAGAACAAAACTTGTCCCGACTGTGGTCGTCCGGTGGAAATAGTTAAAGAAGAAAGTTATTTCTTTAAAATGAGCAAATACGCAGACAGGTGGCTGAAATTTATTGAGGAAAATCCGGATTTTATCCAGCCGGTAACTCGGAGAAACGAAATGGTCAATTTCGTTAAACAGGGACTGGAAGATCTGTGTGTGTCCCGAACCACTTTTGACTGGGGGATTCCTGTTCCAATTAATGATAAACATGTGATTTATGTCTGGTTTGACGCTCTTACCAATTACATTTCCGCGCTTGGCTATGGGACTGAGGATGATTCATTGTTCAAAAAATATTGGCCTGCCGATGTCCATTTAGTTGGCAAGGATATTGTCCGGTTTCATACTATTATTTGGCCGATGATTCTCATGGCTGCAGGAATAGAGTTGCCCAAAGCTGTCTTCGGGCACGGCTGGGTACTTCTTTCCGAAGGTAAAATGTCCAAATCAAAGGGTAATGTGGTAGACCCATTAGTCTTGGTAGATAAATACGGCGTAGATGCTATTCGTTACTTCCTTATGCGTGAAGTGCCTTTCGGCTTAGACGGTTATTATTCTGAAGAAGCATTGGTTACCAGGATAAACACTGACCTGGCTAATGATTTTGGAAATTTATTAAGCAGAACGACAGCCATGATTAATAAATTTTTAGGCGGAACGGTAGCAGCACCCGGAGAAGGAACAGAATTTGACGAGGAATTGATTTCTCTTGCCCAGGCCACACCGGCACAGGTGGAGGAACTTCTAGACAAGCTTGAGTTCAGCAATGCATTGATTGCCATCGGGAAAATGGTTAATAAGGCCAATAAGTATATAGATGATGCTGCGCCCTGGGCACTCAATAAAGACCCTCAAGGAAGAGAAAAGCTAGGCACAGTACTTTATAATCTGGCAGAAGTGATTAGGCTTGCCGCCATTATGTATACGCCTTTTATGCCGACGATGCCCCAAAAGGTCTGGGCACAGTTGGGAATCTCTCAGGCTGGGGAGATTCATACATGGGAAAGTCTGAAATGGGGCCTGTTTCCGACAGGGACGTCCATTAACCGGGGTGAACCTATCTTTCCTCGAATTGATATAAAAGAACTGGGAAAACAAGAGGAGGTTGTTTCAGAAACACAACCTAAACAGGAGGTTTCTCAAGCACCCGAGGCTCCCGAATTTGAACCTATTTTACCCGAAATAACAATTGAGGATTTTGCCAAAATTGATTTTCGAGTAGCGGAAGTTGTATCATGTGAAAAAGTAAAAAAGGCAGACAAGCTTTTAAAACTCAGCGTTCGGGTAGGGAATGAAGTACGGACGATTGTTTCAGGGATTGCAAAGCATTATACTCCGGACGAAATGGTGGGGAAGAAGGTTGTGCTGGTGGCAAATTTAAAGCCGGCAAAACTGCGGGGCATTGAGTCTCGCGGCATGCTCCTGGCAGCTTCCCACGGGGGAAAACTGGAAGTTTTAACATTAGATAATATTGAATCCGGAGGAAGGATTAAATAGGAGGCAAAAGATGCTTTTTGATACCCACGCTCATTTGAATGACGAAAAATTTGCTGAAGATCTTCCCCAGGTGGTTGAGAGAGCTGTGCAGGCGGGAGTAACCCGGGTTGCCAATATTGGTTTTGATGTCCCTTCATCAGTTTTGGCAGTAAAGATTGCCAAACAGTACCCTGGGATGTACGCTGTCATTGGCGTACATCCCCATGATGCCAAAACCCTCAATAAGGAAGCATTGTTTAAATTAGAAATTTTGGCAAGGGAACCTCAAGTAGTGGCGGTTGGTGAAATTGGTTTAGATTATTATTATGATCTATCTCCTCGGGAGGTCCAAAAAAAGGCTTTTCGGGAGCAGATACATTTGGCAAAGGAATTAAAAAAACCGGTAGTTATTCATGACCGGGACGCGCATAGCGACACGATGGAGATTCTTAAAGAAGAAAAAGCGGGCGAGTACAGGGGGATCATTCACTGTTTTTCCGGCAGTTGGGAAATGGCTCGCCAGTGTATGTTCCTGGGGTTTTATATTGCTTTGGGGGGACCCGTGACTTTTGCCAATGCTAATAAACTTTTAGATATTGCCCGATTGGTTCCTTTGGATCGTCTATTGATAGAGACCGACAGTCCTTACCTTTCTCCCCACCCCTTCCGCGGGAAAAGAAATGAACCTGCCCGGGTTCGTCAGGTGGCGGAAAAGATTGCAGAACTAAGAGGAATACCTTTGGGAGACTTAATTGCTGCTACAACAAATAATGCATTAGAGATTTATGGGATAAAAGAAAATTAAACTTTATCAACAATAAAAGTCTGGGAAACCAGGCTTTTTCTACATTATGAACAGCAACAGAAGAAGTCTAGAGAGTAAAACAATATGTAAAACGTGATATTATTAAATTATTTGGGATAAAATGTAGGATGCGTTAATAACCATAGAATAGAAAGCCATTGTCATAATTGTCGAATATAAGGGAAAAAGGCGTTGGTTGACAGTTTACTATAAAACAGGTTAAAATATTAATACCTTTTCGATGGGAAGGCTATGGAGGGAGAACGATGGAAAACGCTGACGCGCACCAAGGTCATCCTCGCAGGGTAATAAAATCAGTTATAATTGTTTTGACAGTGTTGTTGATTGTTTTTTGTTATGCGGGATACGCATGGATGGAAAAAGATATTACAATTGTAGTTGACGGAGAAAAGATACATACTAAGACATTTAAACCAACAGTAGAAGATGTGCTCATAGAAAAAGATATTGCCGTTTACCCTAAGGACCAAGTGGTGCCAAGTTTAGAAAGCCGGGTAGAGCAGGAACAGACAATTAATATTACCCGGGCTTTTCAGGCGGAAATTCAGGTTGATGGAAAGCAGGTAAATATTGCGACCTTGCCTGCATGTGTTGGAGATATTTTGGCTCAGACAGAAATTGATTTGGGTGAAAAAGATATTATTGAACCTGGATTGGAAACGCTGCTTACCAAAGATGCACCGGTGATTAAAATATGCCGGATTACGGAAGAATTAATTACCCGGAAGCAAAAAATTGCTTTTCATACCGAACAAAAATCAGATACTGAATTAGAACAAGGGATTCGGCGTATTGTCAGAAAAGGAAAAGAAGGTTTAAAAGAAGAGACGATAAAAGTTACTTATAAAGATGGGGAAATAATTCTGCAAGAGTTAGTTTCTACAAAAGTATTGGCAGAACCGGTAAGTAAGATCGTTGCTTTAGGCACTCTGCAATTTGCTTCTCGAGGCGGCCAGAGATTTCAGTTTGAGAAAGCACTGGAAACAACGGCAACTGCCTATACCCACACCGGAAGAAGGACTTCAACTGGTACTATGCCTAAAGTAGGGACGGTTGCGGTAGACCCATCTCAGATTCCCTTGGGCAGCAGGCTATATGTAGAAGGATATGGCTTTGGTAAAGCGGAAGATACCGGAGGGAATATTAGAGGACAAAGAATAGATGTCTTTTTAGAAACGGAAGGGGAAGCCCGGCGTTGGGGCAGAAAAGCCGTAAAGGTATATGTTTTAAAATAATAGGATTTCTATTATTGGCGGTAACCCTTGAAACAGCTGTTTTCAAGGGTTTTCCGTTGTTTTGTCTAATTTAAAACAATATTAGGCATCCTACTATGGAAGAGCTTTAGCTGTATTATGGATGATTATGGGGGACGAGTATGGACAGGATAGCAACACCTGGTGCGACCAGAGGAATAATAAAAAAATATGACATTAAAGTAAGGAAGACCCTGGGGCAGAATTTTCTCATTGAAAGGAAGTTTATTGATAAAATTATAGCCGCAGCTGAGCTGGATAAGGAACAAATAGTTGTAGAGATTGGACCTGGAATTGGGGGGTTAACCCAAGCTTTGGTTGAAGCGGCCGGGCATGTGATTGCGCTGGAAATTGACCAAGCACTGGTCAAAACTCTTCAGGACAATTTTTGCCAGGTGAATAATCTTTCCGTTATTCATGGCGATGCTCTAAAGATTGATTTTGAATATTTAACAAATGAGATATCGGCTCGGGAGAGATACGCTCCGGGTTATAAAATTGTGGCTAATCTTCCATATTATATTTCTACCCCCTTAGTCATGCGAGTATTGGAAGAACATCTTAATTTTTTATCAATGGTTTTAATGGTACAAAAAGAAGTTGCCCGGCGCATGCAGGCATTACCCGGTACTAAGGATTATGGAGCCTTGTCCATCAAAATTCAGTACTATTGCCGTGCTAAGATAATTACCCAAGTACCCAACACGGTTTTTTTCCCCCGCCCTGAAGTGGAGTCTGCGGTGATAAAACTGGAAAAGCGAGATCAGCCTGCAGTAAAAGTCCGGGATGAGAAAATGTTTTTTGCATTGGTTAGAGCCGCATTTTCTCAGAGGAGGAAGACGATGGTCAATGCTTTAAGCAATGCCGGCCTAGGCCCAAAGGACAAATGGGAGAGAATCCTTGAGGAATGCGAAATAGACTCCAAAAGAAGGGGAGAAACATTAAGCATCGAAGAATTTGCCCGGGTGGCTAACCTATTGTCAGTGAGAGGTGATGCATCGTGCTGTTTACCAGTCCCACCAAAGGTCAGATGAGTTTTCCGGCCATGATGGATGATATAGTGTATTTCATAGAGGAAGCCCCGGAAGATAACTTTAGGGTGATTATTGGTTCAGATTCCCAGGTGCGCAATGAAACCTGTTTTGCCAGTGCCGTAGTTATTCACCGGGTGGGGAAAGGTGCCCGGTACTATATTACAAAAAAAAAGCAGAGAAAAATTACCAGCTTGCGCCAGCGTATTTTTTATGAAACGGCATTAAGCTTGGAGCTGGCGAGCAAAGTGGTAACTTCTTTAGCGGAAAAAGGATATGAGGATCTAAACGTAGAGATTCACCTAGATGTGGGCAGCAAAGGCAAAACAAAAGAATTCATCAAAGAAATCATTGGGATGGTTGTGGGAAGTGGTTTTGATGCTCATATCAAGCCTGATTCCAGCGGAGCTTCCACCGTGGCGGATAAATACACAAAATAATAAGCTGGGTTCGCTAAATGAGGCTTCGAGAAAATCACACTAAAAATCCTTGCTGGGTTTCTCAGTGCAGTTGTCATTGAAAGTGCAGTCCGCGCATTCTTTATTACAGGGTTCAATATGAATTAAAACCTGAGAAGAAGGGAAAAGC
>JAQVXR010000028.1 GCA_028709045.1 Desulfitobacteriaceae bacterium | reverse complement strand
CCACTCACCTCCGCGTGATTTGTAGTTAACTGTTATCCCTAGGAGTTTAGAATAATAAAAAATTTGCTCTAAGCCAACTATTTCATTACGTTTTGTGCCTTGAGCGAAGCGAAAGGAATGGATATAATAATGAGTGAAACAATGAAAGCATTGGTTTATCGTGGCCCGGAAAAGATCGGTTTAGAAGATGTTCCTGTACCAAAAATTATTGAGCCGGATGATGCTATTATTAAAGTAACCACTTCAACAATCTGCGGGACAGATATTCATATCTGGCATGGCGGCATGCCGGAAGTTGCTGACGGAAGAATAATCGGCCATGAATTTTGTGGTGAAGTTGTTGAAGTTGGACCTGCCGTCCGCAATTCAAAAGTTGGCGATAAAGTAGCCGTTTCTTGTGTTACTCAGTGTGGTGAGTGCTTCTATTGCATACGTGGTACTTATTCCCACTGCACCACGGGAAGCTGGATATTTGGATATATGATCGATGGCTGCCAAGCAGAATATGTTCGTGTTCCTCATGCTAATCTTGGTATGTTCCAAATACCGGATGGATTAACTGAAGAGGATGTCCTCTACGTCGGCGATATTCTCTCCACCGGATATTTTGGCGCGGAAAATGCGAAGATCGAACCTGGTGATACTGTAGCGGTGATGGGCTGCGGTCCCGTTGGTATGTGTGCTATGACAACAGCAAGATTATGGGGACCTTCCAAAATAATTGCCGTTGATATCAATCAGGCACGTTTAGATTTTGCAGTAAAACAGGGAATTGCTGACGTTGGAGTTAACCCTTTAAATGGAGATGCCGGCGATGCAATTAGAGAAATGACTGATGGCCGTGGCGCTGACGCAACTATTGAAGCTAATGGTTTTAAACCAACCTTTGAAATGGCAATAGATGCCGTCAGACCAGGTGGTAGAGTTTCCCTGATCGGCGTATTTGAAAAGCCACAGGAACTTGCCATGAATACACTATGGATAAAGAATATTTCTATCAGTATGGGTCTGGTAAATGCAAATAGGATTCCTGAATTGATTAAATTAATTCAGGCCGGCAAAATCAATACCAACTTCCTGTGCACACATCGTGCTCCATTAAATGATATTGTTAAGGGCTATGATGTTTTCGGAGGCAAAAAGGATAATTGCCTCAAGTGGATCGTCACCCCTTATCAAAAATAAAAATATGAGTTAATTCTTGAGGTATATGCCTCAGGATTTATGTTCAAGCTAAAAGGCCTTTCCTCCGCCAGGGAAGGTCTTTTGGTGTTCTGAGAAAAACAGAAGTGATCTTGTGATTTCTGTTTTTTTTATGCATATTATTTCGAGTGAAACAATAAAATGAAAATAGTATTTGAGTTTGAGACAACCAAGGGGGGAATAGATAATGCTTAAAAAAAGAGTGATTCCGGTAATCTTAGTGGTTATAAGTTTGTTTATATTTACACAGACTGCTTTGGCAACAAGTACCCCTGATATTAGTATTAAAGGGGAAGCCTGTATTTTAGTGGATGGGGTAACGGGGCAAGTGCTTTATGAGCAAAATCCGGAAAAGAAATGGTATCCTGCAAGCATTACCAAAATTATGACTATGATTTTAGCCTTGGAAGCAACGGAAAGCGGCAAAGCTTCTTTAGACGATCCGGTAGAGACCAGTGAATATGCGGCAGACATGGGTGGTTCCCAGGTGTATCTTTATGCCGGAGAAACCAGGACGCTTCATGAAATGTTGATTGCTATTGCTGTGGGTTCCGGAAATGACGCCAGTGTGGCGGTTGGAGAGTATCTGGCCGGATCAAATGACGAGTTCATAAAAATGATGAACGAAAAGGCAAAAGAAGTAGGGATGAACAATACAAATTTTGTCAATTGTCATGGACTACACGATGATAATCATTATACCAGCGCTGCCGACATGGCAAAACTGGCTCTCTATGCACTTAAGGTACCTAAATTTTTAGACTATACATCAATATATGAATATGATTTTCGTCCGGAACCGAAGCCGCTAAAATTATGGAATACTAACAGACTGTTAAAATGGTACGATGGAACAGACGGAATGAAAACAGGATCGACTTCAGCGGCTAAACGTAATCTGGTATGTACTGTGGAAAGAAACGGATTGCGTTTGGTTTCCGTGGTGCTGGGTGTCGATGTAGTGAATGGACACTTTACGGAAACCATGAAGTTGATGAATTATGGTTTTAACCGCTTTGAATTTGCCGGCTTATATCAAGTGGGGGATAAGATAGCCAATGTTCGAGTCGGCAAAGGAAAGATTGATACAGTAGATGCTGTTGCCGCGAAAAATGTGGGTATCACAAAAATGAAGGGTGAGGAGATTCAACTTGATACCCGGTTAGATGTGAAAAATTATATTGAAGCTCCGCTTAAAAAAGGTGATAAAGTAGGTGAGGTTGTCGTTTTAAAACAAGACCAGGAAGTTAACCGAGTAGATCTCTTAGCCGCTCAGGATGTGGAAAAGGGCAGCATCATTAGGCAGTTTTCAAAAATGCTTCGCACAGTGCTGCTTGCTGTGTAAAAATGGACGGATAAACAGAATTAGTTATTCAAAATTCAGGCACGGTTTAGACCGTGCCTATATTGCATGTTATGACAGTATTAGTACCATTTTTTAGCAGGACATAAACAACAAGCTGTAGAATAAGAAGAAAAACATTACGGGGGGATTGGCGTTGGACTTACATTTAGAATATGAAAAGGACAAGTTATATGCACAGTTAAAGGGGGAAATCGATCTTTCTATTGCACCCCATTTACGAATAGAACTTGATAACGCCCTGGACACGAAGCAAGCCCGGCATTTGATTATGGATTTTTCCAGTGTCTCATTTATTGATAGTTCCGGTTTAGGCGTAATACTGGGAAGATACCGGCGATTAACTGAAGTGGGAGGGACGGTGCGTGTGGAAAATGCAAGTCCTCAGGTGTACAAAATTTTGGAAATGTCCGGGTTGAGTAAAATTATCGAGATTACCCAAAGTAACGTCGCAGTAGGCGAGAAAGGTGAGTAAGGAGGCAGGGAAATGGATACGGCGTTAGTTAATTCTGTCAACCTTCAGTTCAAAAGTATTCCGGATAACGTTTCATTAGCACGTGTGGTTGTTGCTTCTATCGGAGCCCAGATTGATATGACTTTAAGCGAGCTGGATGAATTAAAAGTTGCTGTTTCCGAGGCGGTTACTAATGCAATTATTCATGGTTATCGTAATGATCCCGATCAATTTGTTGAGCTTCAAATAGAACGGTATCATGATCGTCTTGTAATACACGTTATTGACCGGGGTATTGGGATGCCGGATGTCCAAGAGGCGCTTGAAAATGTAAGTGTATCATCTAATTCGGAGCATATGGGACTTGGTTTTGTATTTATGAAGACATTTACAGATAACGTAGAAATCAATTCAGAAAAACAAAAAGGGACGAGAATTACCATGGTGAAAAACCTGGTTTTTCGCAAGGAAAGTTAGGTGGAATCATGAAGCAGAGGTTGTCGGAGATGCACCTTCCGCGTTATCCTCTGTTGTCTGAAGCAGAAACTAATGACTTATTGAATAGATCCAGACAGGGAGATGTAATAGCGAGGGAACGATTAATTAATTGTAATCTAAGACTGGTTTTTAATATGGTACAGAGGTTTCAAAATCGTGGTTATGAGCTGGAAGACCTGTTCCAAATCGGAACAATTGGCTTAATGAAAGCCATCGACAAATTTGATCCCACGTTTGCTGTCAAATTTTCGACCTATGCTGTACCTATGATTATCGGAGAAATCCGGCGCTTTATTCGGGATGATAATCCTGTTAAGGTAAGCAGATCATATAAAGAAATAGCTATTAAGGTCTACAGAGCAAAAGAAAGTATGGCAAAAGAAATAGGGCGGGAGCCGACACTTAGTGAGTTATCGAAAAGCCTCGGGGTAGATGTTGAGGATATCGTCACTTCACTTGAAGCTGTACAAATTCCTGCATCCATTCACGATACCGTTTTTCAGGATGAGGGAGATCCTATTTACGTACTGGACCAATTGGCATCAGAAAGTGAATTGGATGATATTTGGTTTGATAAGATGAATATTAAAGATGTCATGCGGCGGATGCCGCTAAAATTAAGAAAGATACTTGTATTAAGGTTTTTCGAAGATCGTACTCAGGTGGAAGTTGCCGAAAGGCTGGGCATATCCCAGGTACAGGTATCTCGCTTGGAGCGTCAGGCAATTAACTTGCTGCGTAGGCTGCTTATGGAAAATAGTGGTTAATATAGTTTTTAATTTTTTAAATGCTTTCCTAATAATGAAATTGGTTCCAAAAGGAACACAAGCGCAAGGCAGCGCTTTTTTTTTATTATTTTTGGAGATTATTGATAGGTATAATAAAAAGGATACGAGGGACAATAATTATGAAACAAATTGAAAATTTAAAAAGGAGGAGTACAAAGTGCAAGTAAAAGTTATAGAGTTAATCGGTGAGTCTGAAAGCAGCTGGAAAGATGCTGTGGAAAATGCAGTTCAACAAGCGTCAAAATCGGTGCCGAATATAAGCGGTGTAGAAGTATATAACCTAACTGCGGGAGTATCCTCCGGAAGACTGTTTGAATACAAAGCTAACGTTAAAGTTGCCTATAATGATGAGGTTTTTCTATAGTAGATAATAAAAAAATCGCATTTCTCCTAAGCTTTTAGCTGGGAGATTTGCGATTCTTTATATTTTTGGCGGCTGATAGTTAATTTGAAAAGCAATTAAAGAGCATAATTTCTGCAGTCCCTGTTGATTTGGGAAATATGCTTGTGAAACCAAAAAGTATTTACTAAAAAAAGAAATGCTGCCAGAATAAACAGTCCTCTTACACCAATAATACCGCTGAGAATACCTCCTATTATCGGTCCCATCATCATTCCCAGGTATATAAAACTGTTACTGTATCCGTATGTGCTGCTTTCCATTCCTTCCGGGGCAAATTTTCGAATAAGGGCGTTAACAGAAGGAATTAACCCACCGATGCATAGACCAAGAAGGAAACGGCACACAAGAAATTGTAGGTATGAACCTACAAAAATATGTGGTATCAAGAATACCGTTGTCCCAATCAAGTTATAAAAAAGTACCCGCTGGGAACCGACTCTGTCACCTAATTTGCCAAGGACAGGGGAAAAAAACATCGATGCCACGCCGGTGGCAGAAACTGCGATACCAATTAAAAGAGATAAAGATTCCCGGTCTTGGGGCAATAGTTCTTGGGCAAAAATAGGCACAAAGGTATTGGTAGAAAGCAGGGCAAACTGAATAAGAAATCCGGTAGTAAAAAGAGTTAGGAGCGGGGTAGTGCAAAAAATTCTTTTCATATCGCTTTTCATTCTGGAAGTTTGAACAGCTGAATCCGGCTTATTTATTTCTTTCACAAAAATTTGCACCAGCAATGTAGAAAAAAGCAATACACATCCTGTAAAATAAAAAATCTGGCGGAATCCTAAGAATTCGGCAAGAAAGCCGCCGATCACCGGCCCTAAAATGGAACCGGCAACCGTACCTGACTGGAGCGTTCCCAGGGCAAAACCCACTTTTTCTTTTGGAGAATTGGTGGAAACTAAGGCAATGGAAGCAGGATTCATGCCGGATATTGTCCCGTTCAACAGCCTAAGGAGCAGCAACTGCAACGGAGTCTGGGCTAAACCCATAAGCATGATTACAAATCCTAGGCCAACCCCTGAACGGATAATCATTAATTTTCGGCCGTATTTATCTCCAACCTTTCCCCAAAATGGGGCCACAATCATCATCGTCAAAAAGTTTATACCGAATATAGCTCCGGTCCAAAATTTTATGGCACTGTCACCATGAACTCCCAATTCCTGCTCTAAATAGAGCGGTAAAAATGGCATGATGGAATTCCAAGCGGCAAAAGTTAAAAAGAGCGAAAAGGTAAGTCCTGTTAAGTTGCGTTTCCAAAGAGGCAAAAGATTCATCTCCATTTATCATTCACAAATTATTTAAAATAAGGTTTTTAGTATAAACAATTCCCTTAATCTTATCACATTTATTGGAAAGCGAGAATAAGAAAACGGGCCGGATATTTTCCATCCAACCCGTCATTTAGTCTTAGCGCCTGCTCCCCTTTAGACTGCTACAGGGCCGGCCGCTTTTAAATTTTCCGGCATGCTCATAAACTTAGCAAAATTTTTGTTAAACAAGCTAGCAAGTTTTATTGCCTGTTTGTCATACTTCGTGCCGTCTGACCAGGTATTCTTTGGATTTAAAACTTCAAATGGTACATCCGGACAAGATTGAGGAACAGCTACATTAAAAACCGGATGCCTGGAGAATTCCACACCGACAAAACCGCTATTTAAGGCTGCCCGAACCATCGCCCTGGTATAATTCAAATTCATTCTTTTGCCAACCCCATAAGGTCCTCCGGTCCAACCGGTGTTAACAAGGAAAACTTTTGCCTGATGTTTTTCTATTTTTTTTCTAAGGAGTTCTGCATAAACAATAGGGAATCGGGGGAGGAAAGGTTCCCCGAAACCGGTGGAAAAAGTTGCCTTTGGTTCTGTAATACCCCTCTCTGTACCTGCCAATTTACTGGTGTATCCGGAAAGATAATGGTACATAGCTTGCTCGGGAGTAAGTTGAGAAATTGGGGGCAGAACTCCAAAGGCATCAGCTGTAAGAAAAATGATGGTGCGCGGGTGACCGCCCACCCCGGGAATTACCGAATTGGGAATAAAGTCTACCGGGTATGCTGCCCGTGTGTTTTCTGTAATATCGTCACAGTTAAAATCAACTGTTCTTTCCTTATCGTCAACAATCACATTTTCCAAAACACTTCCGAAACGAATGGCATTCCAAATCTGAGGTTCGTATTCCTTGGAAAGTTTAATACACTTTGCATAGCATCCGCCTTCAAAATTAAACACTCCATTGTCTGACCAACCATGTTCATCGTCACCAATTAACCGACGCTCAGGGTCGGCGGAAAGAGTAGTTTTTCCGGTGCCGGAAAGACCGAAGAATAAAGCGCTATCCCCTTTGCTGCTGATATTGGAGGAACAATGCATCGGGCAGATACCGTTTTCCGGAAGCAGATAATTCATAGCGGTAAAAACAGATTTTTTTATTTCTCCGGCATAGTATGTACCGCCAATAATAATGATTCTCCGGTCAAAATTAAGGACAACGAAGGCCTCGGAACGTGTCTCGTCAATTTCCGGGATTGCATTAAACCCTGGAGCACAGATTACGGTGAATTTAGGCTCATGCTCTAAAAGCTCCTCTTCTGTCGGCCGGATAAACAGCTGGTGTACAAAGAGATTTTGCCAGGCGAATTGGTTAATCACGGTAATTGGCATTCGGTAATCCGGGTCAGCGCCACAGAAACCGTCAAAGACAAAGACATCTTTTTCTTCCAAAAAGGCTGTCATCCGATAAAAGATCTTCCAGAAGGTATCTTCACTCATTGGCTGATTTACTTTTCCCCAATCAATTGTATTATGTACTGACGCTGTATCCACAATAAACCTGTCTAAAGGTGAACGGCCGGTATATTTACCGGTCTTAACGCTTAATGCCCCGTTATCTGCCAGCATTCCTTCTCCTCTGGCAAGAGCTGCTTCCACCAACCTCGCCGGTGAAAGGTTCTGGTATTCGCAGTTTAAATTAATGATATCAAGTTTCTCCAGATAATTATTGCTACTCATTATTCCCGCCTTCTTTCAGACACAAAAGATATATCACTAAACTAATTGCTAATTAAATTATGATATACTAATTAGCCATCTTATAGCTAGGAATATATCACAAAATGCAAATTATGGTCAATAATAAACTATTAAAATGTCATTGACCACCAAAAAGTTGTAATCTTAATAATAATTACATTAGAGTAACACTAATAATAATTGAAAAAACATGTATCCAAGCGGTGTGCTAAGAGGTAAATATAATTTCTTACAATTGTTCGACAGGCTTGGGGAATAAGCTTTTCTGATTTAGGCTATAATATTTTAGGAATAATTGTCATAAAGAGGGTTGATTTTCTTGGCAGACCTGAAAAAGGAAATTGAAGATTCTCTACAGCAATATAAAGAAGCTGAGTACCAAGAGCTAATCCAGCAGTTAAGACCAAAACCTCCGGTGGTAAAAAATGCCTTAGCAGCTTTTGCTGTGGGTGGTTTTATTTGTGCCTTTGCTCAAGCCATCAACAACGTGATCATCCAGACAGGTTTGCCTCAGAAAGAAGCCGGTACGGTAGTGGTGATTATTATGATCTTTTTAGGAGCATTACTTACCGGACTGGGAGTTTATGATAATATCGGCAAGTTTTCCGGAGCCGGTTCTATTATCCCGATTACCGGTTTTGCCAATGCGATTGTATCGTCAGCTATGGAATGGAAACGCGAAGGGTATCTATTTGGGGTAGCAGCAAAAATGTTTACAATTGCCGGACCGGTTCTTGTTTATGGGATTCTCTCCTCGGTAGTTATTGGAATAGTATATTACTTTTTAAAGTAGGGGGGAACCTTATTGAAAAAGATTGGACAGCAGACACTGGTTTTTTCCAATACCCCGGCAGTAGTTTCTGCAGCTGCCATAGTTGGTCCCAAAGAAGGCCAGGGGCCATTAAAAATTAATTTTGATTTGATTCTTAAAGATAACCTTTTTGGCGAGAAATCATGGGAAAAAGCTGAATGTAAGATGCTCCAGGAGGCGGTCAACCGTGCTGTAGATAAAACAGATTTAGATCTTGACGGAATTGATTTTCTTCTGGCAGGAGATCTTTTAAACCAGACAATCTCCGCAAATTTTGCTGCCCGGCAGCTGGCAATTCCCTTTTTAGGGTTATATGGTGCCTGCTCAACTTTTGCTGAAAGCCTTATCTTAGCGTCAGTTTTGGTCGATGGCGGATATGCGACTCATGTGATGACTGCTGTTTCCAGTCACCATGATACCGCAGAAAGGCAGTTCCGCTTTCCTACAGAGTTGGGAAACCAGCGCTCCCCCTCTGCCCAGTGGACGGTAACAGGAGCAGGAGCTGCGCTGATTGGGCCAAAGCAAGAGGGGCCCTGCATCACTTATGCCACTATAGGCAAAGTGATTGATTTAGGAATAAAGGATTCTAATGATATGGGCTCGGCAATGGCACCGGCAGCTGCCGACACCTTGGCAATTCATCTTAAGGATACCAGTCGCTCTATTGACGACTATGATTTAATCCTGACAGGGGACTTAGGTAGTTTGGGTAAATTTCTGATGGAACATCTGTCTGAACGGCAGGGCTGCCGGTTAGGGGATAAATACAGTGATTGTGGGATCTTAATTTATGATTCTTCACAGGATACTCATGCCGGCGGAAGCGGTTGTGCCTGCGCGGCTGTAGTTACATGCGGGTATGTATTGGAAAGCCTAAGGTTAAAAAAATATAATAAGGTTCTGATTATTGGTACCGGTGCTTTACTTAGTCCAACCAGCATGCAGCAGGGGGAGTCAATTCCCGGTATAGCCCATGCTGTCTCATTGGAAAATATTAATTCATAAGGTATTGAGACAACTGTAATTGAAAGGAATAATATTGTTGTATTTGCTTTTTATAAGAATTTTTTCAAACAAGTTAATCTATTTTAGAATTATTCACGAGAAAAAGGGGTAAATAACATGGTGAAAATACTTATGGCATTTTTGATCGGAGGTTTAATTTGCCTATTGGGGCAGTTAATAATGGATCTAACACCTTTCTCCGTTACTCCGACTCATATTCTTGTGGCTGTTGTCATAGGCGGAGCCTTTGTCAGTGCTTTTGGGTGGTATCAACCGTTAATTGATATTGGTGGCGCCGGTGCAACTATTCCTCTAAGCGGATTTGGTCATTCTCTAGCCCAAGGTGCCATTTCCGGGGCAGAAAAAAACGGTTTGCTAGGTGCTATTGGAGGAGGAATGGAAGCTACCGCTGTAGGAGTGGTAGGAGCTGTGGTTTTAGGGTATTTGATGGCATTAATATTTAATCCCCAGGGATGATTAAAATGAAAAAAAAGGTTGTCATAATTACAGACGGTGATGAAATTGCCAGAAAGACGGTAGAAACGGTAGCGCGTAATACGGGTGGATGTTGCATTTCTGCAACCGCAGGAAACCCTACACCTTTAAGCGGCGAAGATATTGTGAAATTAATTAAAACTGCACGTAAAGAGCCGATCCTAATCATGTTGGATGATAAAGGCTGTCGAGAAAAGGGGCAAGGGGAAAGGGCTCTTGAATATATCGCAAAGCACCAGGATATTGAAGTATTAGGTGTGGTGGCAGTAGCAGCCAATACCAGTCACTGTCATGGTGTAAAAGTAAAACATTCTATTACGATGACCGGTCAAATTGTCAATGGTCCTGTGGATAAAGAAGGAATGCAGGAACCCCCAGGACATGAAATATTGGAGGGCGATACAGTGGGAGTTTTGGACTCTTTGAATATTCCAACCATTATAGGAATTGGGGACATTGGAAAAATGCATGGTTATGACCGTTATGAGCGAGGAGCAAAAATTACTACCCAGGCAGTGAAGTTTATTTTAAAAAGGAGTGGTTTTCTTTTATGAGTGAAGAAAACTTAAAAACACTTTCACGGAATTATAAACGAAATCTTAAATTTTTTAAAGAACAACTGGGAGTAGAACCTAGTTATGATGTAATTTCCCATGAAATGTTAATTGGCGGTAAACAAGCTGTTTTGTTTTTTATCCAAGGTTTTGTTGATAATGAGGTTTTATCACACATTATTGCAAACCTGGGCAGATTAGAACGGGAAGAAGTAGTGCCTAACACTCTGGAGAAATTAAAAAAGCAGCACCTGTCATACATGCAGTTGGATACGGCTGAAAAGACGGAGAAGCTGATTGATGCTGTTCTGATGGGTATGTGTGTCCTCTTGGTGGAAGGTGAAACCGAAGGCATCATTATTGATCTGCGTAATTATGCAGCCAGGATGCCGGAAGAACCCGATCTGGAAAAAGTTGTACGCGGTTCCCGGGATGGTTTTACCGAAACGATTGTCATCAACACTCAGCTGATAAGAAGGAGAATCAGGGATCGCAGTCTGCGGATGGAAGTAATGCAGGTAGGTCGCAGGTCAAAATCAGACGTTTGTATCAGCTACCTGGAGGATGTTGCAAATTTACACTTGGTGGAAGAAATAAAAAAGAGACTGCGGTCAATTGATATCGATGGCCTGCCGATGGCGGAAAAATCAGTTGAAGAATTAATCACCCCAGGAAATTACTGGAACCCCCTTCCTAAGGTTCGTTACACGGAGCGTCCGGATGTAGCCGCCCAGCATATTCTGGAAGGGCATATTGTGATCATTGTTGATACTTCCCCCAGCATTATAATTTTACCGGCAACATATTTCCATCATATTCAGCATGCTGAGGAATACCGGCAAAGTCCCACAGTGGGAGTCTATTTAAGGTGGGTTAGGTTTGCAGCCATTTTTGTATCAATTTTTTTACTGCCACTTTGGTTTTTGGTATCCATTGAACCATCATTGCTTCCTCCTTCTTTACAATACATTGGACCTGATAAAGTTGGTAAAGTACCATTGATTGGTCAATTTGTCATTGCAGAGGGAGCGGTAGATGTTATTCGCATGGCAGCTATTCACACCCCGGCTCCTCTCACAACCTCCCTTGGTTTGATTGCGGCATTAATGATTGGAGATTTTGCTGTTACTATTGGTTTGTTTGCTCCGGAAGTGGTAATGTATACGGCTGTTGCTGCAACAACAATTTTTGCTACACCAAGCTATGAGCTGGGTATGGCCCATCGACTGGCAAGATGGGTGCTTTTATTAGCAGTATATTTTTTAAAGATCCCTGGTTTTTTTATCGGGACATTGGCATTGATCCTTGTAACAGGTTTGACAAAATCTTTCGGCGTTCCCTACCTTTGGCCGCTGGTTCCTTTTAACTATACGGCTTTAAAAACAATATTGCTTCGTACTCCTGTTCCGGCCCAACGGGAAAGGCCAAGTTTCCTTTACCCTCAGGATCCTACCCGGCAAACGGCTAAACCTGCCCCGGCTTTTAAGCCGATGACAAAAGGGGAAGACGACGATCCTACTAAGAGAGAAGAAGAAAACGGAGGAGGGAAAGATGAATACTAAAACAGTGGGCATTCCCCAGGCCATGCTCTATTACTATTATCATTATCTTTGGAAATCATTTTTTGAAAGGCTGGGCTTAGAAGTAAAATTTTCAGGGGAGACAAATAAACATATTCTCAATGCAGGTATCAGTTCTGCTGTGGACGAGGCTTGCCTGCCTGTCAAAGTCTTCTATGGTCATGTACAGGAGTTAGCCGAAAAAGTTGATTTTCTGTTTCTCCCTAGGGTGGTGAGCACGGAAAAAAAAGAATACATGTGTCCTAAACTTTTAGGACTGCCGGACATGATTAAAGCTTCTCTTGCCCCCCAAACAGTGTTAATAGATGTCAACATCAATATGAGAAACAAAAATTCCACTATGAAAAACGCCCTTGGGGAAGTAGCTGAAATTATAGGCGTTTCTCATAAAAAAGCTTTAGCTGCTTGGAGATGGGCAGAAAAAAAGCAGGAAGAGTACCAGTCGAATTTGGTTTTAGGAAATTTGCCTTTCGGGCATGAAAATAAGAATTCTGCTTATCAAATTGCCCTTTTGGGTCATGGCTATAATATTTTTGATAATTATATCAACATGAATTTAATTGAAAAGCTGCAATTAATGGGGGCAGATATTAAAACCAAGGAAATGGTTTCCCATGAATTGATCGAAAAACATGCCAGCAGTCTGCCCAAAAAAATGTTTTGGACTTTTGGTAAACAGCTTTTAGGAAGTGGACTTTATTATTTAAACAACCCGGAAATCAAAGGGATCATATTTTTAGCTTCTTTTGGCTGTGGCCCGGATTCCCTTGTTGGTGAGCTGTTGGAACGCTGGGCAAAAAGGGGCGGGCAAAAACCTTTTATGATAATTACCATTGATGAACATACAGGTGAAGCAGGTCTTGTTACCAGAATTGAAGCATTTATGGATATGATTAAACGGAAGGTGAGTTAATGAAAGTCACTTTTCCCCATATGGGTAATTTACATATTGTAGCTAAAGCACTTCTTGAGTATTTAGATGTGCCGGTAGTGGTTCCCCCGCCTATCAGTAAGCGTACCCTTGCCTTGGGACTAAGCCACTCTCCGGAATTTGCCTGTATCCCTCTTAAAATCAATATGGGAAATTTTGTTGAGGCGGCAGAACTTGGCGCAGATACCATTGTAATGGCGGGAGGGGTGGGCCCTTGCCGTTTTGGGTATTATGCCCAAGTGGAACGGGAAATTTTAAAGGACCTTGGGTATAATTACCAAATGATAGTGGTTGAGCCTCCTGACACTCACTGGTCGGAAGTAAAGGAAAAAATTAAGTTGATCAGTCAAGGGAAACCTTGGTGGCAAATAACTGGCGCTATCAAGTTCGCGTGGTTAAAAGCCCGGGCAATTGATATTGTGGAACAAAAGGTGCAAAAAATACGGGCACGGGAATTGGTCAAAGGGAATGCAGATACTGTTTATCGCCAAGCATTGGAGAATATTGATATGGCAAGGGATAAACAAGGGGTGCTAAAAGCTCGGGATAAAGCATTGGCAAATCTTGATGATATACCGATAGATAAGGATAAGACGGTGTTAAAGGTGGCGGTAATCGGTGAGATTTATACGATTCTAGAGCCTTACGTTAATCAAAACATCGAAATGCACTTGGGCAGATTAGGAGTAGAGGTGAGCAGGTCCATTTATTTAAGCGAGTGGATTAACGATCATCTATTTATGAAAATTATCCCAATAAGAAGTACAAAAGATTATATCAAAATGGCGCCTCCTTATCTTGGGCATTTTGTCGGCGGTCATGGTCAGGAAACAGTGGGAAGCGCAGTTAAATATAGCCGGACTGGTTTTGACGGAGCAATTCAATTGGCTCCTCTTACTTGTATGCCGGAAATTGTCGCTCAGTCTATTTTGCCGGTAGTTAGCAAAAAAGAAAATTTTCCAATCATGACAATTTATTTTGATGAGCAGACCGGTGAAGCAGGTATGCTAACCAGGCTGGAGGCATTTATTGATTTGCTTGAGCGAAGAGTTGATTTAAAAAGGAGTAAGGACAATGAATGGATTTTTGGGAATTGATGTTGGCTCAGTCAGCACAAATCTGGTTGTTTTAGATGAATCCGGAGCTGTCAGGGAGAGTTTATACTTGCGTACCCAGGGACAGCCGATAAAAGCGATTAAAACAAGCTTGAACATGGCCGTGGAACGTCTTCCGGGATTGAAGGTGTTAGGCGTAGGTACGACAGGCAGCGCCCGCCATTTGGCTTCCGTCATTGTCGGTGCAGATTCAGTTAAAAATGAAATTACAGCACATGCTGTTGCCGCATCATCTATGGTACCGGGAGTTAGGACGGTAATCGAAATTGGCGGGCAGGATTCCAAGCTGATTATTCTCCGGGATGGAGTGGTAACGGATTTTGCCATGAATACAGTTTGCGCTGCCGGGACAGGTTCTTTTTTGGACCAACAGGCGGCACGTCTGGGGATACCGATAGAACAGTTTGGTGAAATGGCCCGGCGTGCTACTTTAGCTGTACGGATTGCCGGACGATGTGCTGTTTTTGCTGAATCCGATATGATTCATAAACAGCAAATGGGGTATAGCTTGGAGGATATTGGAGCGGGTTTGTGTGAGGCGCTTGTCAGAAACTTTCTTAATAACCTGGGAAAGGGAAAGGAAATTCTTTCTCCGGTAGTATTCCAAGGTGGAGTTGCTGCTAATGTAGGGATGCGTGACGCCTTTAATAAAGCATTGGCAACAGAGATAATCGTTCCGGAGTACTTTGGCGTGATGGGAGCGGTAGGGGCTGCTATTCTTGCCCGTGAGTATGCGGCGAGAACCGGACGCACTATGTTCCGTGGGTTTAGTACCTTGGATGTAGATTTTAGCTCAAAGAGTATTGAATGTAGAGGCTGTCCCAACCAGTGCGAGGTAATTTCCATTCAACGAGGAAGCCAGGTATTAGCCCGGTGGGGGGACCGGTGTGGGAAATGGTCCGGAGTAAATGGCATTCTGAAAAATGAAGAATTAGCTGAAGCATAATGTAAAAAATTTAGCCGGACGGCTAAATTTTTTATTTAAACCTCTTTTGATAGCCTCTCAGGGTTTTTAACCCAGAAGGATTAAGTATTATAGACTCTGATTAGAAGTTTTGATATAATTAACAAATAATGCCGTGTAAGGGGTTTATCTGAAACTTTCTCGGCACAGTTATCTTTCTATGAACGATTTGGGACAGCGAGTGTTTATTTTCAGAAAGGTTTTAAAATCGACGTTGTCTCTGCCCGGACAGAAGCTTATCCATATCCTGCGGCTCTACCCGTCGTTAAAAACGGGTCCTTAAAACAGGATTTCTTCTGAAGGGATTTTACCATCAATGCAATGGCTGTAGGGATCAATCAATCCAATTTTGGCCGGCTAATAGATTTTTTCTCCGGCAGGTTGGATTTGGAGCAGAGAATAATACGCGTTTTACACAAAAAAAGTTTTATTGAGGACCCGACACGTATTATTCGGGCAGTAAGATTTGAACAAAGATACAAATTTACCTTTGAACCACAAACATTACACCTTGCCTATCAAGCGATTAATAATAGAATGATTGAAGAATTATCCTCTGCCAGATTAAAAGAGGAACTGGTTTTACTTTTAAAGGAGGCGGATCCCATTCCCCCATTAGAAAGATTGGTTTATTTGGGAATTTGGGATTATGTTTTCCCGGAGACCTCCTTTACGGAAGAAATATTACCTAGCTATCAGAAAAACCGTGATAACGGAAACAACCAGCAAAGATCTAATGGCTCTTGGCTTAAAGCCCGGTCCCAAATATCGGGAGTTTTTAGACGTGATTTTAGCAGCCCGCTTAGACAGTTTGGTGCATAATAAAGAAGAGGAAATCAAACTAATTTTAAGGATGGTTGCAAATGAAAGAAATGGATGAATATAATGGGAAGCTTATCTGATTTATTAATTAATATACCGGCAGTGTTAATTGCTCTGACATTTCATGAGTACGCTCATGGCATAGTTGCTTACCGCTTGGGTGACCCTACTCCGAAATATCAGGGGCGGTTAACACTAAATCCTATGGCTCATTTGGACCCGCTAGGCACGCTTCTTTTGATTTTTGCCCGCTTTGGCTGGGCCAAGCCTGTTCAGGTCAACCCTCTTAATTTTCAGGGAGACCGGGTGCGTGGGATGATGATAGTAGCCTTGGCCGGGCCATTTACCAACATAGTATTAGCATATTTGGGCGGATTGTTTTTAGGACTGATGGATCGTGGTATGATCCCGGCGAATCTGATTTTTTGGAAATTTGGTATATCTTTTATTTGGATCAACCTGGTTTTAGCGGTATTTAACCTGATTCCGGTGCCTCCCTTGGACGGCTCAAAAATTTTAGCAGGGTTGATTCCCCGGGGCACGGCGATGTATATATACCGCATGGAGCAATATGGTCCGCTAATTTTAATGCTTTTAATTATTACCGGGGTGACAGGTGCGATTCTTGGCCCTGTGGTCAGTGCTCTTGTCCGCATAATATTTTTAGCCACAGGCGTCTCTTATATGTGAGAAGGGATTTGAGCAAAGATGAAAAGGAGAAAAAGTAATGAGTAAAGGAACAATCCTAAGTGGAATGAGATCTACGGGAAAATTGCATCTGGGACATTTAAGCGTTTTGGAAAACTGGGTGCGCCTTCAGGAAGAATACAAATGCTATTTTTTCATTGCTAATTGGCATGCACTGACGACCGGTTTTGAAGATACATCAGAAATCAAACAAAACATTCGGGATATGGCCTTGGATTGGCTCAGCGCAGGTATTGATCCGGAGAAAAGTGCCATCTTTGTACAGTCCGATGTGAAGGAGCATGCGGAAATGCACCTGCTTCTTTCAATGACGACTCCTCTTTCCTGGCTGGAAAGGGTGCCGACTTATAAAGAACAAATTCACCAGTTTGGGCAAGAGGGGAAGGATATAGCAACTTATGGTTTTTTAGGTTATCCCCTATTAATGGCAGCAGATATTTTAGTTTATCGGGCTAATGCTGTTCCGGTAGGAGAAGATCAGCTTCCTCATTTGGAATTTTCCCGAGAAATAGTTCGGCGATTTAATTATCTATTTAATACGGATGTGTTGATTGAACCGCAAGCTCTTTTGGCTAAGGTAAAGCTGCTTCCCGGGATTGACAACCGAAAAATGAGTAAGAGTTATGCCAATGACATTTCTTTAAATGCTGATTCTAAAGAAATCCAGGCAAAGGTCAGCCAAATGATTACCGACCCGGCCAGGATTCGTAAGACAGACACCGGACACCCTGATGTTTGTACAGTATTCACCTATCACAGTTTTTATAATCAGGAAGAACAGGCAAATATCCGTGAAGATTGTTGTGGCGGGTGTATTGGTTGTGTTGCATGCAAAAAGAACTTGACAAAAAAACTAGATCAATTTATTCAACCAATCCGGGAAAGAAGGGAAGAATTAGCAGCACAGCCTAAATTAGTTGATGAAATATTAGAACATGGGGCAGAAAAGGCTCGTAATAAAGCTGCCGAAACAATGGCTATGGTCAGGGAAGCGATGAAAATTTAATGAAATATCAGGTGAAGTTGGAAGTGTTTGAGGGGCCATTTGATCTTCTCTTCCACTTGATCGAAAAAAACGAAGTAGATATTTATGATATTCCAATTGCCGAAATTACTCGGCAATACTTGGAGTATATAGAGACTATGCAAGTTTTAGATCTTGAATTAGCAAGTGAATTTTTGGTTATGGCGGCTACACTCCTCTCTATTAAGGCCAGAATGCTCCTTCCTAAAGAGCCAAAGCTTTCCGGAGGGGAAAGCCTGGATGAAGGGGCGG
>JAQVXR010000206.1 GCA_028709045.1 Desulfitobacteriaceae bacterium | reverse complement strand
AAAGGGTCCCCCAGGGAGGAAGAGTGGCCCTCCCCGGGGTATATAAATTTAAGGGGGTTAACTGGATTTACGTATCGCGCGGTGTACCTTGTCGTGCATATAATTAACGCAATCCTTACAAACACGCACACCGGAATAATTAATTAAGTTCTCCAAGTCACCGCAAAAATGGCCGCAAAAATGGCAGCCAGGTTCATATTTCCGTAAAATAACTTCACCGTTCTCGTTGGTGAATATCTCCAATGGGGTTCCTTCGGGTATATCCATTACCCGCCTGAGTTCTTTGGGTATTACTACCCGCCCCAGTTCATCAACTTTCCTAACTATTCCGGTAGCTTTCATTCCCTTTACCTCACTTTCCCTTGCCCTTGGCGGGCTAATATGCTACTATCTGTGTAGAAGATTTTTAATTGTTAGGGTCCGGCGATTGCCGCGGCCCTTTTTCTTTTTTAGCCTGATTACGGTCTTAATAACCTCGATGTACCGTTCTGCCGTTTCCCTGCTCATAACCCCCTCCTTTCGCAATTCTGCCGCTGTCTCTAACGGCATGATTCCCTGTTTGGTCTCACCCCTGATATGCCGATGAAACTGTCTGAGGCTCACCTTTGCCTTGTCCGCTGCATTTTCCAGGGTTAACCCGTTTTCTCTAATATCAGACCGCAATGCCCGATTAAACGTGTCGGTGTTTGACATTTACTCCCACCCCCTTCCTGTGGATAATAAGGCTAACGGTGGTTGTCCTTCTCATGCCTCCCCTCTATACTGTCCTACCGATTTATCCCTTCGATTTGTTCCACTAATCCCCGGTTCTGGTCTGCCACGGAGCCGGGGGGAGTGCCCGCCTATTTAACCTGCCGTTTTGGGCTTGTCCTGTTTAGTGGCGGCCTACCCCGGCGCGGTCTGGTGATTTCTACTACATTACGATGGTCAGGAGTAGAACGCTGGTGCCTAAACCATTCCTTCAATTCTTCCGGGTCAGCTTTCCATCTGCCGCGAATTTTACGGACCGGAAAGGTATCGTCATCAGCTATTATCCGATAGAAAGTGGTTTGTCCAATCCCCAGATAAGCAAATATTTCATCAGTTTCCATAAGTGGTTGCAATGCTTGTCCCTCCTTTCGTGTGGATTGTCTATGCAATTTTCAAAGAACATAATCCCTCGCTAAAGGGGAATACTAATCCTGGGTGCCGGTTGGTTGCAAGCCATCCTCGCTGGACATAACATCTAAAAACAGCTCATCCGGCGTAGTGTTTAAAGAAGTAGCGATTTTAATAGCCATTTCATACTTCAACGGGATATTCCCTTGCCCCAGTTCAGACATATATTGTTTTGATTTGCCGACACGTTTACCCAACTCGGTAAGGGTTATTCCGTGCTTTTTGCATATTTCTAAAAGATAATTGCTGGTTTTCATTAAGCCACCTCCGCAGTCCAGCTTTAATGGATTGTAGTTTTATTTTAGTACAGTCTAAATGGACTGTCAACCCCTTTTGTAAATTTTTATTGGCTTTTATTGCGTCCAGTGTTTGCGGACTATAGAATGGTTATGAGGTGATAAAATGTTTCCCGAAAGACTTAGATTTTTGCGTGAACAAAAAAATATACCGCAAAAAGAACTTGGGAAAATGTTTAACCTTTCCAAGCAGACTATTTCAGCCTATGAAAGAGGGGAAGCCTCGCCATCGATTGATACCGTTGTGCTTTTTGCAGATTTTTTCGGGGTGACCACTGACTTTCTCTTAGGAAAGCAAACCGAAGCCGTAGAAGAAGAAGGATTGTTTTACAACTTGTCTGAGGAAGAAAAAAGGGCAGTTAGGGGGCATGCCGATTCTTACAGATACAGGAAAAAACTTTCAAATGACGCTTGTTCAGACTCATCTGGCTTGACGAATACAGACAAAAATGGAAAGAAACCCCGAATGAAGAAAGCCAGGTAGGGGGAAAGGCCAATATAAAGGGAAATATTGTTTTATTTACAAAGGATAGGGATTAATCATAGCAAGAACTGCCGCAAAGAGGCGGTTCTTTGTTTTTAAGGGGGGGTGAAGTGGTAAAGCAAATTATTAAAATTGTTTTATCGTTAATAGGCGGACTTGCTTTTATAGGCTTGCTCATAAGCACAGTTTCAGTTATGCCCAACAACGCACAAGTGTTGATAGACGAAAAGAGAAATGTGTACTATGCTCCTCCTTATGTTTTGGAGCTGGTTAGCGAAAACCCGGATATGTTTAACGACAATAAGTTAATAATTTCAAGTGTCATTACAGCCCAAACCTTTGCTGTCGATCCCGACCCAGAATGCAGGGATTTAGGATATTTTCAACAAGACGGCAGATGCATGACGTTGCAAGCCCTTGAAAAAATAAAACTGATAAAGCCGGAGAAATCAAGATGGAATAAAGATGGGACATGGAACTGGTAAACAATATAAAGAGGCGGTTCTTTTGTTGTTTGGGGGGAGTGTTTATGAAAATTAAAGATGTGTTGAAGAAATTTGCTCTTTATGTGGTAGAGATTGCGGCATTTATTGGGGCGCTATATCTGATGAGAGCAATATTTTTTTAATTAGAAAGGGGGTTTAACCATGAAGCAAAAACGCGCAATAATCCTGATTCTAATGTTTGCCCTGCTGTTATCCTTCTCCGTTTTATCCGGCTGTGCGGACAATTCCACGCAGACTACAGCCCCGCCCCAATCTCAGCACACATACGTGGGTTCAGTCAACAGCAATAAGTACCACTACCCTGATTGTCAGTGGGCGCAGAAGATTAAGCTGGAGAATGAAATCTGGTTCAGCAGCAAGGAAGAAGCAGAGGAGGCGGGATATATACCCTGCAAGGTTTGCAGTCCATAGCAAGGGAGAACGCAGCACATGAAGAAGCAATTAACCGGCAAGATAATTGAAATAATAAAAAGCGTAAAATATAAACTGATTGTTAATATGGGCTGGGACGAAGAGACAAAAACATACCCACGCAAATCCAGGATATTTTACGGTACCAAGCGAGAAGCGGAAGCCTATTTAAGGGATTGGATTTATTTGCTAGAAAATCCGGAAGAGGAAAGAGCCACCGAGACAGTTGGAGAATGGCTGGATTTTTGGCTGGAAAACGATGTGCCGGTATTATTGGAATGGGAACAAAACACTACCAGAAGGGCTAAAGGAATAATCAAGCATAATCTAAAACCCAATATCGGGGATATGATTCTGGCAGATTTAACCGCAGACGATATATTAAATATGTATAAAAAACTTAGTGTAGATGGTGGGCGCTATGAAAAGGGATTGTCCAAGCGTTCTATCCGCTATGTGCATACCATCTTAAATCAATCACTTAACCAGGCAGTAGTCCGGGGTAAAATTGAAGAAAACCCAGCTAAAGGCTTAACCCCTGCAAATAAAAAAGGGAAACCCCAGGATAGCTGGGTGGTTATGGACGGAAAAGAATTGGATAAATTCCTGCAAGATATTAAAGGGCATATCGACTACTCACTAATTTTCGTCGATTCCTATACGGGGCTTAGACAATCTGAAATATTAGGCTTAACATGGGAGAAAATACTGTGGGATAAATTTCTAATCTGCGTAACCCAGGCATTGCACAAGATATATGAAGAAGAAGTGGAAGTTAAGGAAAACGAAATAGAGGAAGGTTTTGAATTAAGGCCCCGCACTAAAAACGAAACCAGTACCCGGGAAGTAGATGTTTCCGAAAGAGTTATAGAGGTATTAAAAGTGCATAAGAAGGCGCAAGAGGATAAAGGCATCAACACGGAGCCAGGGGCACTTGTTTTTACCGAGCCGGACGGTAGCCCCCTGGACGCCAATAATTTTGCCGGAAGGTTTAGGCGGCTTGCAGCCAGACACGGCCACAAAGGAATGACGTTTCACCATTTAAGGCATACCCACGCCACCATACTATTATCCGATGGAGCTTACATTAATGAGGTATCGGAACGCCTCGGTCACGCCAACTCTAAAATCACCTTTTCCATTTATGGGCACGTTCTCCCTAAAAATCGTCGCAGATTAGCAGATCGCTTTGACGAATTGGTATCTCAAGAACCCCCAAAGTGAGAGTGCAAATTTAGTGCAAAAGAACATATGTTCATGGGTTATTTAAGGTGTTTTGTGGGCAATACAGAAAAACAAAAAACCCCGCCAAATCAACGGCGGGGTCTTGTTTTCCCTGGTGCCTCGAGGCGGAGTCGAACCACCGACACGCGGATTTTCAGTCCGTATATCCAATGCCACTCAGCCCCGGTTGTGCCTAGCTTTTGCTCTTTGCTCTTTTGAATTAAGTGCAAATAAAAT
>JAQVXR010000205.1 GCA_028709045.1 Desulfitobacteriaceae bacterium | reverse complement strand
TACTCTCTTCAAATCCCCATCGCTCATCTTGGTATCAGATGGCAAACAAACTCCATTCTCAAAAAGCTTCTGGCCCACAACTCCGCCGATATAATCATACTTTTCAAAGAATGGCTGCAAATGCATGGGCTTCCAAATCGGCCTAGACTCAATATTCTCCTTCTCCAAAGCCTCCATTATATCTAAAGGTCTAACTTGTCCACTTAGTGTTATACAACTTAACCAGCAATTTGGCTCATTCCACTCATTTACCGGCATGAACTCAACACCATCAAGCCCACCAAGTTCTCTTTTATAAAACTCAAATATGTATTTTTTCTTGGCAATTCGCTGGTCCAATACTTTTAATTGACCCCTGCCTATTCCAGCAACAACATTGCTCATTCGGTAATTAAATCCTAATTCGCTATGCTGATAGTGTCTTGCTTGGTCCCGGGCTTGGGTGGCCCAAAATCTAACCTTCTTAATTTTTTCTTCATTATTACTCACTAACATCCCACCACCAGAGGTGGTAATGATTTTGTTGCCGTTAAAGCTGTAAATACCATAGTCACCGAATGTGCCGGTATGCTTACCTTTATAATAGGTACCTAAAGATTCAGCAGCATCTTCAATAACAACCACATTGTGCCTATTGCAGATTGCCATAATCTTGTCCATATCAGCCGATAAACCATAAAGATGAACAACTAAAACAGCCTTGGCATTTGGATATTTCTCAAAGGCTTCTTCTAACGCGTTGGGGTCCATATTCCATGTCTGTTCATCACTATCTATAAATACAGGGGTTGCATTCTGATAAATAATCGGATTAGCTGTAGCAGAGAAAGTAAGACTCTGGCAAAACACTATATCCCCTTCACCAACACCAATAGCCTTAAGTGCCATCTGAATAGCTGCGGTTCCTGATGATAATGCTGCTGCATGTTTTGCTCCAACTTTACTGGCCAGTTCTTTTTCAAATTCATTAACGTTTGGTCCCAGGGGTGCAATCCAATTGGTATCAAAAGCTTCCTTTATATATTGCATTTCATAACCTTCATTACTCATGTGAGGTGATGAGAGGTAAATTCTATCTGTCATAAAATAGGACTTCCTTCCTTAATCTCAAATATATATCTGAAATGCTAAAAGCATTGAATTTCCTATATTAATTAGTTATCATATGTATATACTCGTTGCTGCAATCTATATATTGTGGTCGATATGTATTCATTTTGGTGTTTTATACTACATCTAGTATTTATCCATAGACCATACTCACGGCTTCGCGGAAATTTGGGGTTTTTTGACATTTTTGTCATATCTTGCATAACCCGTTTTTGCCTTCTGCTACATCTTGTGTTTTGCTTATCCCTTACACATAATCACGTCGATTAATTTATTGTTTTACTACATCTTGCATAAAATTTTTATTTTCTTTCAGTTTTTTAAACCCCTCAAATTCGATGACATTGATGTAATCCATTACTCAGCATAAAAAGATTTAGATTAACCCTTACCCTTCTCAAGCTTCTTTTGAGTGCTTTTTACATGTTCAATAAAATCTCTTTCTACTTGCGTTAATTCTTCTTTGCTTCGTTCTTTATACTTTTCGTACTCTATCTCTGCTTTGATTTTAGCTTCTTCATGGCTGATTTTTCCTGCGTGTTCCAGCAATTCACTGCCACTCATTTTAATAAAATCATCTAATCTTTTTATCCAATCTTTCATATACATTGGCCTTTGTCTGATTGCCTGGAGTTCAGCAAATTCTAAATAAGCAGCTACTAATCTATTTAAAATTTTAATTTCATCTTCATTTAAATAATTCTTGGCGATGGAAGCATCAGATTTTTTCAGGCTTTTACCATCAAAAGAAGTCATCCCCATGAAATGTTTATCTGCATCGGCCCGTAAAAAAATTATTTCTGCAGCTGTATGGCCGTGGGCAGCGTAATGCATTTTATTTTGGACTATTTTAAAGAATTCAATTGACTCGGTCGCCCTTGGATTGTAGTCGATACTCGTTGCATAAATATCAAGTATTTGCCGATAAAAGACTTTTTCACTTGACCGAATATCTCGAATACGTTCTAATAGTTCCTGAAAGTAATTACCTCCTCCCGCATTTTTAAGGAGGTCGTCATTCATAGCAAAACCTTTTTTTAGATACTCTTTTAAAACATTATTAGCCCAAATTCTAAACTGTGTACCACGGAGCGACTTTACCCGATAACCAACAGAAATAATAACATCAAGGTTGTAAAAGTCAACTTGATATTCTTTTCCATCAGAAGCAGTGTAGGCAAATTTTGCCCACACTGAACTCTTTTCAAGTTCACCTTCTTTAAAAATGTTTCTTATATGTTTACCAATCACGCTTCTATCACGCTGAAATAGTTCTGCCATTTGATCAATAGAAAGCCATACTGTATCCCCGTCAAAAGTAGTTTCTATTTTTGTCAAACCATCTTCGGTCTGATACATAATTATTTCCGAGTTCATTAGTTCACCCCGTCCATCAGCTTCTATTATACATTGGAGCACCTTAAATCAGGGATTCCAACTTATCGAGAACTTCGAGTAGTTGTGTAAAACTACATCTTGCATAAAGTTTTTATTTTTCACTATTTTTATGCTACATATTGTGGTCGGTATCCATAGACCATACTCACGGCTTCGCAGAATTTTGGGGTTTTTTGACATTTTTGTCACATCTTGCATAAGGTATTTTTGCCTTCTGCTACATCTTGTGTTTTGCTTATCCCTTACACATAATCACGTCGATTAATTTATTGTTTTACTACATCTTGCTTTATCCGATAACCAATAGAGATAATAACATCGAGGTTATAATAGTCAACCTGATAGGTTTTACCATCAGTCGCAGTTGTTGCAAAATTTGCAACAACTACATATCACATTTCTACAAAGCACGGCTTCCCTTCACCCTCTTCATTACTTTCTATTTCAGAGTGTACAGTACAGATAAATTTGCCACTACGATATTCTATACTTCCATCCGAAGACAAATGTTATTTCCATTGGTGGTCATTTTATAATGCAAACCAACTCCTGCTTTAATGTTTTTATAGATTAGATCTATATTTCATAGCCTCTTCACTAATTTCTTTAACGGTTTTACCTTCCCATAATGTACCTTGCCATTCGGTATAATCAAAAGGCTCTCGGGTGATCAACCTCCAATTCTCTTATAAAATCAATTGGATTAATAATTTTAATTCCGTCTATACGTTTATTTATTGTATCTTTTATAAATTGATTTCCCTACACTTTCTATATGCTTTTTTAGTTCTTCATTTGAAATATCATTATAATTTACAATATCGAAAAAGTATGGCAAGGGATATTCTTCATTTAGGTCATCGCTCAGCCTTCTTACTATTTTTCTATCAACTTTTTCGCCTATTAAAGCAAGGTCTACATCTGAACCCTTTTTGTAATTCCCCATAGCCCTACTACCAAATAAGATAGCTTCTTCTACTTCTGCATACTTTTTAACTGCATCCATTAAATATTTAAGATCTCTTTCTAATAACCCATACATGCTTATAACTCCTTAACTAGTTTTTCATATAGTCTTTTTAATTCAGGAAAATAAATCCGAACGATATCCTCAGTCATTTTCTTCGCCAGCTTTTCGTCATAAGTGTGAACTGTTAAATTTCTGTCTGTAAGGGCATCAATCCAGATGTGTCCTTCATCAATCAACCCTGTTTGATACGCTTGTTTAATTGTTTCTCTAGGGCTTTTCATGCTATACCCAATATCTTCAAGGTAGTCTTTCATTAGTTTCCAGGAAAGTTCAAAAGCAATTTCAAATAATTGTATAATACCGGCTCGTTCTATTTCAGTATCAAGGGGCTGATCAATATACTTATCTAATAATTTGTAGGATTTCTCAAAATTAATGAATCGTTGTTTCCATCTTATGTTTTTTAATCGTTCCATTTAAAGTCTCCTTTCAAACTTTAAATTAGTTAAACAGCCAAAACATTACCGTAACTTTCTGTTATCCCTTACACATAATCACGTCGGTTAATTTATTATTTTACTACATCTTGCATAAAATTTTTATTTTCCTTCAGTTTTATGCTACATATTGTGGTCGGTATCCATAGACCA
The DNA here is from genome assembly GCA_028709045.1 of Desulfitobacteriaceae bacterium. Lineage (GTDB taxonomy): Bacteria > Bacillota > Dehalobacteriia > Dehalobacteriales > Dehalobacteriaceae > JAQVXR01. The sequence continues at coordinate 219 of JAQVXR010000205.1, read as the reverse complement.
TACTCACGGCTTCGCAGAATTTTGGGGTTTTTTGACATTTTTGTCATATCTTGCATAACCCGTTTTTGCCTTCTGCTACATCTTGTGTTTTGCTTATCCCTTACACATACTCATGTCGAATGATTTATTGATTCCTTTTATTCGTCTGTTCTTCTAATTCCAATAAAAACCTATCGTAATCAGACATAAACAGTCTATCCTGCACAATACGGTACTTTT
>JAQVXR010000204.1 GCA_028709045.1 Desulfitobacteriaceae bacterium | reverse complement strand
ATCGGGTTTTAATAAGTGTTACACAACAAATTAAAGTATCCTGAGAATAGCCTTTAGCCAACTTTTGTTAAACATGTTGTCGAGAATTGGTTTCCCAAAAACAAAAAACTACTTCCCTGGTGGTAGTAGTTTTTTTCCATGTCTTTAACTAATCTACTCATCTGGAAGTGAGGGTTCCCACCTGTGTGGCTATTAACTTTAATAAGTCTCTATCGGTCATTGCCTTCCCCCATTTTTTTTCTCTTCCTTCCGCCTTTCCTCTTGAGATTCTTTTAGGACTTTCCGTTTTCGTTTACCAAAAACACCTTTCATAATGTCACCACCATAGATATATATATAAATATACCACAATTTGTGAAGTGCTAAAATGCCAAAATTCGCCGTATAGTCACTACCCTAAAATGGAATAATTAAATAGGTCCTGAAGAAACAAGTTGTCTAAGATTATTGGGAGGGATTAAGATTAGGTCCACTGAAATTGTCCTGATGGTAACTTTGATAGCCGGTATTGTAGTAGCCTTTGTAACAGGGGTACTAAATCAGGTGGTTGATCTACTTAAGAGTCTGCCTTTTTAATGTGAAAAATTAGTGAAACGTATATTTAAAATCCCCGGAATACACCGGGGATTTTGGATTTCTTAATAAGCCAGCGGCTTATTGTATTCTACTTCGGTAACTTCTGCTTTGTAATAGCTGAAGTCTCCTGTTTGTAATTTCCACATGCCAACTGCCCGGGTGGGTATCCGCAATCCGTCAAGTTCCTTATAATCTTCCATAGGGACAGAGTATTTCTCCAAGCGGTAGCCGTCGTCAACTGTCATATATCTGTCACAGAGATAATCGGTAACCTCGCCTTGGTCATTAAATTTAAATATAGCTTTGGCTGTTACCCCTCCATAGGTCATGGTGGCCTGAGCGGAATGAGCATCAATTTCTTCCCAATTTATGTAGCTTGCTAAAGCTGCCGTGGGAAACCAAACTATTTCACCAAGATAGCGCAAAAGCGTTCCCTGGTCGATTTCCGGACCGGTACCGTTTGCCACGGTAATCACAGAAAAAAGCTTTATCAGCATATTTCCATGTCCTTCATCATACTTATCTCTTCCGGCAAAATATAAAAGCGGTGCCATTTTTACCTTGGCATGCCAGATGAATCTTGGTTTATCCACGGTATAGTATTGATCCGCCTCAGTGGGCATCCAGGGCCCGTCTTCTTTTATGCGCATGAATCCTTTTTGTTTTAAACGAACGGTTTCAATTTTTTCCTTACCGACTACCCCGGAGGTTTCCAGCCACTTTTGGACAGGTGAAGGAAGCCCGGACAAATCTTCTTCCCCGATGATTTCTTTTTTATTCTCCGTGTCATTGAAGATATCTGCCACTTCTTTTTTAACTTTATGGTTGAAGATCGCTTCGGCAGCAGTAGAAACTAAGAAGAATGATAATACAATTATCACAAGGATACCGGTGATGATTAAAACAACCTTTGCCATTTTTATTGCTCCTTTCCTGTTTACATCTCTTGTGGGTTTGAGCTAACCTCCTTATAGTATTGATTATTAATTTTAACATGTAAAACTGAAAAAAGAAAAGAAGCGGTCTTAAATATGTGCTGAAAGCTTCATGGCATGATTTTTATGACCTTGGTAAATAATAAATGTAAATTATGAAAAAAGGAATGCTGAAATGGCGGATTTACCAGACTGGTCAATATATACAATTTACACAGGAATTCTCGCAATAATACTTTTGGCAGCGGTACCAAGAATAAAATTTAAGAAGTTAGCGATTTATGGAATCATTTTTGGCGCTGTAGCAGACATATTTTGGATATTATTGATTGGTATATTAGGTGTTGGCAAATATATTAATTATGGGCCTTTTGGATTTCTTGGGTTTCCTTTTTTTCCACCAATTGCATGGTCAATATATTTTGTTATTTATTTTTATTTTCTGCCTCGAAAAAATTTTTGGCCATATGTGTTTGCTTTTATTGCAGCAATATATAGCATTGTGTTTTCCAATGTACTGGATAATCTGGGAATATTTAAATGGACGATAAGCAATGTGTGGGTGCCGTTTTTTGTTTATGTAACATGGCATATTGGAGCAACATGGATCTTTTTAAAACTCAAAAGAAGCAAATGGGTACCGGATTAATGATGAAAATCCTCTCGGCAATGACTACTGCCGGGAGGATTTTTTATTGCCGACGCTTCTGCCGATAATTAACAAAAGGAAAAATTGATGATTTAAGGAACTATATTTTGTTATAGTTCGTCTAATAAGAATGTAATAAATGATTCTACTGCAAAAACCCCTTAGAAATCCTTCTTATTTTGAAGGAGATTCATCTCTTGGTATCGAATTATCTAGTATAGGCTAGGAATTAGCTAGATTACAGAGATAAATTGACTTTATGGGGTATTGCAGATGTTTCGTAAAAATGATGAACATTTACAAGAAAACTTATTTAGCAGTCTCGATACTATGGACACAAGACTTGCTCAGAAGCTTCATAAATCCTGGGCTGCACTCTTCTATCAGCATGTTTTTTGCCAAATTGATGAAAGCGTATTTGCTCCTTTATACAGCAGCGATAACGGGCGCCCCAACTTTCCGGTAAACATCCTCATGAGTCTGGATTTAATCAAAGAAATCCGGGATTATACTGATGAAGTACTTCTTGATGAATATGCCTATAATTTTCAAATTTCTTATGCCTTAGGCCTTCGTACTTTAGGAGAACGCTACTTTGCACCGCGAACACTGTATGAGTTTAGAGCCAGACTATATAATTATTCGCTGGAGTATCCAGAAGAAGCAGACCCCATTTTTGCTCAGTTTCAGAAGCTTACAGATCATTTCATTAAAGCTGCAAAACTTAATACGGATGAAGTACGCATGGATTCAACGCAGATTATGTCCAACATTAAACTAGCAGGGCGGCTCTCGTTGGCCTATGATGTTTTAGTGGGTGGAGTAAAGGCACTTCCTGAAAACATCCTGAATGGCTCCTTAAAGATCTTTCTCAAACCAGATTACAAGACACAATTTCTTTATAAACTAAAAGGAAAAGATATTCAATCCCGCATTCAGAGTTTAATTGAATCCTGTTCAGAAGTCCTTCAATTGGCTCAAGGGCAACCTGACCTTAAAGCAAATCCTGTCATCCAGCTTGTAGAACGTTTCCTAAAAGAGCAAGCGACATTTAGTGAAGAACAGAATCGCTGGATCGCCAAAGATAATAAAGAAATATCTGCGAAATCTCTGCAATCTGCTTATGATCCAGATGCAACTTATCGCAACAAAAACGGCAAAAAACATGTGGGCTATGTTCTAAATCTAGCGGAAACCTGTGCTGATGAAAATCCAGTTCAAATCGTAACCCATTATGACCTTGCCCCCAATACAACCAGTGACATTGAGTTGCTTAAAAAAGATCTTCCCAATCTTGTAGAAAAAGGAGTTAAAGATTTATATACGGATGGAGCTTATTATAGTCCGGAAGTTACTAGGGAGGCCCAAAGCCAAGGAATTGAAGTACATTACACGGATATGACAGGTCGTAAACAATCCAGCTCAAAACTTCCGTACACTGCTTTTGAGATTAAAGATAAACAGAAGATCCTGCGTTGCCCGGCAGAGCAAGAACCAATTCGGGCAGATTTTGATGAAAAGAGTAGAACCTTAAGTGCTCATTTCGAACGTCAAACATGTGAAGGATGCCCCCTTAAAGAAAATTGCCGGGTAAAATTTCAGAAAAATGATACCGTAGTGCGGGTAGGCCAGAAAACCTTAGATTCCGAAGAAAATCGCCTAAAAATTGAAGATCGCGGAAATCGCCGGGAAGCCACAAGTAAACGGGCTGCTATTGAAGGAACAAATTCAGCGTTAAAGCGGGCTCAAAATGCGGATAAACTTAGTGTAAGAGGTATCCTAAAATGTAATCTGGTCATGGGGACTAAGCTTATTGCCCATAACTTTCGTCAGCTAACCCGATTTTTTCAAGGAGATATCCGAAGGAAAGTAAAAAACTCGTTTAAGCCTAACCAAGGGATACCTGTCACTGTTTGACAAAGAAAAGGGTTGAAAAGAGTGAATACCACTTGCTGCGGATCTAAAAAACAAGTCAGTTATACAGCTGGATGAGGTTTCAGAACAAATACATTACTTTATTTACCATTTATCGAAGTGGTGAGAAGAAGTTAAACTGTTTTCAGCAGTATAATCATAAATAATATAAAAAGGGGGGGAGTCGAAAAGTTATTTTGCAGCAGTGGACAGGCTTTAAGGAGTGATTTGGTGAATTTGTTTAAAAAGTTTTTTAGGAATGTTGTTGTTTTTTTTCTCATGATCG
>JAQVXR010000203.1 GCA_028709045.1 Desulfitobacteriaceae bacterium | reverse complement strand
TTTTCCTGGCCGCATCCCGCTAGCAGTGTAATTATTGATAGCACCAACAACAATACTATACATTTTTTTCCCATGCTCACTTTTCCCAGTCCTCCTGACAATCTTTGAAATAATGAACTCCGATTCATTTATTTAATTATATCTTAGTTTCTTTCCAATTTATTGTCAACAAGTATTTTGGGAAGCAATATCGACCATTTGATCTTTGGAGCAGGAATATGCAAAAATGGCACGAATTAGAGACTGGTATATCAATTATCGGGGGTTATCATCATGTCTCAAACTAACAAAGAATTAAGCATTTTTAAAATTTGGCTCTTAGCTATCCGCCCCAAAACCTTGCCCGCTGCCACAGGGCCGGTGGTAGTAGGCACAGCTATTGCTTTCGGCGAACATGCTTTTCGCTTCGGCCCGGCTTTCGCAGCTCTTCTGGCTGCCCTTCTCTTACAGATTGGTTCTAATCTTGCCAATGACGTTTTTGATTATAAAAAAGGAACCGACACAAAGGAAAGAACAGGTCCTCTTCGGGTCACCCAGGCCGGCCTTTTAAAACCCGCTCAGGTAATGGCCGGGATGTGGACTGTCTTTGCTCTGGCTTTTCTGATCGGTTTATATCTTATTTGGCTAGGCGGCTGGCCGGTACTTGCCATCGGTCTCTTGTCCATTGCCTCGGCCATTGCCTATACCGGAGGGCCCTTTCCCCTTGGTTACCATGGATTAGGCGAACTTTTTGTCTTTATTTTCTTTGGGCCGGTAGCGGTCTGCGGCACCTACTATGTCCAGGCCTTAAACGTGAGCACTCTGGCCTGGTGGGCATCTATCCCCGTGGGACTTTTAACAACAGCTATCCTAGTGGTTAATAATATTCGAGATTTGGAAAACGATAAAAAAGCGGGTAAAAAAACTTTGGCTGTCCGGCTGGGACAATCCGCCACCCAGGCAGAATTTTTATTTCTCCTGACAGTCTCCTATGCAATTCCTCTTTTCCTATGGCTTTCGAGCCAAACTTCTCCATGGATCTTGATTTGCTGGTTATCCCTACCTTTGGCCCGGCAATTAAATCGTGACATCCGGACAAAAAAGGGCGCGCCCCTCAATGCTACTTTAGCCGGCACCGCCCGGTTGGAACTCTTTTTCAGTATTCTGTTTTCTATCGGCTACCTTTTGGAAAAGTTGTTTTAGGATGCACGCTGCTTCCAGGCACACAACACTTTTTCCGCCCCATCCAGCATCAGATAAAGGATAAAACCCATTAAGCCCATGGCAATGATACCGGCAAACATGCCTTCGTAATTCATCCGGCTCAGGGAATCCATGATGAAAAAACCTATCCCCGTTTGAGTGGCGTAAGTTTCTGCCAGAAAAAGCACCGCCATCGCAGTACCTAACCCTAATCTTAAGGAGGTGAGAATCGCCGGCAAACACCCGGGAAGATATACATGACGATACAATTCCCAAGAACCGGCACCCAAAGACCGCACGGATAAAACGTATTCTTTTTCCAGATTCTTAGCAGCATCCCGGGTGGTCACCAAAATCTGATAAAAAGTAATCAAGGTAATCAAAACAATTTTGGAGGTATCACCAATTCCCAGCACAATCAAAAAAATCGGCATGAAGACTACTTTGGGGATGGGATAAGTTAAATAAATCATCGGTGCGATCTTTTCGTCTATCTCCGGGTTTTTTCCCAAGAAAATTCCCAGAGGCACCCCCATTATCGTTGCCAAAAACAAGCTGACCAGTACCCGGTACAAACTCACGCCCAGGTGAGTAAATAATTCCCGCTGAATAGCGCTGACAAAACTTTTCAGAGCATCAAGAGGCGGCGGAACAGCCGGGTTTTTTAAAATCAATGAGACCAACCACCATATTAATAAAAGAATAACTACCGAAGATAAAAAGGCGAAAGTTTTTCCCGTTGTTTTATGCCCCTGCTGCATAGTACTCTCCTCCCCGCAGGCATGACCGGAGTTGATTGCACATTTCTAAAAACTGCACTCTCCCTCGCAGGTTATAATCGCCGGCCATTCTATTCTCTATTTCCTGAACAATGTGACCGGGACAGGAAGACATGACAAAAATTTTTTGGCCTAGAAATACGGCTTCCTCAATGTTATGGGTAATGAGCAGCATGGTCACCCTGGTCTCTTCCCAAATTTTCAGAAGAGAGTCTTGAATTTCTTCTCGGCTTAAAGCGTCCAGGGAAGAAAAAGGTTCATCCATCAAGAGCAATTGAGGTTCCAAAATCAAAGCTCGGGCAATAGCAACACGCTGCCTTTGTCCGCCGCTTAATTGAACAGGATATCTTTTTGCCATTGATAAAAGTCCCAGCTTCTCCAAAACCTTTTGGGTCGCTTCTTTAATTTCGGGAGAAGACTTTTTCCTCAACTCCATCCCCAAAATAACATTATCCCACACGGTCTTCCAAGGAAGCAGCCCATATTCCTGAAGTATTAATGCTGTTTTTCCTCCGCAGATAGGCGGTTGATTGTCAACCAGAACCTGGCCGGTATAACTTTGATTCAGACCTGCCAACACATTTAAAAGGGTGCTTTTCCCACAACCGGAGGGACCGATTATCACCCCTCTTTGGCCCTTTGGCAGAGACAGATCCACAGATTCCAGCGCAACCACACTCTGTTTCTTCTGCCGGTAGTCAGCTTTTAAGGATTTAATTGAAATATAATTATGCTCCATTCCTCTACCATACCTTTACTAAAATTAGTCTATAACTTCCCCAACCCGCGCAGATTATATTTCATAAGTGTATCAAAAGCTTTTTCCAAATCTTCCGGTTGACCCTCCCGGAGCCAGCTGGTAATTACCTGCCGGAAGCTCCCTACAAAAGCCATGGCACTGACCAGGCTGTCTTCACCGGGAAATCTTCCCTCTTCTTTTAATTCATCCAAATCCTCTTTAGTCAGCTTGATCAACTCATTTTCGATTTCCGTCAGCTTCGCATTAAAGGCATTATTGACACCCGGAACTTGAATCAATAGAATTTTTGCCATACTCTTTTCTTTAATGAATAATCTGATACAAGCTTCCATGGAAGCCTGCAACTTTTCGAAGCTATCGGTTACCTTTTCCCGTTCGCTTTTAATGCACTTTAAGAGTTCCTGAAACATTTCATCCACTATCATGTTAATTAATGCTTCTTTATTGGAAAAATAAAGATAAAAAGTTCCGGTGGCAATTTTTGCTTTCTGAGCGATGCTTTTTATTGATGTTTCCTGGTAACTGTTTTCTGCAAAAACTTCCCGGGCGGCTCTGATAATATCTCCTTTTTTTCGTTCCAATTTCTCTTTTACTTTATTTGTTTGTCGGTAAGCCATTGAGTGTCCCTCCCCGATGTCAAAAACATTAATAAAATGAACATAGGTTCACTTATTTAAGTTTAACAGATTTATGCTTTAAGTCAATCTTAAAGCTAGGATAATTCCATATTTTATTAAGTTATAAATTCGACATTTTATGATAATACTAACTCATGGATAAAAAATTTGGGAGGTATTTACATGCGTGATCTTACACCGGCAGAAATGCTCTCAATGAGGGAACTGCTCACAATGGAAACAACCGGCTTGATCAGCTTGAAAACAATGCAGCCACTAATCAGCGATGAAAAGTTAAAATCGGCTTGTGATACCGGAATTCAAGCTTGTGAGGCAAGGATTAGGTCGATGCAGCAATTCATGCAAGAAAATCAAATTGTTTCCATTGGGGAGGTGCAGTAAATGGGAGTAATTAAAGACTTTTTTGGTGATGATTCTTTAACTGACGATAAGTATATCGCCTTAAGCATGCTGGGAAGCGCAAAGGCTTCCGCCACCGGATATCTGGCAGCAGTACTGGAATCGGCAACACCGGAAATCCGCAACCTCTATTTTAATTTTTGTACCCAATGTGCTCAATCACATGAGGCATTAACAGGTCTGGCAATAGAGCGAGGATGGTACCATGCTTATGGAGATCCGAAAGCTCAACTACAGGAAATAGTCATTGATTCCACCAAAGTTATTACCCCGAATGCCTAACGAAACTATAACCCCGGCTTATACCGGGGCTTTCATTTTTCCGCTATTATTATTCTTATTAAAATTCCCTCCACAGCCGGCTATAATACCAAGCCACCGCCAAAAGTATGCAATCTCTTTTAGACATTACAATGAGTAGTTGATATAATTGAGATGTTCTTTTATTTTCTATCTGTATCATCTTTGAGTAATGCTGTGAATACTTTTTACATACTCTTAGCTTTTATAAGCTTTCAATCAATATCAGCCAGCTTAGATGATGCTTCCATTAACGTTAAATTTGAGGAGGAATTACGATGATTACTATTAAGACTCCGGAACAAATAAAGCTGATGGC
>JAQVXR010000202.1 GCA_028709045.1 Desulfitobacteriaceae bacterium | reverse complement strand
ATGACTTCCATAGGAGCAGTGCTATCCGGCGAAAAATTGGTATGAACGTGATTATCAGAAATAAACATGTTTTGTTTCACCTCCTTTTTTCCTATTATAAATAACCCATGTTAAGATAGTATTAAGACCAGGTTAGTCTTAGATTAATCGATTTTTTTATAATTACCCTAAGGTAATAAAGTATCCCACCACCAAAATACCTAAAACGATTCGATACCAGCCGAAGGCTTTGAAGTCGTTGTTTTTGATGTATCCCAATAAGAATTTAATGGCTAAGACGGAAACAACAAAGGCTACAACCATGCCTGTTAATAATACGGCGATCTCCATGCCGGTAAAACTAAAACCGAATTTGACAAGTTTCAAGGCACTGGCCCCAAACATCACCGGAATCGAAAGGAAAAATGAATATTCCGCTGCGATATGACGGGAGGTGCCCATGATAATCGCACCCAGAATCGTTGAGCCGGATCGTGACGTCCCGGGAATCAAAGATAACACCTGGAATATCCCGATCGCAAAAGCAGTAAGGTATGATAATTCCACAAAGCTGTTGACCTTGGGAGTTCTAAATTTGTTGCGATTCTCAATGACAATGAAAAGAATACCGTAAATAATCAACGTGATGGCAACCGTCTGATAATTATAGAAGTGTTCATTCAGCCAATCGTCATATAACAATCCTAAAAACGCGGCCGGAATAACTCCCACGATCACTTTATACCATATCTGCATCGTTTCTTTCTTTTCCAGCCTTGATTTTTTCGAGGAAAAAGGATTGAGCTTATGAAAATATAGAAGAACGACAGCCATAATCGCCCCTAATTGAATCACCACAAAAAACATTTCCATAAATGCGGCTGAAGCATTTAATTGGATGAATTCCTCCACCAAGATCATATGGCCGGTACTGCTTATGGGCAGCCATTCGGTTATCCCTTCCACAATGCCCAAGAAGGCTGCCTTTAATAATTCAATAAAAAGCACACTATTTTACCTCCAATAAAATTTAAAGCCCACCTCATAATTTTATGATTTACAATAATATACAATAACATCTTTCACTAGATACTGCAATGTAATTTCGGGGAAATTTTCTGCTTATAAATCTGACTTTCCTTTTCTTTCCCTTCCTGCTATTATAATGCCAATTTATTATTATTTTCTTATTAAAATCTTACGGTTTTCTTATTATTTTTTACCGTCTTTAATTAACTCTTCTAATCCTTTTTAGAACCGGGCATAGAAAAAGCCCCTAAACAATAACGCCAGGGAGCTGCTTTGAATTATTTTTGTACATTAGCACTTATTACATTTTTGGATAAAGGTTTGGATATTCTTTTCTTCCTCTTCTCTGTCTTCGTTTAATCTCCCTAGTCGGTCACACAAACCGAGGAGAGCAACTTCATTGATATCAACCTGTTGTTTCATGGTTTTTATATCTGCAAAAGGCCAATCTTTCACCACAAAAAGAATCTGCATATGCCATCTAATAAGCGTCGCCACTACTTCAACAAATTTGCTGTCATCCGTAAATTCCTCCAAAAATTCTTTGGCCAGCTTTGCGCCTACCTTATCATGGTCGTAGGAAGTTATTTTTCCGCCTCGCACTTTGGTGGTATCCGGTTTGCCAATATCATGCAAAAGTGCAGCCCACATAAAAGCTCTGGCATCTTTACTTTTATTTTTTACTTTTGCAGCTTCGTCCACAACAAGCAAGGTATGATTCCAAACACTGCCTTCCGGGTGGTGTATGGGAGATTGTTTAGCTTCCTTTAATTTATATAGGGCATTAAAGGGGGGGCGGCAAAATATCGGTTCACAAAAAATAGTGTTCAAGTAGATAGATGGCTTTTCGTCATGTAACAAGTGTCTGTCAATATCCAAATAAATTTCTTGCATGTTACTCATTATTTATTCTCCAATTTCACCCCAAAATTTTTTACACCTATATTATTCAAGTTTAGTATATTCCTGCAGGAAAGTTAATCCAGGCATGCATTGTTTGCCCTCAGCTTAAAGCAAACACCTAATCAAAGGCCAAACCCAAATATCCCAGATCCCCAGGTTGAATTTTTAACTCAACCTCTTGGGTTTTCTTAAACACGCCAAATGAACGGGTGCTGCCTTCCAATTGCTCTCCCAGGAATGCCGGCATGCGAATCACATATTCATCTGCCGGGAGCATTTTAGTTATTTGTTTAAGAGCCCTACGGAGAACATCATCGGAAATCAATATTTCTTTAATAAATACCTTGCCCGGGCTTATTCTTTCAATTGCTGCACAACCCTGGGCATTTTCAATTTCTATAAGAAAAATATCCGTGCCGGACTGCTGGGAAATCCTCTTCTGGTAAGAAATTTCTTCATCCCGATAGGCAATATAAAGCTTCCCGCTGAGCAGTTTGTTTCTTATCTGATTATAGCCTTTTGGAGAAGTACCTTTCATTGTGAAGTTGACTTCCTCAACGGGGAGTTTTTCAATCTTATCCCGGGTTAATAAAATTTCTCTAATATAGAAACCGTCCTGATATCCTTGCTTTTGATAAAAATCAAAAAGATGTTTTTCTGCGGGAACAAGGACAGAGAATGCATTATTTTTTTCTTTTAAATATTGGTGGGTATAGCCCATCATCCGGGTGGCAAAGCCCCTCCCTTGGTAATTAGGATGTGTGGCGATCCCATAAAGCATGACAGTATTAAGAATATGCCGATCAGCGGCGACGATTTGCATCGGCAGCATTGTCAATCTGGCCGCAACCTCTCCGTCATGGAGCAATAAAACGGTTTCATCCTCTTTATATTTATGTTTAAAGAAAAAATCGATAAAGTTATCACTGTCCCCAAAACAAAGCTTCCATATTTCTTTCTGCCGAATTACCTCGCCCTTATCCTTTCCCGCGAACCTGATTTCACTAATTTTATTATTCATTTTTGTGATGATCCTTGATATATGCAGCCAGATATTTTTCTTCCATTCTTACCGGATAATAGGACAGCTTAGCCTTTCTTAATCCCTCGTAACCCATGTCCTCCTCCCGGTTAACATAAATTATTTCGGGGTATTTTTCTTGGATGAAAACGGCAAATTCCCGATTGATCATTTGATATGCGCCCTGAATTTCTCCAAAAGCTTTCTCAATATGTATGTCATAAATTGTATCGCTAATTTTATCGCCCATCGTAAAAGCAATTACTCTTCCATCAAGACGAAGAAGCCCGCCCTCTAATCCTAATTCTTTATAATAATTAAAACAGCGGCGTACCGCACAGTATTCTTTGGCTAACAGCTTATCATCCTCACATCCATGTTCTTCACACCACTTATTGTTCATTTCAAAGCATTCTTTGATATTTTCTTCGGAAATTTTCTCAAAGCTCCAATTACTGTTTTGCTGCTTGAACTTATTAATATGGTTACGCTTTGCATGAAGTTTTTTCCCTGATAAGGTTACCAGCTTTTCTAAAAGATAAACATAATCAAAGCTGTCTCGCATCGATTTCACTTCAAAGCCCTCCGGGAAAATGCGGTTGACCTCATCAATATCCTTAGGTGCAAGCCCTAATAAAATAAATTGATGTCCGCAGTCTAATGCATCTTGCTTCACTGCCTCCAAAGCAGGCCTGATGTCACCTTGGCCAATGGGGTAGAAATAATAAGGACCCTTATCAGATAATTCCCCTTTAACCAGCAGATAATCATTTAACCTGGCAACATGATAATTATAAATTTTCGCCCAAGCAAATAGATTGGTAAAGTTTTGATGAGAACCCCATGTATCTGCTTCAGCAAGAAGGGGCACTATCCACTGCTTATCGTCTATTTCTAACGTCTTAAAATTTATCATAAGTAAGCTAATCCTCCCTGCCATATTCTTTCATTTTTTCGGCAACAATAGTATAATAATAACAAATTTTGAGTAAAAGGGGTATCATATGAAATTTAATTTTGATCACAACAATATAAATGTCCTCAATTTGGAAGACAGCCTGCGCTTTTATCAAGAGGCTTTAGGCCTAAAAGAGGTTAGAAGAATTGAGCCGGAAAGCGGAGACTTTATTCTTATTTTTTTAGGGGACGGATCTTCACCTCATTTATTGGAACTAACTTGGTTAAATGATCGAAAAGAGCCTTATAACTTAGGAGATAATGAATTCCATCTTGCCTTTAGGGTAGATGATTTTGAGGCAGCCCATAAACATCATCAAGAGATGGGTTGCATTTGTTTTGAGAATGAAAAAATGGGGCTTTATTTCATCAATGATCCTGATGGTTACTGGTTGGAAATACTTCCGAAAAAATAGGACTGTGTAATGGAAAAATTGAACCAAACACAGTTAACATATACAGCCGGTGCATTGGATCAAGATACTTTTCTGCGCGACATCCTCTACAATAGGCTTT
>JAQVXR010000201.1 GCA_028709045.1 Desulfitobacteriaceae bacterium | reverse complement strand
TAATTTTATAGTCTTTACAAATTTGATTAATAACTGATTCTTTGCCTGCCAACATCTTTATAAGTTTTTCACATTGCCAAGAAACCGCCTTACAACTTTCTTTCCCAGTATCTAATTCCCAAGAAGCGTGTGCAAGAGCCTGCATGGGGAAGTCCTTCTTTTCTCTAGTTTCAGATGGCGTAATATTCAACCTTTTAGTAATATCTTCCGTATTAAACTCATCACCTGCTAAGTAGAAGCTCACTCTAATTTGAGGTAATTCAGCCATTCTCTCGCTCTCCCCTTACTTAAATGATCCCGTATAAATGCGCGTACACTAGAGTCTCTTATTTTTACTAAGACTATCTCACCTGTTTCTTTAACATAATGCATATTAAATTGGGAAATTGCACCTTTACCTACAAAGGCTCTTTTTAAATCTTCTGCACCTAAATGTCCTAGATTTTGGGCTATCGCCCCGGTGCCGGATAAGATTTATCAAGCTGAAATAGGCTTAGAAAAAGGAAGACCGAACCTCCTGCAGAACAGAGTATTCGGCCATTTGTCTGTCAATTTGGCGGTACAAAAAATGGTGTTATTGATTTTAAAATGAGACGATAAAAACTTTTCTGTGTTCCACATAAAGGTGTTGTCGATAACCCCGTCCCCTCGACTCCCCTCCTTAATGGGTTTGAACAAATCTCGTCAAATAATCTTTGGTTAACAAAAAAGATTTGCAGTTTTTGCAAAATGGTATCTTTTTAAGACCATTGGTATATTTAGCGATTAAAGAAGTATCCAATGTAAAACTAGTCCCCTTACAGAAAAAGGTAATTTGCTTGTGGTCTTCAAACTGAATTGTAATTTCATACCCTTTCCTTTTATGATACGAAACAATTTCAGTATCCATTATTATAAGCTCACGATCTGCGCCCAAATCAACTGAGAGGTAAGTAACATTGGAAAAGCGGAAACGAAATATAATTGGATTTCTCCAATATTCCTTTTGAGTGATTTCGGCAAAACCGTGGTCTTCTCTATAACTATTTATATCTTCAAGGATATTTTTACTACCAATTTCAATATACAGAATCTTTTCTAGTGGCATAAAATTGGCTTTAATAAGATTGGCATCATGAAAAAAGGAATGTCCGAAATATTTTAATAAACAGCTTTTTTTCCCAAAAGGCATTGAAAGCAAAGAACTATAATATTCCTTTATTATTTCGAAATACTCTTCCTTTGTAAAATTACAATTGTATCTAAGTTTTTTAAGAAACAATTTTACCTCCAAATGTTGCTTAAGTTAGGATTTCTCTATGCCTAAAGCTGAGTGCCAATCACCTGGAAGAACTATAATTGGCGTACACCTAAAGAATCCAGGTTTCACTTTTTTTTAAGTATTGTAGAGCTTTCAACGTAGGTCCTGTAACCTCCTTTTGAATTGCTTTCCCATTATGCTCAACTAGCTCCCCATTTTGATTGAATCTATAATCACCATAATGCAGAAACTTTTGGCCTTCTAAATTGTAGTCTATATGCCATTGACTACCTAATACAGCAAATCCCACATTTATTACTGTAACATCACCAACTAAATAGGCTCCCTCATTATTATTGTAGTGCTTAGTTCATAATCCACGATATAGCGGCTGTAAAAAAAGCAAGCATATCAATCCCTGCTTGCCCGTTTACTCTCTTGTTTAGCCTCTTATAATATAACAAACATTAAATAGTATTTTGTCTTGGTCGTGAAGCAACAAAAACTCTTCAAATGACAATACTCCGCAAATGACATCTTCCTCTCCTCCTTGAAATCTTGCCATTATCATAATTGTATTGATGGGAGATTGTTTTATAAGATATTCAACTATTTTGATAAAATCATTTCTGTACTTATCAAATACTTTTAGAGGAATTAGATTTTCTCGAACAATCTCATCGCCAACCCAATAAGGATATGATATTTCTTCCTCGCACATATTATATTTTGCGTCAAGTATATCTAATGCATCAAATAGTGGAAGTCCCCTATCATGCCCTAAACAATACCAGACTCCTTCTGTACTAGTCATATATTGCCAGAAATCAAAGTATCTTAATGGGTCTTGAAATTCATTTACTATCGATATAGTAGAAGTAAATGGTATGTTACTAGGTTCTTTTTGTTTTAGCACTAATACATTTAAATCATATGACATTCTATTCTATCCTTTCATTTCATTAAGATATTTAAGGTAAATAACTACTAAAAGGAATATCAGTTTGCATTAATTCTCTAGTCCTTACATCTTTTACCCATATATTACCTAATTCATCTATGCCAAAATCAGGATTTTTGCCCATTCTTAAAAAGCTGTTTTGATAAATTGCATCATTTCTCAGATCTGTCACAATAGAGGACTTTATTTCTCTATGAAAATACTCTCTCGTTACCCCGAAGAATTTTTTGAATTCACTAGCCGCCTTTGGAAAAATTACTTTTGCTTTTCCTGCAGGTCCTGTAACTGACCCTAATACAAGTTCAAAATATTTTTCTCTTTCTTCATTGCTCATATTTAAGCAATCTTCTTGATTGCCACTATCATTATTATTGTTACTGTCATTATTGCTGTTACCAGATAAATAATCAGTTATAGAATTAATAATATCATTCAACCATGATTGACCCGTAGGATCACTTCGATTCACCGGGTTATTGCCACAATAAACATACAGATTCAATGTCTGCGGACTCTCGTTCTTAACATAACTATATGCATCCTTAGTCAGGAACCGACCAGTTTCCGGGCTATAGTATCTGCTCTTCAGGTAATATAGTCCGGTTTCTTCGTCAAAGTAATACCCTGCATATCTTAATGGCTGGGTTATGATCCCGGTATAGGATGTCTGGATGCCCCAGGGGTCATATGTGTATTGAGCCTGAATTGTGTCAGTACTGTCTGTTATCGAAACAACGTCCCCGCGTATATTGGTATGGTAGATGTATTTCTGGTTAACGTCACCGTTTTTCATAAACCCGATAGGACTGCCGTTAGGGTCGTAATAGTAAGCGATACTGTTGTTCTGGGTGTCATTTTCCTGGATAAGATTGCCGAACGCATCCCAGTGATAGTAAGTCGTTACTTCACCAACGGTTTTGCTTTTTCTAAGACCATTGAAGTAATAGGTATAGGTTGCTATAAGGCCGTTGTCAGATGATCTTCTTACTTCGATTAGCTGGTTTTCTTCGTTATAGGCATATTCATAGGTTCCGTCACTGGTCAGGTTGCCATTATCATCATATTCATACCCGATATTAGTGATGCGGTTGGCCTGATCGTAGGTATAGTAGTCTGTGCCCTTGATCGTAAGGTTGCCGGCGGCGTTGTACTGGTAACCCTCCTGAATGGGACTGCGCCAACTGGGCTATTAACCCATGAAGTTAGTCTGCCATCAGCATCATAAGTATAGTTCTACTCCCGGCCTATGACAAAATGTTGGGGATATTACCATTATTATACTACCGATAGTTGGAAGGGTATATACCCGGATAGCCGTCGTCTATAGGCTTTAGTCAATAAATTGCCATCAAAATCCATTTTGCAGGATGTAACTCCGTTCTCCACAATATCATGGTAATTACGTCTCATTTTTGCTGTTATATTTTTACATCCATCTCTAGGTATTAGCTTTCGACATCTTATTCTACTATCCTTTTTAAATATTACATTTTTTACCGACAAATCTTGTTTAAGATTAATCGACAACTATCTCAAATGTTACATACCTGAAAATGGTAATACTTTGATATCGATTCCTTTAGATAGGCGATAATTTGAGATCCGCAGTATGATTAAGGCTTTGATATTATGCCGTGATACTTAGGACACAAAGGTGTCTGGGAGAATTGTTATTGTTTCACCTATGGAAGTGAAACCGCTTTGAGGTATGGGGAGTAGTTTTACTGTGAGCATGGTAGGCAATATTATCTTCGTACTGGGAATGTCGTCTAAGTGCAAGGGGTTGGGTTGGACCAGATTATTAATATATTTTAGGTAGCTGTCAAAGCATCAAAAAAAGCACTCTCAACATCGTTGAAGGTGCCTAATTTACTGGAGCCCCCTTCGGGGACTGCTAATGTTCACTGTGTTATAAAGAAATGGAGCGGGAAAAGGGGTTCGAACCCTCGACACCCGGCTTGGGAAGCCGGTGCTCTACCACTGAGCTACTCCCGCCCGCAAATTACTGACAGAGATATTCTATAACATATGGCCCGGTTTAGTCAAATAAGCCTTCATTTTTTTCTATGTCAAGGGTTGTCAGGGGGACGTCAGACTGTGTGAAAAAGTCTCAAACAGAAAAAGGAAAACTAAAAAGCAAAATAGAATAAATAGGGTGATAGCGAGGTGGAGAAAATGGCCTACATACAAGGCGAGAATCGGCAGCAAATCACCC
>JAQVXR010000200.1 GCA_028709045.1 Desulfitobacteriaceae bacterium | reverse complement strand
TCATTATTCAATCAGCAAATAAAACTTATTTTCCTTGGTCGGGTTTATTTTGCGGATTATTAGTAGATTAAGCGAGCCTGCGTAAAGTCACGAAAGGAAAAGGGTTTATGTTTGTTTTGCGGATAATAATACCCCCCGAAATTTGTACCACGATCTAAGCAAATAAAAAAAGCTTACATTTGTGATATGAAAACGACAAGAAGAAAACATTCAGCCGCCTTCAAGGCAGAGGTTGCATTAGCTGCGATCAAAGAACGGGAGACCCTATCTGAATTAAATGCCCGTTATGGTGTTCACCCCACTGTAAGATCCACGTGGAAGAATGAGTTTTTGAAGCGATCAGAAGAAATCTTCTCGAAGTGTGGCCCCAAGAGTGAAGGTGATTTTGAAAAGGAACGACGGGAGCTCTTCGCCAAGATAGGCGAACTGGAGATGCAGCGAGACTGGTTAAAAAAAAATCAAAGCAGTTGGGCTTGGAATAATGGAACGTCGAGGCCTTGTATCAAAAGATGATTGTTTAAGCCTCCAGAGCCAATGTGATCTGCTGGGGATCAGCAAATCCGGTCTTTACTATGTGCCAAAAGGTGAAAGTGAGGAGAATCTTGAGAATATGAAGAAAATGGATAAACGCCATCATGATTATCCTACTTACGGTGTTTTGCAAATGCAAGACTACTTGTTCACACTGAGTTATCTGGTCAATCCCAAGCGAGTGATACGGCTCATGCGCAAGGCGCGAATAACAGCTCAATATCCAAAGCGGAATTTGAGTAAGTTGGGCCTTGCCGGGTATATTTATCCCTATCTGCTTCGTAATCTCACGATGGATCACCCGAACCAGGCCTGGAAGATTGACATAACGTACATACCCATGGACAAGGGCTTCATGTATTTAACGGCAATCATAGACGTGTACAGTCGTTTTATTGTTGGATGGGGACTTCATAATAGCCTGCATGGAGAGAACGTGATTGAAGTACTTGATGCAGCAATACATGAGCACGGTGTGCCTGAGATCATCAACTCAGATCAGGGAAGTCAGTTTACCAGCCCGACATGGGTAAACAGGCTCAAAGAACTTGGAATCAGCATCAGCATGGATGGCCGCGGCAGGGCAACGGACGACATCTATATCGAACGGTTTTGGAGAACATTGAAACAGGATTATGTATACCCGTTTCCGGCAGAGAACGGTACCACTCTTTGGAAAGGGATCAGAGGGTTTATGAATCATTACAACAAGGAGAAAACCAACCAGGGAGTCGGAAGACAAACCCCGGAAAGCATATACCGATTCAGCGCATGATCATTTTTATTTGTAAACAAATGTACATGTATCAAATGAGACATCAAGCTAAATCCCTGACGGGTTTTTGGAAAAATCTCCACTCTGAAAAGAGTTGTATTTTTCCAAAAGAGCCTGACTTACTCATTTGCTCTATGAATGGCTGGTTTACAAATAAAAAATCCAAAATAATAAAAAAGTTAGTGAATTATTTTTTAGTTAAAAACCCCGCTTAGATGGTACAGAGAATGGGTAGTATTAAACTTTGTTCTGAAGTTAACTATTTGTATCTTTTAAACATAAGCAACATGATAGTTAATTTTAGGGAGACTTCGGTCTCCTTTTTTATTAAATTATGTTGCCGGTTGACACTCTTTGGGGGTTTCGCATCCCCAACCGCTTGGCAACCCCCGCGGTGTTTTTCATAGTTTTGTTTAAAAAACCTATATAAAACTTACCTGGAAAGTTGCTCTTCTAAATTGAACTTAGTGAGTCAATGATGGGAAAATTAAACAACAACAGCTATTACGAAAAGCATCGCAAGTACTATGAGAAAGCGGTCAGGATGTATTTTGAAGAAGGGCTCGGGTATCGTCGAATCAGCAAGTTAATTCCTATGGCAGTGACCATATTGGCGATATGGAGTGATACCCTTGCAAAAGAAAACGGGATCACCATGGAAAAGAAAGTACCCAGAAGGAAAAGCCCCGAGCCGTTGTAGCCTGACATCGCAGGCGTTGCGGATGATGTAGCGTCCCTCAAGGCAGAAGTGTCAAGACTGAGGAAGGCGCTAAAGCAAGAGCTACTGCGTGCAGACGCTTTTGACGCAATGATCGATGTTGCAGAAGCCAGGTTCAACATACCGATCAGAAAAAAGGCTGGCGCCAAACAGTGATCAACCTGCATGCAAAGTCCAGGAGGGATTACCCGGTTGAAGGACTTTGCATCCTGTTTGGCAAGACAATCTGAGTTTTTCAAAGTTTTGTACTCAAATATCGTAAATAGTTGAATATAAACTGAAAAACGCTTGTGTGTGTCAATACTAATAGGTACAGATGTACCTATTAATAGAGGCATTATGGGAAAAGGCAGACCTTTCAGCGCATCCACGCTGTTTAAGATGATCATTCATACGAACGGGAATCACCTATACGCATCTACCAAACCCAACACCATAGGCGAGGATGGGATTAAGCGTTACACCTATAAACACTGGGGTGCGCTTGATGAACAAAACCGCTTCATTCCCGGCATGGCTTATACATGTATACATCCATAGAAGAGCGCCAACAGCACATTTTTCCCAAGGATTGGGATTTGAGCCAGATAGAGACCCTTTCCGGGACTAAACGTCGTGGTCGCATTGCATACGAAGCCTAAGATGTTGACAGACAGTTTGCTCCAACATGGCTGCTCAACCGGGTGGCAGTCAAGACGGGTCTCCTGGATGACCTTCGAAGCGTTTTTTTAGTCAACATGGAGATTGTCAATGACATACTCACCCTGGCTTACTTTCCATTTATCGAAAACCTCTCCAACAATCAACTATCACAATGGCAGCGTGAGGTTAAGGCTCCATCCGGGAGGAATTTGAACAGCCGTGAACATCACCAGGCTGGTGCAAAGCATCACCGAACAGAACAGGATGGATATTTTCCGCAGTCGGGCTGCCAGACTTGGCAGGGATGAGATCATGAAGCGCTTCAATATGCTCTTTATCAAGTTTGAGGCAAAAAACCGCATAGCATCCTTATAGCATCCTTTGAGACACTGTCCAAAATTTTGTGTAAATAAGAAACGGAGGGTTTTAGCTGTCTTTACAGTTGAACCCGATTTTCAAAGATAGCTAAAAATTGATTTAAAATTAGTCCCCAGTTGTGAATTGGTTGTGTCCATTTCTTCGATATTTGCATAAGTGAAAGAAACACGGACTTTTTCAGTGAGTCATCTGTAGGAAACACCATCTTGTTTTTAGTGTATTTCCTGATTTTCCCGTTCAAGTTTTCAATCAGGTTGGTAGTGTAAATAATCTTCCTGATCTCCAGGGGAAAGTCAAAAAACACGGTTAGTTCCTCCCAGTTATTCTGCCATGACTGTACCGCAAGGGGTATTTATTTCCCCATTTCCCGGCGAATCGTTCCAGTTCGACCTTGGCCATGTCCCGATTAGGAGCGTTGTATATAAGCTTCATATCTTGGCTGAACTCTTTCTTGTCTTTCCATACCACGTAACGAGCCGAGTTTCTGATCTGGTGTACCACACATATTTGTGTGTTTGCCAGAGGGAAAACATTAGTTATAGCCCCGGTAAACCCGTTCAGGTTATCAGTAACCGTTACCAGTATATCTTCAACACCACGTGCTCTCAGATCGGTCATCACGCCCTGCCAGAAAGCAGCTGATTCATTTTGTCCGAGCCACATCCCCAGGATTTCCTTGTGTCCTTCCCGGTTTAAGCCAACAGCCAGGTAAATGGTCTTGTTGACTACTTTACCGGCCTGGCGTACCTTGAAGACAATCCCATCCATCCAAACGATACAATAAACCGGCTCCAGAGGGCGATTCTGCCAATCCATCACTTGCTGGTTTACCTTGTCTGTAATAATGGATATAGCAGAAGTAGAGAGCCTGTAACCATAGATCTCCTGGAGTTCCTGCTCGATGTCTGAAACACTCATTCCCTTGGCATAAAGCGAAATGATGATGTTTTCAACCGGAGTAGCCGTGCTCTGGTGCTTGGGGACGATAACCGGCTCGAAAGTACCCTGACGATCTCTTGGCACTTCGATGGTCGATTCCCCAAACTCGGTTTTTAGTCTCTTGGAAGTAGTTCCGTTACGAGCATTAGCACTATCGCTCTTCTGGCTCTTAGCGTAGCCAAGGTGAGACTCCAGCTCTCCATGGAGCATTGCTTCCAGCAAGTCGGAATGCAGCTCTTTCAATAGATTGCTGACATCTTCCTGCGTCTTGAGTCCTTCAAGGACTCCACTCTCTTTAATGATTGTCTTAATGTCTCTTTTCACTAGTTACTATGTTTGCAAGTACTATAAAAATAACAATGCAAAATATCGCTCTTTGGAGGCTTCGCGCCTCCAGCCGCTCAGGCTAACCACCGCGGTGTTTTTCATAGTTTTAAATAAAGAA
>JAQVXR010000199.1 GCA_028709045.1 Desulfitobacteriaceae bacterium | reverse complement strand
ATAATATGAACATACTTCTGGAGCCATCCTAAAGGGTGGCTCCCACCATCAACACAGTGGCTCTATGTAAAAGATTGAGTGGCTCTTTTTCAGGAGATTAGGTGGCTCTGGAAATTCGTAATATTCAAAATGAGAAAAACCGATGATAAAGCAAGGCAGATGGAGTTTGAGGGAGCCAGTGACGAAGAAATAATTGCGTTTATAAATAGGCCAGATGATCCTGAATTCGACCCAATACCAACCTGGTCCCCGGCGATATCCTTGATATGTGTAATAGCTGGGGTGGGGTTATTGGTTGCCGGGATTGTTGTTAGATTTGGGTAGTGGCCGGGTGGGCCAGGCAACAAGGGTTAGTAGATTGGGTGGCTTCCAGGCAGACAGCCGAAATAGATAGCAATGGCTATGACCTCAAACACTCTTAGTTTGTATGAGGCAACTTTTTACAGGATAACAAAAGGGGTTCTGGGACTTTTATTAGGAAATAACAATAAGTTAGCTTTTTAGTTGGGAGGGATTCTAATGGAAAATTATTTTCGGGATACGTTGGTAAACATTATCAATAATAATAAACTGAGGGAGCCGCAAATTGAAGCTTACATGAAAATTAAGGAATACTTCAACTCTAATCCACATGGAGAGGCTCTTGTTGTACTCCCAACTGGAACAGGGAAAAGTGGGCTGGTTTCAATTGCTCCATTTGGGTGTAAAAGTCAAGCACTTTTTTCACGATTTCGGTAAGAACTTTTTTCTCAGTGCGGTAAGCACTTTTTTAGTCGGTACGGTAAACAGAATTTTATCTTGATGGTAAGCAGTTTTTTCACAACTTCGGTAAGCAGATTTTTCTTTTGCCTATGAGCTAATTTTTTTACCGGTCCGATATAGTCTTTAGATTGCACCCTATCACGATGAGCCATAAGGTAGCAGTGGTTGGCGATTTCATCTCGACCATCAGCTCTCATACTCCACGTTCACTCTAAAATAGATTTCTGTTAAAGTAAATTGGTTACATTGTAAAATGAACAGCATGTTGCGGGTTAAGCAAAAGCCTCAGGGTGTTACTGCCACCCTATTAGGTCCAGAAATAGCCGGTGTTAATAGTCCATAGTTTGACGAATAAACTGACCGAGATAAAGCTGGTCAGTCTGTCCGCCAGACTGTGGGCTAACCTTACCTTGCCATTGCCCTAAACGCTAAAATATCACTTCTGGCTTCAAGGAGTTTTTTCCAAAGTACCGTTTTAAACCAGGCTGTTCTATTCCTGCTCGGCGGGTACCGCAGGAATTTATCATAGGTTTTACATACGGCTTCGATCATCTCATCTTGGCCGTATCCAAGATCTGTAGCTATCTCGATTGCAAGCGGCAGCAGGTCATAAAAATTTATACGAATAAAGTAGTCCCTAAGGCTCACGTTTCTTGCAATCATGACAGCTCACCCTCAATGACCCGTTTAACCATACGGTCATCAATGATGCGATGTCCGTTTTGGGCGCCATACATTAATACGTGTGTACATACCTTGTTAATCAGCCTAGCCGTACCGTTGGAAAAACGGTAGATGTCATCAATAGCTTGCTCCGAGAAAATATCTTGAGTGGCTCCGGCATAACCCAAATGTTTTCTAATATAGGCTTCTACCTCAGAGCGGTCATAGTAGTTTAATTTTAACTGCAGATCAATCCGCTGACGAATCGCGGTGTAGGACTGCAGTTGCAGCCTTTCCCAGAGTTCGGTCTGCCCTACCAAAATAAGAGCCATCGGGCTTTCGGCGTCCATGTTCATATTTAAAAGGAAACGGACTTCCTCCAGCATTTCTTTATCCAGAAGGTGGGCTTCATCCACGACCACAACGGGCTGTTGATGGTGGACCACCTGCATCAGCTCCACCTCCCGGTGCAGCTGCCGTTTGGCGTCGCCCCGGTAGAACTTGGCCTCGTGGCCAAGTTGCTCTAAAAGTCCCTTGTAAAAATGCCGTGGTGTCAGCTTGGAATCAGAAATATATAGTACCTTAAATTTAGCCGGGTTTAACTTTTGGGCATAGTAGCGGATTGTGGTCGTTTTGCCTGTCCCACAATCCCCGGTAATAACAGCGAACCATTTGCGGACTGCAGCGTATTTAAGCCTGCCCAGGGTTTCTTCCAATACCGCCGATTTATATAATTCGTTGGTTGGAATATCCCTGGAAAAGGGTGTTCCGGCTAGGTTGTAAAATGATTTAAACATGACGGCCGCCCTCCTTTCCTACGCTGCGAAAGGAGATGGCGGGGGTTTGCCGGATTTGCCTTTCTTTGTTCTTGGACGCGGCTGCGCTTAGCAGTCTGGAGGAATCCGCAGGCTGGATTCCCAGGCGTTCCGGTAGTCCCGGACGTTTGCCGCAGCGCCGGCCAATCACCAGTTCATGTGCTTTCCAGGGATCGCAGCCTTCGTATTCAATAGTAATCTCAGAGATGTTTGCCGGATCATAGATGACATCTACAGTGCGCCCGATAAAATTTAAGCCCACTTCATATTTTTTGCTCATAAAGCTGATGCAGCCGGATTTGTCTACCTTGCGCGATTCACAGTGTAAAAAGGCATCGACCAAAATATCAAGGTCGATAAAGCGCAAGGGACAGCAGTCGCTCATAAAGGCTTCTTCGGGACTCATTTGATTTTTTAGTGCGGTATGCGGTTTGTTCTGGTAGCATTCGCTAAGCCAGATTTGGAATAGTTCATTTAGCCTGCCTAATGTTTTTGGTTTTTCCAATGAGGATTCCTTTAAGAAAGAATCCACTGTCTGGTTGAATTTTTCAACCTTCCCGGTCGATTCCGGCGCATAGGGACGGGCATATAAAAGGCGTATTCCCAGCTTGGAGCAGGTCCGGGCCATCCATTTGTTGCGATACTGCTTGCCGTTGTCAAAATATACCGCCTCCGGCGCGCCCCATTTTTGGATGGTGTTCCTAAAACAGTCTTCCACGATTGTTTGATCCAGGGTGGGATAAAAAGCCCCATGCAGTACAAAACGTGTCGCATCATCCAAAAAGGTGACCAGGTAAACTTGCTTTTTGGCGCCGCCCGGGCCTATTGGCAGGTAGGGGCCATATTTAATATCTGAATGAATCAGCTGGTTGCGGCGGGGGTGTTGAAATCTTCTGGCTGCCACTCCTTTATCCGTATATATCCGCATTTGCCGGCTGCTGTAGCCCCGTTCTGAAAGTTTTTCCTGCAGGGTGGAACGTTTGATCTCACCCGGTCCGGCTTTGCCTTCCCATTCTAAGATTTGGATGATCTGGGCGATGCTGCGGCTGGGTACTTCCCGGCGCAGGAGTATGGCCTGTTCTATTAGTTCTTCGGAAATAGCTTTGGATTCAAATCTTCCTTTGCCTTTGGGTTTAAGGCCCATAAATCCTTTGTCCCGGTATTCATTCAGATAGCGCCTGAGCGTTCTTTCGGATAACCCGCTTTCTTTGCAAATATTTTTTCTTTTTTCCCGGGCCAAGGCCGGGTCAATGCCCTTTTCTATTAAGGGTAGAATAAGTTCGACACGTTTTTGGGCAATTTCTTCAGCCTTCTTTTGATCTTTCATTCGCAAAACACTTCCTTCCCAAGACTTTTTTAAAGTCTAGCCCAAGTGTTTGCGGACAAAAAGGCGGAACGGGTATGTAGCCATAAATTTGTGTTTGCAACGGTACGGACAATTCTCGCCAGCCACCCCGGCCCATTTCCAACGTAGTGTCCAATTTTTTGGTGTACGGACTGTGACAGGACGGACTGCTCTTTCACAGTGTTCATTTTAAGCCGCAAGGAGATTGACTTCAGGCAGCCTAAAAGGTAGGGGGCCAGTTTTTGAAACCATTTTTTTAACCGGTATAGGGTTGAGTTGTCTGCGTCTAGTTCAACAGGCTGTTTTTCTTCAAGCACCTTTTCTATATCCGGGGCTGCGTAACGCTTGTATGGTACCAGGCAGTCCGGGAGTTCATGGTGAATCCTGTTGCAGTTTTCGCAACTTAGCCGGCGAATAATTAAAATCTTAATTTCATGGTTTGTCCTGGATTTGCGCTGACGGCTACCGATTACTTTTAGGTTATGGCCGCAACAGGGACAAGGAATAATTTCTATACACCTTACATGAAAAAATGCGTTTTGGGATTTTCAATTAGTTCATAATTTGTTACAATGACCATACAATGACCGAGGGATGCCTCCGGTGGTTTGCTGTAACAGATCACCGACAAGGGGGCATCCTTTTCCTTTGCTGTTTTATGGTCATTATATCCAGCATGCTTTGGACAGGCAATACCATCAGCTTTTGGGCTTTTTAGTGTAGCAAAAGCTTCAGGGTGCTTTAAACGGTAGGATTCACCCTTCAGGGAAAAACACCGGGCATGGTGCAAAATTCGGTCCAGCAATGCGGTGGTTAGAACAGGGTCCCCCATCATTTCCGCCCAGTGG
>JAQVXR010000198.1 GCA_028709045.1 Desulfitobacteriaceae bacterium | reverse complement strand
TGACCACGAAGTAAGACAACGCGGCAAGGGCTGTTGCCAATATTATATAAGTGTTTTCCGGAGGAAAGGATGCCCTGATATAATAATAAACAGTTCCACTGATAAAAATGTTAATGATAAATTGGGCGATGTTAAACAGTATTTTTTCAAAGGGAGTCTTTTCCTTGCCTATTTTCAGAAGGCAGGAACCAAGATAGCCGGCACAGGATGCCAATATCGCTGCCGGTACCCCAAAACAAATAATCATTGCCAAGTCAATGGCATAAGACACAGAAATCATGCCGATATAAGGAAGCATCACATCCAGGTATTCTGAAAACATCGACAGGAGGGCAAAAGCCAAAAGACCGTAGATTGTACCTTGTTCCGGATAAAAACCGGGAAGACAGTTAAGCAAAGCCACTGCCGCCAGTAATGCCGTTAATCCAATATAAACTTTTGCTTTTAAAGGCATTTTATCCATTTGTTTCTCCAAAAAATACGGGCCGACAGAAAAAATCAATTTACCATTTGAGACGCGCACCGCCGGCCAGAACTAAAGTAGCCAGGGTGAGCAATACTTTAAACAAAGTAGCTCTCACTGTGTTTAACCCCCTTGCGAGTTTATTCTGACCTCTCCGCTATCAGGTTCAGTTGCAACCGCTTCGCTCAGGATGGAAACACCAGTGAACCTTAAACCGTCCGTTTGTCGGCCCAAAATTATTTATTTTTTCCGTTCAATTGAAAAAGCTTTCTGTTTACCGCCCCAAGGGCAGCCTTTCCCACCGCTTCCTGTTCATCATCTTTGACAAAAGCCGTTCCCAGCAGCAGTTCCTCAACTTCCGGGGTAACCATGAAAACAGATACGGCAATGATTTCTCTTCCCCCAAAGTTAATTTTGGCAATATTATCAACGGCAAATGTCACCCGTCCCTCATAAAGCTTGGCCAGGGCATCCAAGGCGGCTTCTGCTACCACCCGCATCCTGTTAAAAGGAGAATTAAGTCCCCCTGCTATGCCTTCCACCAATTTATTTTTAAAGGACAAACTTATTTTCGCTTCAACTTTAGAGCGAGAAACGCTGGTGCCGATACCTTCCAGACACGGCCTGGCAACTTCTCCTCCCAATTCCAGTTGTTCTTCCGCCATTTGGACAACGCTCACTTTTTTATGATCCAGCGATATACCAAAGCTAACCATGAAGGCTGTTTCAATATCTCGCACAATCACTTTGGGATTTCGCTCCATGTCGGCTAAAACATGGATCTCTTCAAAATTACCTTCTTTGTCTAGGACTACTCGTGAAGATAAAACACCCCGCAGTTTTTTAATCACTGCCTCATATGACTGGACAAGATTGAACCCGGTAACGTTATGGTTATTCTCCATCATCCACCTCAAAAACCTTTGAAGAATGTTGCTCGCACAATTTTTTTCTATTTTGTATGGAATTCGACCCTAAGCCAGCTTTTCCTTTTTTTCTTACTATTTAAATTGAAAAACCGGGTACATGACATGCACCCGGTTTTTCAACCTTATCCTAAACTAATCTGTTTAAAATTCCGGCTCTATCAGCCCATAATTTCCGTCTTTCCTTTTGTAAATTACGTTGACCTCATCTGTTTCTCCATTCGCAAAAACAAAGAAATTATGTCCCAAGAGATTCATCTGCATAATAGCTTCTTCCACAGGCATCGGCTTAATGGCAAACCGTTTGGTACGCATCACCTTGGGTTCATCTTCTTCCCGTTCTACAGGCGGAGCGGCCAAATCCTTAATACTTCTGTTTTTCAATTTTCGGTTTAAGCGAGTCTTATATTTGCCGATCTGCTTTTCCAGTTTCTCTGCCACCAAATCAATGGAACTGTACATATCGCCTGTCTCTTCTTCGCCTCTGAGAATAAACCCGTTTAGCGGCATCGTAACCTCTACACGGTGGCGGTCCTTTTCTACCAACAGAGTTACCTGTGCTTCATCCAGATCATCAATAAATTTGTTCAGCTTGCCAACTCTCTTTTCGACGTATTCTCGCAAAGCGTTGGTTACCTCAATGTTCCTGCCTTTAATGATAATTCTCATATTACCATCCCCTTCCACCGCTATCTACTACCTAATATTATTCCCGAAATAAGAAAAAAATCCTTCCAAAAAAAGCTCTTTTTAGTTTTATAATTTACAATACCTTACTTAAAAAGGCCTTGGTCCTTTCGTTTTGCGGCCGGGAAAAAATTTGGTCAGGTGCTCCCTCTTCCACAATAGACCCTTCATCCATAAAGAGCACCCGGTCTCCCACTTCCCTGGCAAAACCCATTTCGTGGGTAACCACTACCATCGTCATTCCCTCTTTAGCCAGATCCTTCATCACGGTAAGAACTTCGCCCACCATCTCCGGATCAAGAGCCGATGTGGGCTCATCAAAAAGCATCACCTTGGGCTTCATGGCCAAAGCCCGGGCGATTGCCACCCGCTGCATTTGTCCTCCGGAAAGCTGGGCGGGAAAAACATCCGCTTTGTCACTCAAACCCACCTTCTTGAGAAGCTGCCTGCTCACTTCCATTGCTTCTTCCTTGGGCATTTTCCTTACTTTTATCGGTGCTAAAGAGACATTTTCCAGAGCTGTCATATGGGGAAAAAGATTAAACCGCTGAAAGACCATTCCCACTTCTTCCCGCACCCGGTTTATATTAGTTTTTTTATCGGTTAGAGAAACCCCGTCTATAATTATTTCTCCCGCCGTGGGAGATTCCAAAAAGTTCAGGCAGCGCAAAAAAGTGCTTTTTCCCGAACCGCTGGGCCCAATCACCACCACCACTTCTTGCTCCTTGATATGGTTGGTAATATTCTTTAAGACTTGTAATGAGCCAAAGCTTTTGGAGAGGTTTTTAACTATGATCACCGGCTTTTAACCTCCTTTCAGCGTAGCGAACCAATCGGGAGATAGACATGGTCATGATTAGATAAAGAACTGCTGCCGTCAGATAAGTTTCCAACACCCTGGGCTGCCGCCCGACGATCAGCTTGCTGGTTCCCATCAGTTCCTGCAGGCCGATAATCATCACCAGTGAAGAGTCTTTTAAAAGAGCAATAAATTCGTTTCCCAGAGGAGGAATGGAAATCTTAAACGCCTGGGGGAGCACAATATAGCGCATCGCTTGGCCGTAGGTCATCCCCAAACTGCGTCCCGCCTCCATTTGACCCTTATCAATAGATTGAATCCCCGCCCGAAAAATCTCAGCCACATAAGCACCGCTGTTGATGCTTAATGCCCCGATGGCGCTGACCCAAACTACCGGTGTATAATTAAAGACCACCGGCAGGGCATAATGGATGATCATAATTTGCACTAAAAGAGGGGTGCCGCGAAAAAAATCGGTGTAAGCAGCACCCAGCCATTGGAGAGGTTTATACTTTGAGATCCTTAAGAGCGCAACTACCAAGCCGATCACCGTCCCAATGCAGACGGAAATCGTCGTCAATTCCACAGTGATTACCACACCATGCTTAATTAACCTAGGCAAGATTTCCCAAACAAAATCCCACTGCCACACATAATTCATATCCAAAAACCCTTTCATAAAGAAAACTTGGATTGTGCCAAGTCCTTGACGCAGGCGAAATCCTTAGTTGCACTTAGTATCAACATATTTATTCTCTGATAGTATAAAAATAAAATGCGTAATATGCAAACATATTACGCATCCATTATAACGACATTTTGTCTTACTTGTCTACACAGAACAATTATTTCTGGAAATAATTATTAAATATTTCATCGAACTTGCCGCTTTCTTGTACTTTAGCCAGGCCGTCATTAATATCATCCAACAACTCCTGGTTGCCTTTTTTCACCTTGATTCCAAAGTACTCTTTTTCGAAATCATCAGTAACGGTTTTGAATTTCATTTCCGGATTATTAGCAATATAATTCATTACTACCGGAGAGTCTCCCACTACCGCATCAAGGGAACCATTTGATAAGTTCATCATGGCATCCGGAATGGTGGCATACTTAATAATATTATCATCGGGAAGTCCCGCATCTTCACAAACGTACTGCCCGGTAGTATTGCCCTGGACACCTACTTTTTTTCCGGCTAAATCAACCATTCCGGAAACCTCTGAATCTTCCCGGACGGCAATGATCTGAGATGCTTCAAAATATGGCTCGGAAAAATCCATTTCCAGTTTCCGCTCTTCGGTAATGGTCACGCCGGAAATTACTACGTCCACCTGTTCGCTGTTTAAGGCCGGATCAAGACCGTCCCACTCAATGTGTTCAACTGCAACTTGGTAACCCATTTCCTCACCGATCGCCTTGATCAAGTCTACGTCAAATCCTGTAATGGTCCCATCGGTTTCGGTAAACTCAAAGGGAGCAAATGTTGCTTCCGTCCCTACCTTCATCACCTTTTCAGATTCAGATCCATCTTGGTCGGATCCGCTGCCGCAGCCAACGGCTG
>JAQVXR010000197.1 GCA_028709045.1 Desulfitobacteriaceae bacterium | reverse complement strand
GAGAGGCTTCCTTGTTAATTAAAGACGGCATGAATGTGGCCACAAGTGGGTTTACCCCTTCCGGTTACCCCAAAGCCATTCCGTTAGCTCTTGTAGAAAGGCTGAAAGAAAGCGGGGAAAAAATCCGAATCGGGCTTTTAACCGGCGCATCTGTCGGAGATGAACTGGACGGACTTTTGGCCAGAGAAAACTTTGTGGCCAAGCGTTATCCTTATCAAACAAATAATTATATGAGGAAAAGCATTAATGACGGCTTATGTGAATACACAGACATTCACTTGAGCCATTTTCCCCAATATGTGAAATACGGTTTTGTCGGGAAAGTTGATTTAGCTATTATTGAAGCTGTCGCCATCACTGAAGAAGGAAACATTATTCCCTCCACCTCCATCGGCTGTTCTCCCACCTTTGTGGAAATGGCTGATAAGGTAATTGTAGAGATTAACCTCAGTCAACCACTGGAACTGGAAGGAATGGCGGATATCTACACGCTAAACAATCCGCCCTATCGTCAGCCCATTCCACTGAACAAACCTGATGACAGAATCGGTACTCCGTATATTTCCTGTCCGATAGAAAAAATTGCCGCAGTGGTACTGACAGATATTCCGGACAATGTTCGGCCGCTGGCAGAAATTGATCAAGTATCCAAGCAGATTTCCGAGAACCTAATTGACTTTCTGAAAAACGAAGTAAAAGCAGGCAGACTCCCTGATAACCTGCTCCCGCTTCAATCCGGAGTGGGATCGGTAGCAAACGCTGTTTTAGCAGGATTAAAAGAATCGGATTTTACCGACCTGGTATGTTATTCTGAAGTAATACAGGATTCTATTCTGGATTTAATCGAAGCCGGTAAAGTGAAAGTAGCGTCCGGTTCTTCCCTCACGCCTTCGGCAGAGGGCTTAAAAAGATTCAAGGAAAATATTAAATTTTTCAGGGACAAGCTGATTTTCCGGCCTCAAGAAATCAGCAATCACCCGGAAATTATACGGCGGCTGGGAATCATCGGAATTAACACTGCCATTGAGGCAGATATATATGGTAATGTCAATTCCACCAACATTATGGGTTCTCGAATGATGAACGGCATCGGAGGTTCCGGAGACTTTGCCCGTAACGCTTATATCTCCATCTTTACCACTGCTTCCATCGCTAAAAATGGGGACATATCTTCAATCGTGCCCATGGTTTCCCATCACGACCATACTGAGCACGACGTCATGGTAATTGTGACAGAACAAGGGTATGCCGACTTAAGGGGCCTCAGCCCCAAGGAAAGAGCACAAGTAATAATTGAAAACTGTGCTCACCCTGATTATAAACCACTGCTTTGGGACTACTTCAACAGAGCGATGAAAGGAAAGTTTAAACACACTCCGCATATCTTAAAGGAAGCTCTTTCCTGGCATCAAAGGATGGCGGAGACAGGAACCATGAAGACGGATAAAAAAGAAGAAGAGCATAAGGCCAGTTAATTAAAATAATATTCTCTAAAGGAAGGTGTAGTAATTTATTGCACCTTCTTTTTTGTCCGTTTTCCTCGTGCGCTTTAAAAACTCTTTGTTACTCCGGCCTATAATGAATATCTTTTTATATATCGGGTAAAATCCTTCTGAAAAGATATCGGCTTTTAAAACATTAAAGCAGGTGAATTTAAAAGTGCAAGTAAAAGCTCTCCGGATATTGTGTTTATTCCTTATGCTCTGTCTGTTCCCTATCTTCATTTCAAGCTGCGGAAGGCCGGAAAAAAAACTTGCTCCAAACAATGAAAATACTGAACAGAGCAGCGCGAAAACTCAAAAGCCCAAGGAACTGGAGGAAATCACCACTAACATTGAGAGCATAATAGAAAACGTGGAACAAAAATCCTCATCTCAGTCCGGTGGTGAAAGCGGTGGTGGCAGCAGCAATAACCAAGGTGGGAGTGAACAAAAAAAGCAAGACCAAAAAGATCCATTAAAAGATTGGCAAGAAGAAGAAAAAATGGTCACAGATATTCACAAAAAAT
Source organism: Desulfitobacteriaceae bacterium (assembly GCA_028709045.1). Classification (GTDB taxonomy): domain Bacteria; phylum Bacillota; class Dehalobacteriia; order Dehalobacteriales; family Dehalobacteriaceae; genus JAQVXR01. The sequence continues at coordinate 2,432 of JAQVXR010000197.1, read as the reverse complement.
GGAACCCTTTAGAAATTGAAGTGGTGAAATCAGGTGCCGGCGATAATCTGCGCAATGAATTCGAATTAAATTTAGATTCCCTGACCGATCAGATCATGTCTCAAAACGTCGCAGGCACTTTAACATCTGCCAACGAACTCTACGGCAGCGCAAGTAAAATTGCCGGCCTCTTTCAAACTAATAATCCTCCTCAGGCTGACATGTTAAAATACTATACCCGCAAAACACTTCTTTTTGTTGAAGCTGAGGAATGGATAGCTGCACAAGAAATGATCGGCAGCATTACCCAACAATGGGATAAGGTTAAAACCATGCTGGGAGAAAAAAATGCTGGGTTAACAGCACAGATGGATTATGCTATCAGAGATTTATCAAATTCTATTGATAAAGAAAACAAAGAAGTCACTAAAATTAAAATTGAAATTATCATGGATAACATTGAAAAAATCGTAAAAGAAATCGAAGAGAATTAGTAAATTTACAACTTACTAACTGTCTAAGACTGATCCATTTTAGTAATTAACTTAATACAATACTCGATAATCTCCCGCCTGCGGATAATACCAATAAACGTCCCAACATCATCTGTAACAGGAACAAAATTCTGATGGGTCGCAAGAGAGAGCAGGTCTTCCATATGGGCATTAATCGAAACAGGTTTATTTTCCAATCTCCGGGGAATATCCTTCAACCAAATATTCCTGGTCCCATCAAAACTTAAATCGGGAGTGTTTTTTAATTTCCAAAGCAAATCGCCCTCTGTAATCGTTCCAATATATTTTCCCTCCCCGTTGATGACCGGAACAGCTGAATAACGGTGATGTTCCATTTTTTCCATTGCCTGCCTCATCGTGCACTCAATCGAAAGATAGACGATCTCATTCTTTGGTAAAAGGAAAAAGGCAATGTTCACGTTAACATCAGTACTCCTTTCGCTACAGCATCCCTTCTATTATAATTCCTTTCTTACATAGAAACAATTTCCTCTAACAATAAATCTCTAATTCTTTCCTCTTCATTCTAAAAGATTGTTCTCGGCACAGTTCTATTTTTTCAACAAATTTACTTAAATAATATTCTATTTCATCCACCAAATTAGTACCCAACCTCACACTCATGGCATTATCCTGCTAAATTAATCATTATATCTGTTATTTTGATTGTATTTGCTACTTTATGTTTTCATATTTTTTGTTGACGTCATGCGTTTCCTTGCTATACAATGTTTAGAAAGCATTTTATCGATTACTTAAATATCAAGTATTTTTAGTGAAATGAGGTTTGAAGATGGATAAACTCTGGGAGATTACTCTGGGTGACCTCCTCGATGAAATGGCAGAAAAACATCCCAACCATGACTGTGTAATTTATACCGATCGGCCCTTCCGTACAACCTATCAAGAATTTCGAGATTTAGTTAATCTTACCGCTAAGGGATTTTTGCGGCTGGGTATAAAAAAAGGCGATCATGTTTCCATATGGGCTACAAACTATCCCGAGTGGCTTTTGACCATGTTTGCCACTGCTAAAATTGGCGCCGTTTTAGTTACCGTTAACACCAATTACAAAATTTTTGAAGTGGAATACCTCTTAAGGCAATCCGATACTCATACTCTCGTCCTAATCGACGGTTTTAAAGATACAAACTATATTGACATTATTCATCGTCTTGTTCCGGAAATGAATAATAAAAAACCAGGAGAATGGCAATCAAAGAGTTTTCCATATCTGAAAAATGTTATTCATGTTGGATCGGGAACACATGACGGAATGTTGAATTGGAACACGCTTTATGAGTTAGGAGCAACAGTCTCAGATGATGAGCTTTATGAGATTCAGAAAACGGTGGATATTCATGATGTGGTTAACATGCAATATACCTCCGGTACTACAGGATTTCCTAAAGGAGTTATGCTTACTCATTACAACATAGTCAACAACGGTTTGTCTATTGGTGACCGGATGAAATTTACCTATCGGGACCGCCTGTGTATTCCTGTACCATTCTTTCACTGTTTTGGTTGTGTATTGGCTGTGATGGCTTCAGTCACCCACGGCTCCACCATGGTACCGATAGATGCTTTTCGGCCTTTAAAGGTTCTTGAAGCAGTATCCGGCGAAAACTGTACCGCATTGCATGGGGTACCTACCATGTTTATTGCAATGTTAGAGCATCCGGAGTTTAAACGCTTTTCTTTCCCCCATCTTAGGACCGGTATAATGGCGGGTTCCCCCTGCCCGGTGAAAGTAATGCAGCAGGTGGCGGATGATATGAATATGCGGGAGATTACTATTGTCTATGGATTAACCGAAGCTTCTCCCGGATGTACCCAAACAACAACAGACGACCCACTGGAACTTAGAGTTTCCACTGTGGGAAGATCCTTCCCCTTTGTAGAAACTAAAGTCGTTGATCCCGATACCGGCCTTGA
>JAQVXR010000196.1 GCA_028709045.1 Desulfitobacteriaceae bacterium | reverse complement strand
TTGACTTTGTCCGTATTACTTTCGGTGCAGCAACCCTGGAAGAGAACCTGGAATTTACTGCCGATACCCTGGGCCGAAGAGCGAAAGAAACCGCCCGCGACACCATCCGCCGCTATTTTTTGAATGATTTTTATAAAGACCATGTCCAGACCTATAAAAAGCGCCCTATTTACTGGCTGTTTACCTCCGGCAAGGAAAAAGCCTTTAATGCCCTGGTCTACCTGCACCGCTATCAACCCGATACGGTTGCCATTCTCCGCACCGACTACCTGCATCGCCTGCAGGACGTCTTGGAGGTAGAGAAACAGCATTTACAGCGTACCATAAATGACGAACCCGGAAGCAGCTCGGCCCGTAAGGCTGCCAAAGAACTCACCCGGTTGGACAAACAAATCCTGGAGCTGAAAAAATACGAAGAAATCGTCCACCACTACGCTGACATGCGCATCCCCCTCGACCTCGATGACGGCGTCAAAGTCAACTACGCCAAACTGGGCGAACTGCTGGCGAAGATATAATTAGTCTTACTTGACCGTTAGTTGACTGACCCGTGAAAAACATAGGCAATGCATTTTTAAAAGGGCTAAAAACGGGCGTTTGTGCAATATGCTAATAGTTATATTTACTTGACTGGAGTAATACCATGGTCTATCTGCACCGGATACGGCTGCTATTCTCCGCACCGACTACCTGCATCGCCTGCAGGACGTCTTGGAGGTAGAGAAATAGCATTTGCAGTGCACCATAAATAACGAACCCGGAAGCAGCTTGTCCACAAGGCCGCTAAAGAACTCATCCGACTGGACAAACAAACCCTGGGGCTGAAAAAATACGAAGAACTCGTCCACCACTACGCCGACCTGCGTATCCCCTCGACCTCGATGACGGCGTCAAAGTTAACTAAGCCAAACTGGGCGAATTGCAGGCGAAAATGACTATTAGTATTGGGGTGCATAAAAAGACCGCGAATGTAGGCTTTTTTATTATTATTAGGTAGTTGTTTTTTGTGATAATATTAAAACAACAGTAACTAATACTATTTAGTTTTCCTTAATAGAGGAGTCGAGCGGATGTTACCTGAGCCTAGTATCAGAAATCCAAAACGTGATAAGCATACTAAGAATGGGAGATCGGGATGGTATGAATACTATGCGGGCTATTCTAGTCATTTTGTATTTGATGCAATAAAATATGCTCATATTACTGAAGGAAGTACAATACTAGATCCATGGAATGGTAGTGGGACGACTACACAGATTGCAAATGAAATGGGCTATATCGCTTACGGATATGATATTAACCCTGTTATGCACATAATAGCAAAAGCCCGGCAGTTAGATGTTGGAGTAAAAAATAGTATAAATACTATCAACAAAGATATTCTGATTAAAGCAAAACGAAATAGAAGTTTTGTGTATCTAAGCAATGATCCGCTACAAGCGTGGTTTGATACAGCTACAATATCTGCTATCAGGAATATTGAATACTCCATCCGAAAGCTTCTTGTTGATGAGAAAGCTATTTCAAGAAAAAGGAGATTGAATAATTTTGATGATTTATCGGATTTAGCTTCTTTTTTTTATGTTGTCCTGTTTAGGACGGTTCGACAACTAGTAGTGCCTTTTCTAACTTCAAATCCAACCTGGGTAAAGGTAGCAAAAGATAATTCTCAACTCCAACACTGGGAAGTTAGCGATATCCATAAAATATATAAAAGTATTCTTGATGAAATGATAAATGAATTTGATTTATATTCATCGAATTCAATTGTGGAAAGGAAGAATCGAATAAATTTGGGGATAGCAAATTCTGAAGACTTACCTATTCATATGAACTCGATTGACGCAATCATTTCATCACCGCCATATTGTACTCGCATTGATTATGCCATTTCTACCCGTCCAGAATTAGCAATATTAGGTTTTCCTGAAGAAGATTTAGATGTTTTGAGGAGAAAAATGATCGGTACTCCAAAAATATCACGAGAAATACCTAAAATTAATACAAATTGGGGTTCAACATGTCTGGAATTCATTAACAGTGTTGCTCAACATAATTCGAAAGCAGCAAAGTCATATTATTATAAACATTTTGTGCAATATTTTAATGGCATTAATAAATCCATACTAGAATTAGATAGAGTTTTAAAAAAAGATGGGATATGTATTCTCGTTTTGCAGGATTCATATTTTAAAGATATACATAATGATTTACCGCAAATTTTTACGGAAATGGGACAGAATGTTAACTGGAAAATGACGAATAGAATTGATTATAATACCAATAAATCTATGGCAAATGTAAATCCTAAAACTAAAAGATATAGGTCAAGAATATTGACAACAGAAACAGTACTAGCCTTTATAAAATAGCGTTGAGAGAGGAAGAAAATTAGTTTACTTGGAGGGGTTTTTGGGTGGATGATATTCAAGTTAAAGGCATGGACTTAATCCATGCAGTTGATGACAAAGTTAAGCAAGTAAGAACTCGCAGCCTTGATATTTCCTTCAATGAATTGTTAGATATGTATAATAACGGGGAGTTAATCATTGACCCGGAATATCAACGTCTTTTTCGATGGGGAAAAGATAAGCAATCGAGATTTATGGAGTCATTAATCATTGAATTGCCTATTCCGCCAATTTTCGTTTTAGAGAGGACAGAAGGTATTTATGAGTTAATAGATGGACTACAACGAGTTACCTCATATTTGCACTTCCGCGGTAAACAAACAAATGATTCTATTCCTGAAGAGGACAAGGGCGGTTTTAGGCTTGAGGGTTGTGATATTGTAAAAGAATTAAACGGATATAATTATGAGGAATTACCCAATCCATTAAAAATTAAACTAAAACGTAATTTTATACGGGTAGAAGTTTTACGAAAAGAAAGTGATTCCAGGCTAAGATTCTACATGTTTAAGCGGCTAAATACAGGCGGTGAAGAATTAAGTCCCCAAGAAATACGAAACTGTATCATGAGATTGTTGAGTCCAGAATTTAACGATTTTATAATCGAAATGAGCTTAAATCCTGATTTTAAAAAATGTATCAGTAATATTTCGGATGATAAATTAGAAGCTAAAGGTGACCAGGAATTAGTACTTCGTTTTTTTACTTTTAAAAATTATAGAGATCGATACAGACATGATGTTAATCCGCTTATGGATGAATACATGGAGGCAGTATCCGATCCTACTCTAAATGTAATTTTTGATTATGCAACTGAGAAGTTAATTTTTGAAAAGACCTTTAAAGTTCTAGCTTTAACCTTGGGTGAATATGCTTTTGCCCGCACAAATGCCAATAATAACTTTGTTGCATCCTTATCGCCATACCATTTTGAAGCTTTTACGTTAGGTATTCAAGATTATCTGGATAAAATCGATGAAGATAACTTGGGAATGGTAAGTACATTAAAGGATATGTTTATAGAAATAAAAAATGATCAAAGATTTAAGGCGTTAACAACCGGAGGTGGGAAGAATACCGCTAGGGAACTAAACAATCGAATTTCAGCAGTTGCCGATAAGGTGGCGAATGTTCTTTGAACCTATTAGATATACGTTCGCAACTTGAGGAAGAAATAACCTGGAGACAGAATGAAATGAGGTTTTTCCATAATCAACTTTCTACAATGAAAACTAATGAGCAAAAGGATTGTTATCGCAAAGCACTGATTGTAATGCTATATTCCCATTATGAAGGATTTTCAAAGACTGCCTTTGGGATATATGCTGATGCAATAAACGCAGAGAATCTTCTTATCCATGTTGTGAACAAATTTATTGCAGCCTGTTCCTTAGACCCGGTGTTTATCGCCTATGAGAACAGAGATAAAAAATCTAGCATTTTTAAAAACAAATTACCAGAAGATGCTAAACTTCATAGATTCGCCAGGCAGATAGATTTTGTTGAAAACTTCGAGCACTTTAAGGAGCAGACTGCGTGTATTTCGGAAAAGATTGTAGACACTGAAGATAATTTAAAATACATTGTATTTAAAAAGCTCTTATTCAGGTTGGGGTTGAATTATGATTGTTTTGAACCATATCAGACGAATATAGAAAAATTGTTGGGCAGAAGGAATAATATAGCCCATGGAGCCCAGAAAACAGGAGTAAGCGAAAAAGATTACAATGAAGTGAAAAAAGATGTATTTGACATAATGAACGGTATCATTGAAATTATCATGCAAGCGTTAGAGAAAAAACAATATTTGAAACACCCGGATCTATTTGAATACGTAAACTAGAAACTCTTTTAATTAGTGCGATTATTGCTAGTTAGAAACAAATAACTTATAAACAAACTCTGGAGGGTGATTTTGATGAAAACGGATAGCCTGATCAGAAGTGAAGGAATGAAAATTTTAGTAGAGCATCTCGGCAAGGTGGAGGCAGAAAGGTTTATAGCCCTTATCATGAGAGAACCATTTGATTATACGAAGTGGCAGGAGAATCTCT
>JAQVXR010000027.1 GCA_028709045.1 Desulfitobacteriaceae bacterium | reverse complement strand
GGTCAATAAAACCAGGGGATAATTTGCTGGGATTTGCAACAGGATGTAATCGAGTATAAGGATACGGGTGGAAATATAATTTGCAGTTTTTACTTTGTGCCGGGTAAAAACAAATCGGCGTACTACAATATATATGGATTGTTGTAAAAATAAGAAACCAAAACAGTTTCATAATAACAAAGAAGCCCTTCATCATACAGGTCAGATGATGAAGAAGAGCAGAGTAAAATTCTGCTTGTATGAAGGTTGTAAGGCTAAAGCGAAAGATATAATAAAAGCACATGCTATGCAAGAAAATCGTATACTTAATAAGCTAGCAGTGAATAATGAAGTATTAATGCAAGATTTCACAAAAGAACCTGTTATATGTGAAATTAAACCTGGCAAACCAGAGCCCTTTTATTTTTTAAATGAAGTGCCTATCGCAAAAGCTACAGTAGCGACATGTTTTTGTAGTGAACATGATGATGCTATCTTTGCAAAGATAGAGAAATCACAATATACACTTGAAACCTTAGATACGGAACAACTCTTTCTCTTTGCGTATAAAACATTTTCATTTGAATTCTATACTGAAATGGTAGCAAAGAAGTTTCAAAGATTAATGTTTTCAACTATACCTCAGCTTACTAAAAATCCGCATTCGGTACATGCTTATAGAAATAACGAGTTAAAATTAAGTGATTTGCAGTATTACAAAAAGTATTTTGACAAAGCATTGCAGGAAAAAGATTTTTCAGGGCTTGAGACCATAGTACTTGAAATACCATATAGGATACAGTTCGCAAACTATATGGCAGTGTCGCCTCCATTTGATATAGAAGGCAAGAAAATAAAGGCTGTTGAAAAGAAGACCAAAAGACTTAGGTTTGTTTTTTTTACTTCATTTCCTGTCGAAAACAAATCTTATATATTGATAAGTGTATTAAATGAAGATTTAGATGTTTACCGAGAGTATTTTGAACAGATAAGAACGGCTCCTTTGGGCTTGATACTTTACTACATAAATGTTTTTATACCGTTGTACTCTCAGAATCTTATTCTTAGTCCATCTCTATGGGAGATTTGGACTGAGATGGCTCAATGTGGGGTTCAGGCTGCGGTAGCAGATCCACAAAGTGTTAAGCTATTATTGTATGTGCAAGCATATATGAAAAATATTGCTAAAGCAAGGAAGAAAGAAGACATAAAAATTGATGCCAGTCAAATACTATTTAACTTCTTTATACCATATAAAGGTTCAGGGCAAGCAGTATAGAGACGAACAAAAAAGTGTGCCATAATAGTGAAAAACGGGATTGGTCTTAAAGTGTTTGCAGTCACTCAGGCGGCTGTAATCAACAAAGACCAGTCGTAGTAGGGCTTAATAACGGTTGATTGAAACTGGAAAACCGTTTAGGCTATTCTATTATATAAACTGAAGATAGGGTATTGTCCTCAAATGATTTTAGCGGACATACCCTTTTTTATATTTGGTGCCTAAAACATTGTAAGGCTATATAAAATTTAAAGTAATTGACTCTATACATGCAAGGACTATGGCTAGTTATTGTAGGTTGAATAAAAAACATTATTGAGTTGATATGAAGAGAAGGGTATGTTAAAATTTGATTGAACAATCAATAAATAAATTGCATTGATGGTCAGTTAAATTTATAAAACTGCAATTATAGAGCAAAGGTGGCTATTGCATGGAAGATAAACAGTCTTTTATAACCAAAGCAAGAAGGGAACAAATAATAAAGGCAGCCATTGAGGTTTTAAAAGAAATTGGATATGTAAATACAAGCTTAGCTAAAATTGCCAGAAAAGCAAATATTAGCACAGGACTTATTTCCTATTATTTCTCCGGTAAAGAAGACTTGATGAATAATACCTTAATATATTTGCTAGAACAAGAGTGGCTTTATATTAATAAAAGAGTTGCCCCCAAAAGTATATGGACAGATAAATTGATCGAATTTATCGAAGCAAGATTAACTTACCAGGTTTTAAACCGAACAAATAGTATTGCTTTAATTGAAATTGTTTTTAACGCCAGAACATCGGAACAAGTCCCATATTATTTGTTAGAAGACGATGAAGAAGATATAAAAACCAGTTTATTAAAAGAAATATTGTTTGAAGGACAAGAAACCAATGAGTTTGGAGGAGACTTTAGCCCAGAAGCGGTTTCAAACATTATTCAAGGGGCGATATCGGAAACGATGCTTTCTCCACAAAATAAGCTTAATCATAAAGAGTATAGTTTAGAACTGGTAAAGGGTGTATTAAAAATTATTAAATAAAGGAAGGAAAGTGTTTATGGGAGGAACATCAGTTATTGGGCTAAACAAGATTGAAAAATCAATCAATTATTGTTTTAGCACCAATGGTTTTAGGCGGAATTATAGGTTGGTTTGTTCCTACAATCGTTAAATGGTTATTAAAACTTCCGGTAATTCCATTAGAAAAGCTATTTATATTAATAACATCATTAAATAGCCAATGGGTTTCCGTTGTGGCTGCCGTTATTGGAATTATCTTAGGTATTATTTTAACACTTATTATTTTTAGCGAGACTCTTGAAGTTACTGTTACTGAAAATAGCATACGGTTAAAATTAGGAGACAGCATAAATATTATTGAGAAGAAAGATATATCGGCTATTTATTTTGAAAAAAAGGAATTATTTATTCTTGATCAAAATAGTTTTGAAATCTACAGGGGAATTATTGAATCCAAAGAGGATAAGGTGCGGGAAGTGCTTCAAAATTACAAATACCCATGGTCCGAGCAAGACCCGTTTAGCAACCAATATCAACGATGGGCTTTGGGATATCCTGATTTTTCAGAAAAAATCAATGTCTTACTCCATGCCCGAGAACAGGCCTTAAAGGAGAAGAAAAAGGATGATGCTAAATATCTAAGGGAAGATTTAGCCAAACTAGGGGTAGTTATAAAAGATGAAAGAAACGGACAGTATGTAAGGAAAGTTAAAGGTGCTAGTGATGGGAAATAAACTAAACGATAAGCTGATTAATGGTGGTGTGACCAGGTTTTTGAGGAGGTTAAGGCGAATTCTCCTATATACTTTTGTTTTTATTATATTGTTGTTTGTAGCCGTTGTTGTTTACTACCATGGGACACTATATAAGGCCGGTGAGGCCCAAAAGGGATACTTGGCTTTAACCGGAGCCACAGTGCTAGTTGGCGAAGATTTAGCTCCCTCACCGAACAGTACAGTCCTCATTCAAGACGGTACAATTGTTGGGGTTGGAAATGATAGTGACATTGACATTCCTTCTGGTGCGACTATTTTGGATTTGAAAGGTTATACCCTAGTGCCCGGCTTGATAGACTTGCACGTACATTTGGGGTCACCGGAACTTGAAGTGGGTCAACAGCCAAGCCTACTAACAATGCCGAAGATGATAGCCGATTGGGTGCGCTTTATCCCTGGTACACGGCGTGCTTTTTTAAACCATGGTGTTACTACAGTGCGAAGCCTTGGTGATGAATATAAGTGGATTATGGATTTTCGCCAGCAACTTCGGGACGGTGTCTTGGAAGGGCCGCGCTTGTTTGCTGCTGGCCCCATCTTCACAACTAAGGGAGGACACCCGGTAGCAACCTTTGGAACCGACCCAATGTCGGACTCGGTCCGCCTTCCAGCAACCCCGGATGAAGCTCGAGATCTAGTAAATGAGTTAGTCAGTGGAGATAGCAGTGTCGATCTGATCAAAGTCGTTCAGGAAAGAGGAAGTTCTGAGCGTTCTTCCTTAGAACCTATAGCTCTCGATGTCTTGGAGGCCATTGTGACTGAGGCCCATAAGTATGACATTCCTGTTATTGCTCATTGGGGGACGCAGCAAGACATTAAAGATGTACTTGTAGCTGGAGTTGACGGGTTGGAACATCTCGAATCCCGTGGTGTGCTTGAGGGGTGGCCGATGGAAACCCTTGATGTATTGGTTGAACGTAGGATGCCTCTGTCACCGACGCTGATGGTAACGAATGTAGTAATTGAATCGGATGTTCATAAGCAGCTTAGAGAACGACTTGAAGATTTTCATGACGCTGGTGGTCGCATAGTACTAGGCACAGATGCGGGAATGCCAGGTGTTCCCTTCGGTGCTAGCGTTCATCGGGAGCTTGAGCTTTTGGTAGAAAGTGGACTTACGCCGCAGGAGGCTCTTAAAGCTGCTACCAGTGAGGCTGCTAAAGAACTCCGAACTGGCCAAATAGGTGCTATTGAACTGGGGCGTGCAGCAGATTTAGTGGTGGTGCACAAAAACCCCATCCAAGATATCCAAGCCATTAGAAATGTGGCCATGGTATTTCGGGAGGGACGAGTAGTGGTAGACCATCTCTCAGATTGAAAATATAATAAAGAGGATCTATTTGGCAGATCTGCATACTAATATGCACTAATTAATGTTGTCTACTAACGAGTACAAAAAATCCCATCGAAACGAACTCAATATTTCAGCTTGAAAAGTGTTCCATAATGTGCAAAAATGACGATTGGTCTATTTTAATAGCCGCTGCCCAGGCGGCTGTAATCAACAAAGACCAATCGAAAAAAGGTTAATAAGCTATTAGATTATGGGGCAGACAAGGGGACGGAGTTATTGACACGCTAATTGATTTTAATATAGCTTTATGGTTAGGAGAAGTGTTCCATAATGTTGAAAAACGGGATTGGTCTTAAAGTGTTTGCAGTCACTCAGGCGGCGGTGAACAGCAAGGTGCAATCGAAGTAAGGCTAAAATAATATCGGCAAAGGGCATTAAACCTTATATGCTAGGGCTTTGAGAAACTTATAAAAATTAGAACAAGGGTACTGACTCATAATGTTTTTAAGGGTTAGTACCCTTTTCTGTAGTAAAGCTTACAATAGTCAAAATCCTTCATTGAAAGGTAACGACAAAAGCGTTACAATAATAAATGAGGAGATGACTAACATGGAAAAGACTACGACTTTAAATTTAAGAGTTAATCCTGACGTAAAAAGAAGGGCTGAGGAAGTCCTTTCACAGCTCGGCATACCTATGTCCACAGCGATAGATATTTATCTGAAGCAGATTTCAATGACCGGCGGAATACCTTTTGCGGTAACACTACCGAAAGCACCGGTTTTCGTGAACCCAGATTTGATGACAACGGACGAAATTCGTGCGAAGTTAAAGGAATGATATAATGATATCGAAAAAGGTAATGTGCAGGATGCATCTGCTGCCTTTCAGAGATTTCGTGAGACACGCCAGTGAAGCAGTATAAAATTAAGATCACGGACAAGGCACTTTCTGATATGGAGGAGATTCATAATTATATCGCAGAGCAGCTACAGTCACCGGAAGCGGCCATGGGACAGTATAACAGAATAGCTGACGAGATAACCGAATAAGCGGAGGACTAGCCTTTATGCCACGAATAAAAAAACAGGAAGAACAACAGTTATCTGCCTATTTTACATCTTCAGGATTTGTCATTGAGGAGGTTCTACGGGAACTGGAGGATCCTTTTAAAACTTGGATGATGCAGTTCAAAGCGGACAAATATAGGGCACTCTTTCATCTCGGCTTTTTGGAAAGGGCAGAGTGGTTTTCACCTTCCCTCGAATACCTTCATCACATTGCAGAGTTGCTCATTAGAAAAATCAGCCAACAGGCGGATCTTGAAATCAGCCGGGATGCTGTCCATGTTGATTTGCAAAATGATGAGATAGAAAGGCTTAAGGATGAAGTTCCCTTTGCTATTGGCATGGAATATATTGACGCAGACTGGGTCAGGAGGCTTTGGGAGGTACTGTTGACTGTTTTCCGGACGGAAATCAGGGACTATGATGGTACCGTTAACAGGTACTTTGCGGAATATAACTCTAATATCAATGTGGCCGGCAGGGTGTTTTTTCACCTGGTGGAAAATAAAGAAGATCAATTTCCTTTTGCTTTCATGGCCACTTATTCAACCAAGACAGTAAAGAGTAAGCGTGCAGTACATACCCCTTTGAAAAATGCCTTAGAAGAATTTAAGGGGGAGGAAAAGAAGCTGCTTAACCTCATTTCAACTGTCATCAAGACGGCGGAGAGGAGCAGCTTTATCTCAGAATTGATGGAAAGTGGGGAATTATTCTCGCCCCTAAAGCTTACGATAGACGAAGCATACATTTTTTTAAAAGAAATTCCCCTTTATGAGGAAGCCGGCATCATGTGCAGGGTACCTGATTGGTGGCGGAAAAGTAGCAATTCTATCCGGCTATCCATTACCGTGGGAGAAAAAGAACCCTCCAGGGTGGGGCTGGATGCTATTATGGATTTTTCACCTACACTTAAAATTGGAGATGAGTCTCTTACCGAAAAGGAACTCAGGGAGTTTCTGAACATGGCGGAAGGACTCATACAATACAAGGGCAAATGGGTTGAGGTGAGTAATAATAAGCTCAAGGCCCTGCTTCAGGCGTTTGATAAGGTAAAGGTCCTGGCGGAAGAGGGGGCATTGTCTCTTGGGGATGCCATGAGGCTTGAATTGAATGGAAATGAGCTTTTAAATATCCCGGCAGATGAGACAGAGGTGTCCGTTACCAATGGGCAATGGCTCAAAACTATGAAGGAGAATCTAACGCACCCGGCAGCAATGCGACCGGTTACCACCGTACCTTCCTTCCATGGGGCGCTTAGGCCCTATCAAAGAAACGGCTATCAATGGCTCTATCAAATGTCTGGGATGAGATTTGGGGCTTGTCTGGCAGATGATATGGGGCTGGGCAAGACCGTTCAGATGATTGCCTATTTGGAGTATGCCAGGGTCCATTCCGGCGGACATGCCCTCTTGATTCTCCCGGCCTCACTGATCGGCAACTGGCAGAAGGAAATTGATAAATTCGCTCCGGAAATGCCTTACCAGATACTGCATAAGAGCGAGCTAAAAGCAAAAGAAGAGATTCAGATCAAAGAAGATTATTTCCTGTCAATTACCACTTATGGCATGGCGGTCAGGCTGGAAACTTTAAGAAACAGGAAGTGGGATTACCTGATCTTGGATGAGGCACAAGCCATTAAGAATCCCGGCACCAAACAGACAAAAGCCATCAAACAGATTCCGGCTGAAATGAGGATTGCCATGACCGGAACGCCTATTGAAAACCGATTAGGTGATTTATGGTCCTTGTTTGATTTTTTGAATCAAGGGCTTTTGGGAACTGCCAAGGAATTTACGGATTTTACCAAAGGACTTGGGGATCATGCGGGCGGGTATATGAGACTCCGTAAAATGATCCAGCCCTTTATCCTAAGAAGGATGAAAACAGATAAAAACATTATCCAAGATCTACCTGATAAATGGGAAATGAACTCTTACACCACCCTGTCCAAAAAGCAGGTTATTCTTTATCAGCAGTTGATCCGGCAGCTTGAAGAAAAGCTGATGGATGCGGAAGGAATGGCACGAAAAGGGCTTATTTTGTCCAGCATTATGAAGTTCAAACAGATCTGTAATCATCCGGATCAATATGTAGGCCGGGAGGAGTTTAAGCCGGAACAAAGCGGTAAATTTGAGCAGTTAAGAGAAATTTGTGCAACCATTCGGGAGAAACGGGAGCGGGTTCTTGTCTTTACTCAATTCAGAGAAATGACGGAGCCAATTTCCGATTTTTTAGCCGGAATATTCGGTAAAAAGGGCTTTGTGCTTCATGGAGGCACCCCGGTGAAAAGAAGAAATGAGATTGTAACCGAGTTTAATGGAGAGCAATATATTCCCTATATGGTGCTGTCCCTGAAAGCAGGCGGTGTCGGACTGAATCTGATGGCCGCAAATCATGTAATTCATTTTGACAGGTGGTGGAATCCGGCTGTGGAAAACCAGGCCACCGACCGGGCCTTCCGGATTGGACAGACGAAGAATGTCATGGTGCACAAATTTGTTACGAAGGGTACGATAGAAGAAAAGATCGACACGATTCTGGAAGAGAAGCGAAAACTGTCCGGAGACATTCTGAGTAAAGATGGAGAGCAGTGGATTACAGAGTACAGTAATGAAGAACTGATTAAGCTATTCGCATTGGGCGGTGACAAAGCATGAGCGATTATGGATTTCCAAAGTATATATCAATTGCAGAAAAAAAGGCAAAAGCAGAAAAGGCACTGAAAAAGTTAAAAAAGAAAAATCCAGATCTGGAACCCGTTATCATTGAGGGAAGGACACTGGCCAAGAGCTGGTGGGGAAAGGCATGGAACCTAAATCTGGAAAGCTATGCAGATTACAGTAACCGAATTAATAGAGGAAAAAGCTATGTTAAGAGCAATGCCGTGTTGGATCTGAAGGTATCGAAGGGAAGGGTAGCCGCTAAGGTACAGGGGAGCAGGGCAAAGCCCTATGATACGGAAGTCCGGATCGATACCCTGGATAGTACGAAATGGCGTAAAATCTTGGAATTATGCAATCACAGAATCGATACCCTGGAACAGTTGATAGAAGGGAGATTCCCGAAGGAATTGGAGATCTTGTTCAAGGATAAAAGGTATTCCATGTTTCCATCTCCCAAGGAAATCCATTTTAACTGCAGCTGTCCCGATTACGCAATTATGTGCAAACATGTGGCAGCGGTATTGTATGGTATTGGGGCAAGACTAGATCAGAATCCTCTGCTGTTTTTCGAGCTAAGGGATATCGATGGGCGGGAACTAATCCGGAAGTCCATGGAGCAGAAGATTGAAAGCATGTTGAAAAATGCAGGAAGGAAAAGCAAGCGGGAGATTACTGCGGAGGATATCCCGAACATCTTTGGATTATAGAGCTCGAAGTATCAATATTTATCCATCACAATATTCGCCAGTTTTTGTTTATGATGTATCCATATATGATTTTATCTGACGAAACAGTGATAGCGCATTCGCACTATTGGATTCCTTCAATGTTGTGACCAGAAGGGGAACTGTAGTAAACAATACCTTGTAACCTGCCATACATGCCTTTAACCCTAATGCAATGCTCACCATAGTTTTTCCAGTAACATATTAAGTTTACCAAAATAATAGCAGCTATGATGTCGAAATAACGTCGGGGCTGCTTTTTCTTTTTCCATGTTTGTACAGATATGCACCATGTTCGACATAACCCAAGATTATTTGTCAATCATCGCTTGAGATAGGATGTTATAATTTTTTCATAATTCATATAGCGCTTATCAAAGAGGTTTTGCAGAATGGATAGCCCAACGTATAGAAGTCATATACAAACCCTTTATAGATCATTTCTTTGTTTTCTATTGCAAGAAGTTCTTTTACACTGATAAGTTCCGGAGCTTTTTGAGATTTAAAGACATTACTATTTATTAAAATCTCTGAAATAAACTGAGAGCAAAAGTATCGATACTTCCTTTTCATAGGCTTGTTGAGAAGAACTCCGAACAAACCTAAAAAATTATATCTATATTTTTCTTTTTCCCTTAAGAAATTTTCAATCTGTTGTTGAAGGGAAGAATACTGCTCCTCAGTTACTCTGATTCTATATATCAGGCATTCGCACCTGGAAAATTTTTTAAAAACCCCTTCAAATAGGTTTTCTGTGACAAACCCGCCTGATAAGGGATTATCAGGATTAGTTCTGCCAAAGGAATACATTTCAGTAAAGCTGCTGTCAAAACTGATCGATGAATGTGTATATTTTATGTGAGAAAATGTATAAATTAATTTAGAAAGCCAAGTTCCTGTTTTGGTAAAAACCAAGTAAATATATTTGTGCTTCATATAAGTATAGTCAACTCCTTTTATTTTCAGGCACAACCACTTCTCAAAGCCTATGATGTTGATTATACAACATAACCCTTATAGCTTTAATAGAAAAACATTAGAAATTAATTAGAAAAATTATTAATACCTATAATCAATAAATCTATTATGCACGTTGATGAAGAGTTGATTTTGATTTTTATTGAATTGCAGCTGTTCTTATTTTATGGAGTCAGTCAGAACAAAGAGATTATGGGGCAAGAAGTGTTACGTAGTGGTAAAAAATAGTAATTGATGAATGTATAAAAATTAGGAGTCGCTCGTTCTAGGTAATGTTACCCGCCGATAAAGGTGCTGAATAAGCTTTTTTATCGGTGATTTTATTTTTATAAAAGGATAGGATAAATCACAATCACCAGTAGATCTGTCGCTGATAGACCAGGCAACTGTTTTTAAGTGAAGGTTGACAATCTTATAGAAATAAGGTATCTTTAAAATAAACTTAACTAAGTTAAAAAATAAATAATATTAAATTATTTACGAGGTTAAATATTATTAAAGAAATAAAGGTGATTAGGATGGACTATTCTCAAAATTCAAGCAAACCAGATAGTACTGCAACTATACTGAGTCGGCGAGAACGTAAAAAAAACGAAACCAAACAAAGTATACTTAATTCCGCAATAAAGTATTTTCAAACTCAGGGGTATGACTCAACAACAATGGAACAGATCGCTGAGGAGGTTGATATATCAAAAGTAACTTTGTATAACTATTTTCCTTCTAAAGAAGCAATTGTGAGCGAGTTTTTTCAAAGAATGAGCCATGAGTTTGTGGATCAAGTTTTAAAGGTTTTAGAAAAACAACCGACCACCCGTATGAAAATCTTTGAGATGTTCAAGCAACAGTTCGAGTGGAATTTACAATATAGAGAACTATTGCAGGTTTATTTTGTGCATCAGTTTCAATCCATGTTAAAACCTGAAACTTACAAGGGAAGCGGCTTAGATATTGTATTAGCACAAATTATTCGATACGGCCAGGAAAAGGGTGAGGTTCGTAATGATTTGCCTACCGAGTATCTAGCTAAACACTTAGAAATGATGTACGTCATGCAATTCTTGGAGTGGATATTAGAGCCTGAAACTTGGGATCCGGAGAAGAATCTTAGAGCGATGGTTGACCTATTCATGCGTGGTGTTGAAAATAGAACAGATAGTGAGGGGTAGCCCTATGAAAGTCATGTTAATTCAACCTCCCAGTAGTATTTCTTATATGGACAAAGTATATATGTATGAACCCCTTGGGCTAGAGTACCTTGGTGCAGGACTTAAAGAGGATGGGCATGAGGTTTTACTCTTAGATGCACGTCTTGATCCTGATTTGGAAACTGCTTTTCGCAGTTTCCAACCGAATATTGTAGGGATTACAGGGTATACCAATCACTTAGCAATTGTTAAAGATATGGCTATTCGCTTCAAGAAGATTAATCCAGATGTCTATATCGTCGTGGGCGGGCATCATGCTACAGTGGGCCCTAAAGATTATAATATTAAGGCCATTGATGTCGTGGTTCTCGGCGAAGGGGTTTTTACCCTCAGAGAAGTTATAAAGCATCGGATGGGTGGGTTGGGTATCGAATCTATACCGGGTTTGGCTATTCCAGGGAGTGAAATGAAATTTACCAAGGAACGTCCCTATACGCCCCTGGATGCCTTGCCCTTTCCTGATCGTTCCCTTACTTCCCGATACCGGCATGCGTATTTCAGCGATTGGATGAAACCAATTGCTTCCATTCGGACGTCTTTAGGATGTTTTGGCCGCTGCAGCTTTTGCGCCCTTTGGTCAATTACCGGGGGGAAGTACCTTAAACGCCAACCGGAAAAAATTGTGAAAGAGTTGCAAGGTATTAAAGAAGAGATTGTCTTTTTCTGTGATGATGAATCCATGTGTGATATTAAAAGAATGGATAAATTGGCTGACTTAATAAAAGAGGCTGGAATCAAGAAAAAGTATTTCCTATATGGTCGTGTAGATACGATTGTCAAATACCCGGAGCTTTTTGCTAAGTGGAAGAAAATCGGTTTAACTCAAGTTTTTGTCGGTTTTGAAAGCTTCTCAGACGACAGGCTTAAGGCGTTAAACAAAGATATTTCCGTAAAACAACAAGAACAAGCGGTTAAGATTTTAAATGATATTAAAGTGGATATCTATGCATCCTTTGTAATTGACCCCTCCTTTACCCGACGAGAATTTGATCAATTGATTGCTTATATAAGGAAGCTTAAAATATCCTATGCTGCGCTTTCGATTCTTACCCCTTTACCTGGGACGAAGCTTTTTGAAGAAACAGAAGACAAGCTTTTAACTAAGGAACCTAAATTTTATGACTTTATGCATACTGTTTTGCCAACGACTTTGCCCCTTAAAGATTTTTATAGTGAATATGCGAGAACACTAATGAAGGCTACCCCGATTCCCCGATACCTTAAATTCATTTCAAAATTCGATCGAAAACGTAGATTATCAACGATGAAGGAACTACTTGGTGTTGTAAAAGAAGTACGTGAAGGTTATAAGTGGCATCAGTAATAAATAGATGAAGAAAAATAGGTGATGAACATGACTAATACGATTGATTCGCAAGAAATAATTAGCGGGATCGAGAATGTACCTGATCTAAAGCATTATCAACTTATTGTTAATGGCGGACCGATGTCAATCTATCAGGCAGGGAATTCTAATAAACCTATTGTCGTGATGCTGCATGGTTCTATGTATGATGAATCTAGGTTTATATGGGATCAGATGTTTCCCTTTTTAAGTAAATATTATCAATTATACGCACTAGATATACCTCGGCACGGTAAATCGAGACCCTGGGAAGGAATTATGAATCATTCAAGGTTGATGGATATTCTGAATTGTACATTTGAACAGTTAAAGATTAAATCCTTCAGTCTTGTGGGACTTTCCATGGGTGGCGGGCTCAGCATCGAGTATGCATCATTATATCCGGACAAAGTAAAGTCAATGGTGTTATTTGAGCCTGGCGGGCTCGGTGACAAAGTAGATATGCAATTCATAACATGGCTATATATAAAGTTTCCGGGGATGCTCAGGAGGCTTAGCCAAAAGTATATGAAACAGGACCATTCCTATATGAAGAAGATTCTCGAATCTCTATTTGTAGATGGTTCAAAGCCTAAGGATCCGGATAGATTAACTTCGATACTTGTTGATGAGGTTAAAGGTAAACACATGCATGGAGAAAATGACATGGACGACTGGTTGCTACATTCGATAGGACCTTTCCGCTTGAAATGGAATCTTTTAGACCGAATCCCAAAAATCAAATGCTCTACTCTTTGGATAAGAGGAGCCGATAGTGTTCTGGTGAAGCAATATGAAATGGAAAGAGCCGTTAAGTTAGCCCGTAGTGGTGGATTCCAAGCTGAATTGTGTATAATTCAAAACGCAGGACACCTTCTACCACTTGAACAGCCAGAGCAGGTAAACACTGTAGTAAAAGCCTTTTTAGACAAGATGAAAAACTATTAATATAACAGGAGTGTAACTATGGGGGTCATTAAAAGACTGCCTTTAATTGTAATGATTTTAATGGCGGTTTTATCTTCTACAAATCTATTTGCATTAAATATCGCGTCAGCCGGTATTTTCATTGGAGTTGCATTTTTCTTTATTAATATGATTCTTGAAAAACAGCCGGCAAAAAATAGTGGGCTTGATATAAAAGCAATTGGGACTAATTTGAAAGATAGAAGGATATGGATTTGGCTGGTATTACCTATAATTATGGATGCAGTCTGTGTCCTGATCTCAAAATTATTTTTACCTGAGTATATCGAGTATGAAACCATTAGAGCAGGGTCATATGTACCGATCGAAATAAGTATGTTATCGATCCTTCTGTTTTTCGGTTTTGCTTTAGGAGAGGAAATTGCCTGGAGAGCATTCTTTCAAAATCAGTTAAGTAAAGCCGTGTCAATTATGCCTGCGGTAGTCATTTCATCTTTATTTTTTACTTTAGGGCATTATAGTCAGGGAGATAATACTATTGTAGCTTATGGGCTTTTATTTACTTTTATCAATAGTATTTTATATGGAGTCATTTTCCATAAAACAAAAAATGCATGGATCAGTACTATATCACATTTTACAGCGAATATATTTGAGGTTATATTATTTACACAACTTTCCCAGCTGTTAATAGCTGCTTGATCCTTGAAAAATCTATATAATCACGCGCACAACAACAATTTTTGCTTCAAAGGATGTGGTATCGCCCTTAAAAATGTATTTATAATCTCGTTAGCCATTTCCTGACTGAGCAAAGGTAACTGATTAATGACCTGGCGAAGGGTATCAACCAGCAGCATCAAAGATTGCGAGATTTTAATAGCTGCCAGTTCTTCTCTAAGGTAGTAAAACAGTTCACCTAATGTTCTATCATCTGTGGCGTTTCTAGCTTCCATAGATAACATGGCGTATCTAAGGAAAACGATGGATGTAGCAGCCACCTGCATATCGTAACTTCGGCCTTGATACTCTTTAGCCAAGGACAGATGTGATTTGCAGACCTTGAAGAAAACCTCTATGTCCCAGCGTTTTCCATAGATTCTAACGACTTCTTCCTCACTAATAGAAAGGTCGGTAGAAAGAAGGGCGAGCCAATTATCTGAACGACGGTCTTTGATAAAAACAATTCTGGCGTCGATAAATTCTTCGGAAGCTGCGGTTTTATCCTCCCTAAGTTTGACGCAAACCGGAAAATATTTTGGAAAGTACCGTTATTTTGTCTTGTTGCAGGTGTGATTGCTTTTAATGCGGTAGTTTTTCTGATAGGTCGATTTACTATTGTTACGCTTCCAGATGGGACAATTACATCAGATAATACAAGAGTGCTTATAGTCTATGGAGCCATATTTATTGTGACACTTATAATTGGCGGCATGGTTTTTTTCCGGAACATGACTCGAAAAGAAATTTTCTTTTCCGCATCAATTATTGTCGCTATTGGCTTGATAATGAATTTAACTCAATGGACGTTTAACCTCACAACTGGTCCGGACGCTGTCATTTTCATGTATGCTTCTCAAATTTTTGAGTGGAGTAGTGTTGTACCTCTGTTATTGTATCGAGTGAATGAAAATCCTTGGCTTGGTGCATTTATTGGTAGCTTAACACCGTATTTGTTTATCCCGTTTGGCAAAAAAGAGCAAGTATAAATTGCTGATTACCGCTCAGATTATGAGCATTTTGTGCAGTTATAATCAACAAAGACCAATCGAAGTAGGGCGTAAAAAAATTAGGAGTGTCTGGTTCTAGGTAATGTTGCCCGCGATAAAGGTGCTGAAAAAGCATCTTTACCGGCGGTTTTTATGTCTATAAGGATAGGACTAAAAACTATTTAAAGGCGATTTAGTGATTTAAGAGACAGTACCATGAGCTGGTGGAGGCAAGGAAACTCTGTCAAACGGTGGATAGGATACAATTAATTGGAAACAATCCTCGTCTATTTATAGAAAGTATGTTATTATAAAATAAAGGGTTTTAGATTAAATCTGCAGAGAGAGGCAGCGATTATATTGCAGAAGGGTAAAGATACTAAGGTTGGAATCGGTTTTGCGACTGGAAGAAAAAGTTTTCAAAAGGTTCTGAGGACCTACATATACAGCTGGAATGAATCAGGGTTGGTAGACAACGAGAGGGTAAGTTTAAATCTTTTTGTCGCATATGATCTTACTTATAATAAAACAAAAGTCACTGATTACACAAAAATGCACCCGGAATTAGTGGAACAGATTGATAGCAGCACATTTATTGCCGGTACTTCTATAGAAGACGAAATTAACTATCTAATTCAAGAAAACGTTATTAATCTTCGAGAAGCTAAAACGATTTTTGGCAAGGGATATGCTGCCAAGCGTAATGCGATACTTTATTATGCCATAAAGCATAATATGGATTATTTAATTTTTTTGGATGACGATGAATATCCCCTGGCAGTGACCGAGACTAAAAAAACTGCCCTTTGGGGAGGCCAGCATGTGCTGTCAACCCATTTGAAATATATTAATCTAGCGGACATTACCTATGGTTATCATTGTGGATATATATCCCCAATTCCCTATATGCAATTTAATGAGACGATGACGGAAACAGATTTCCGGTCATTTATTGAAGCTATTAGTAATGATATTGTCAACTGGGATACGGTCATAAGAGTTATAGCCAATGGTGGGGTAACATATGCCGATAAAGATATATTAACAAGCTATGATCCCTTAGAGGTACAAGAAACGAATCATGCCAAATTTATCTCAGGGGCTAATCTGTGTATTAATCTTACCGATCCTAATCGTATTTTTCCATTTTACAATCCTCCAGGTGCTAGAGGAGAAGATACTTTTTTAAGTACTTGTTTAAGGGAAAGAAACGTTATGCGCGTACCATGCTACACATTCCATGATGGCTTTTCTACCTATCACCGCCTGTTAGAGGGGGTTCTGCCCACGAGATTGAAGTTTGTTGAAGCTGATAACGAACAAATCACCACTCGCTTTTACAAAGCTTGTATAGGTTGGATTCGTTATAAGCCATTACTACTTTATATCACTCAGCCAGATACTTATGAGGAAAAGATTGAAGAGATGAGGGAAAAATTAAAAGAAACACTGCCTAAAATAGCTACTTATTTTCAGCGGCCGGATTTTATTAAGGTCCTAACTGAGTTGGATAAATACCATAAAAACGTCGAGAAGCATTATCGTGTATTTAAAGAGACACAACGGATATGGGCAAAAATCATGGAGCACTTTAGTGCTTTAACGTAAACTAAACAAAGGCGATACTAAATCTCATCATATCTTCTCAGGATGGAACAGATTTGCCAAATGAATTCTTTGATTCGATACAATTCGCTTTCCCGACTGACGGTCCTCCAATCCTCACAATAATCCATAAGCCAGCATTCCAGCTTACTAGCCAGTTCATAGGATGTAACCAAAGGATTCACCTGCTGCCCGAATTCCCGTTGTTTAATAACCAGCGTCAATTCCTGCATCAGTGCCACACCACGGGCAGAAAGATAATACTCCAACATTTCCTGGCGAAGGTATGCATGTGCCGTACTATCGTTCCGTTTAAGATATTTTATGATTTCCTCACATCTGGCAACGGCTGCCTTAAGCTCAGTCTCTGAAGCGTGCATCATTTTATTTTTAGCTATTTCATGCATCAGGATACCAAACTCGGTGTAAGTCTGATTGTATACCATGTAATCCCTAAAATACACCAGATCATTAAAAGTGATAATATCTTGATGAGAAAGTTCCCGCAAAAGTCCCACTATATTTCTATTCTGGTCTCCATATTCCACCAAAGAAATAATCTGGTCTATGGTTCTAAAATCCCGGTGATCCTTAACATTCCAACCAAGTGCGGCACCATAAATCATGCCGGGAATGGCAAGGGCAGGCATATTTATATTACCGCAGTCTCCCCAATCCGTATTCAAAAATCCTTTTGCATGATACTTATAGCCTAGCTCGGCCATCTGCCTGATGTTAGTAAAACTCATGTCATAGTCGTTCACCAAGCGGCTGTGCCCGGATACGCTGGGACATACATATTGCTTCAAGCCATGTTCTGAGAAGTTTTTAACAAGTTCATCTTTGGCGCCATAATCATAATACCAGTTGAGGCAGGTAACCTGTGCATTCAATTTACCGATCAACGCGTGATTTTGCTTGCGTCTAAATCCCTTTCCAAGCAGCGGATGAATTCTTCCCTGACGATGTCAACTTTAGTCAGAATGCTCCCCCTAAGGCCAATGCTAATGGGCTCATTAATCCCTAGTTTCTGATAAAGTCTTTCTGTGATCATGGCCAGCTCTTTTCCGGCCCGTTTAAGGATATTAACTGAATTGATCTCCGAGGCCTGGGCAAGTTCCTCCACAATTGGCGCATATGTGGCAATTTCTCCCTTGTTGGCAGAGTAAATGAATCCTTTGATATCATATACCTGATCTGCGTGAAGTGCACGCAAAATCGTTTGAGTAAGTTCACTCTGCACCCATCCTGAATCCTCTTCAAGGGTCATCCTTTTAAAAGCCTCTAGGGCTATCTGATAGCCGCTGCCCTCATCACCTAAATATGGCCCCACCCGCCGGTCATCCCGTGTATAAACCATAGCTGACGGAACCTGTTCCAGATATGGTGATAATCCCGTCTTCACCTTTTAAAATCGCAGCATGAGCAAGCTGTGAATCGTGAAAGGCGAGTATTTGACAATGGAACTTTTCTTTAAGCAAAGTCTTTATCTTCTCAATATTGTTATTGGCTTCAATTCCCGCCAATCCTAAGTATATGGCCAAACATTTCCCTTGTCCGCCATCGGCTTTGATGCTGATTGCGCATTGTTCGATGGCATTGATGATGTGAGCTGCAGCCTTGTTAAAATCTAAAAGGAGGTTGCCAAAACCGGAACGACCTTTACCAATCTCCTTGTCTTCCAAATTGTAGGCAACCGCCTTGGTTTTAGTTCCCCCGCCATCCACCCCGATTATATATTCCATAATTCCAGCATCTTTTCGATTTATCATTAATTCAAATAATAAGCTTTTGCAGAAAAGTTAAGCGGTTAACGGATAATTTTATCTGCGAAAGCTTAGTTATGTACAGTATAGCATTTAAAATTAAATATAAACAGAACAGATGCGGACATTAAACATATCCATATTGGGGCGTATCTGGATAGGGAAGCAGAGGCGTTAGATGTTCTAAAATATGCATATAATGTTACAATGATATGGAAGCATACAAATGGAGTTATTTTAATAATAAGGGTGACGATAAATAATGAATAAAAACATGACTTGTATTAAAGGCGGAAAAATAATTCTACCTAATGAAATTCTCGTTGGCAAGGTTATCATTTTCAATGATAAAATAGTGGATATTTTGGATGAAGAAAATTTTGAACAGCAAAGCTTGTCTCATGAAATAAAAATAATAGATGCTCAGGG
>JAQVXR010000195.1 GCA_028709045.1 Desulfitobacteriaceae bacterium | reverse complement strand
TGCATGACTATGCCCGGGAAATTCCAGAAGACCGGTTGATAGTGTTAGCTCAAAAAGCAGGCCACCAGGTATTGGAAGAGGAGCGCTTCAATCCGGTGGTATTGCATGCCCCTGTGGGCGCATTCTTAGCAGAAACTGAATTTGGTATTAAAGACAGGGAAGTATTAGATGCAATTGCCAAGCATACCGTAGGCGGGGACTCCATGTCTTTATTAGATAAAATAATTTTTCTATCGGACATGATCGAGCCGAGCCGGCAGTGGCCTGGAGTGGAGAAACTGCGGAAAATGGTATATAATGATATTGATCGGGCGATGCTGGATGCGATTCAGGGAACACTTGCTTATTTAAAGAAAAGGAACCTGACAGTCCACCCGACTACCCTTCTGACACGCAAAAATCTGTTGATAAAATTTAAAAGCTTGGTTGAGAATAGGGATTAATCGCTATGAAAGGGGATTAAAAGTTTGACCTCAAAAGAAATGGCTTTGGCCTGTGCCGAGGCGGCAAATGAGAAGAAAGCAAGAGACATTTTATTAATGAATTTACAGGGTATTTCTTTGATTGCGGATTACTTTGTCATCTGTACCGGAAATAACAATATCCAGGTCCAGGCCATCTCAGATAATATTGAAGAAAAACTAAAAGAAAAAGGCAACCCCCCCCTTCGCAGAGAAGGTTACAAAGATGGCCGCTGGGTGCTGATGGATTTTGGATCTGCAATCGTTCATATTTTTCAAGAAGAAGAAAGGCAATATTACAATTTGGAACGGCTATGGGGTGATGCGGAAAAGATTTTTTATGAGGAGCAGAAATAAAATGACCTCATACCAGGATATTGCCCATGTGTACGATCGATTAATGGGCCACGTCGACTACCGGTCCTGGGTGTCCGGACTTGAAAGGGTATGGCGGGAAATGGGGAGCACTCCTTTAAACGTAGTGGATGCCGGTTGCGGGACGGGAAGTGTTTTGGTAAATTTAGCAAAGAAGTTTCATGTTTGGGGCATTGATACCTCCCCGGAAATGCTTTCAATCTGTCAGGATAAATTATATGAAGAAGGATTGCAGGCTGTTTTATTGGAAATGGATATCAGGAACATAACCCTTCCCATTCAGGTGGATACTGTAATTTGTTTGTGTGATACCTTAAATTACTTATTAGAAGAAGAGGAGCTTTTAAAGTCCTTTCAAAGTATGTTTAATGTATTAATACCTGGGGGAAG
This sequence comes from Desulfitobacteriaceae bacterium, assembly GCA_028709045.1. Taxonomy (GTDB): domain Bacteria; phylum Bacillota; class Dehalobacteriia; order Dehalobacteriales; family Dehalobacteriaceae; genus JAQVXR01. The sequence continues at coordinate 3,284 of JAQVXR010000195.1, read as the reverse complement.
TCTAATTTTTGATATGCGTACCCCCCACTATTACCGGGATGTATTAGGAGACAATCAGTGGGTTCAGCAGGAGGATGATGATGTAATATTGATATGGGAAAATGATTTTTCCCAAACACCAATCATGGATATTGATCTAACTTTTTTTGTTAAAGAAAAAAGTAATATTTTTCGTCGCTTTTCTGAGACCCACCGGCAGAGATGCTATGAAATTGATCATGTTGAGGAACTTGTAAAATCAGCAGGGTTTAAACTTAAAAAAATCAGCGGGAATCTTAGCGGAGTTCAATTCGACCCTGAAGCCCATGAACGGGTATATTTTATTGCCGAAAAAACTGCTTAGCGGTTCTTCTCATAAAGGCAAACCTTACCGAAAAATCTTGAAGCAGGCACATTGACAAGGCAGAGGGAATCTAATATAATATCCAATGTAGCTTCTGCAAAACAATAGAATAGCATGGGGATATGGCGAAGTTGGGATCGCGCCTGAATGGCATTCAGGAGGCCAGGGGTTCGAATCCCCTTATCTCCACCAAAGAGATTAAGAACCACGGGACTTTCAGGTTTCGTGGTTCTTTTTTTATCATTTTACTATTTATCTTTTACTAATGCTATTGATCTAGGATATAAGTTCGAGGACCTCATAAATGATCGCGTAGGGATTGCCTTAAATCAACATTTAGCAAAAGTGATTTCAATGCAAGTATATATAGTTGTTGATGATTTATTTAATGCGTTTCAAGTATATTTTAAAAATAATCAAAAAAAATTATCTGGAAATATACAATTAATTTTATTTTAGGAGAACAGCTTTCGCCTGATCACTATCAATCCCTGGCAGAGCTTCTTCGAAACGCTTTTCCCATTTCCCCGGGTAAAGGGGCAGTATACCTGTCCCCATTGATGGACAACCCAAAGAAGCGTGAACTCCTGCCAAGCCGGCTGCCTGCCTACATCTATTTGATCCAGAGGCTGTAGGTCGCTGGAAAATCAATTGGCCACATCGAAACGGTGTGTAAGATAGAATTTTTAATATAAATTGTTTTATGGTATAATTTTAATTTAAGGACTGGTTTACGAAGTATCAGATAATCGGTAAAAACCAAAGAAATTATACGGAGAATAATAATGAAAAAACTTGTTTTAGCGGAAAAACCCAGCGTAGCCCGGGAAATTGCCCGGGTATTAAAATGTACCGGTAAACACAAAGGGTTCATGGAAGGCCCCAATTATGTGGTTACTTGGGCTTTGGGACATCTCGTCACCTTGGCAGAACCGGATGATTACCATAATAAATATAAAGAGTGGCGCCTGGAAGATCTACCTATGATTCCGGAGCGGTTAAAGCTAAAGGTGATTCGCCAGACCTCCCAACAATTTCAGACCATAAAGAATCTTATGAAACGGAATGATATTGACGAATTGGTGATTGCCACCGATGCCGGGCGGGAAGGAGAACTGGTAGCCCGGTGGATCATGGTGATGGCCAATTGGAAGAAACCTTTCAGGAGGCTATGGATTTCATCCCAGACCGATGCGGCTATTCGGGAGGGCTTTGCCCACTTAAAGCCAGGAAAGGATTATAATAAGCTTTACGATGCTGCCGTTTCCCGAGCAGAGGCGGATTGGTTGATCGGACTGAATGTTACCCGAGCCTTAACTTGTAAATTTAATGCCCAGCTTAATGCGGGTCGGGTGCAGACTCCTACTCTGGCTATGATTGTGAAACGGGAAGAAGAGATTAAAAACTTTCGTCCCGTGGATTACTGGACGATTCGAGCTGATTTTGGCGCATATTTTGGAGACTGGCGGGATCCATCCGGGCAGACCCGGATTTTTGATTTAGCCAAGGGAGAAGTAATCCTTTCTCGCATCCAGGATAAATCCGGAGTTATTAAAGAAGTGAAATCTGAAAATAAGAGTGAACCGGCACCTCTTGCGTATGATTTAACGGAACTGCAGCGGGATGCTAACCGGCGGTTCGGGTTTTCCGCCCAGAAAACCTTGTCTGTTCTCCAAAATCTCTATGAACATCACAAGCTGGTTACCTATCCCCGTACCGATTCCCGGCATATTACATCGGATATGATCCCCACTCTTTTGCCTCGGCTCCGGGGGATGTGTGTTCCTCCTTATGCCCATTTGGTCAAACCCTTACTGGGGAAAACCCTTTCCACCACCAAACGTTTCGTGGATAACAGTAAGGTATCTGATCACCATGCCATTATTCCCACGGAACAGCCTTTAAACCCGGCTGTTCTCAGTCACGATGAAAAAAGGTTATACGACCTGATTGCGAAGAGATTTCTGGTTCTTCTCTATCCGCCATACCGTTATGAAAGAACTACTTTGATTACAGAGGTAAATGGGGAAAACTTTTATGCTAAAGGGAGAAGAGTGATCGATCAGGGCTGGAGGGCGGTAAGCGCTCCGGTTAAAGACGATGCTTCAGAAGATCTACCGGAACAAGCTCTCACCCGGTTAAAAAAAGGGGAAAGAAAAACTGTGCAAAAAGCTCTTTTAAAAAGAGCTAAAACGAAACCGCCAGCCCGCTATAATGAAGCGACACTTCTCACTGCCATGGAGAGTCCCGGCAAATTTATTGAAGATGAAGAACTGCTGGAAGCAATAAAGGGGAGTGGCCTCGGCACACCTGCGACACGGGCGGAAATTATTGAGAAATTACTCCACACCAGTTATATCGAACGCCATGGAAAGGAACTGGTTCCCACCTCAAAAGGGATGCAATTAATTAAACTGGTAGCGCCTGATTTAAGATCTCCGGAACTGACCGCCAAATGGGAGCAGCAGCTTGCTGATATTGCCCAGGGGAAAGGAAAAAAGGAAGCCTTTATCTCCGGCATTAGGAAGAATACAGTCCGATTGGTTGAGAAAATAGTCAATGATCAGGAATCCGTTTATAAGGCGGATAATATCTCCAAAATCAAGTGCCCCATGTGTGGCAAATACATGCTCTTGGTTAACGGAAAAAAAGGACGCATGCTCTCCTGTCCGGATCGGAAATGTGGGTACCGTCAACCGGAAAAGGGGGAGGAGTTTGGAAATTTTCGTAGCTCCAAAAGGGACCGGATTCTCAATCAAAAGCTGATTAAGACCTATTCTGATCAAGGGGATGTGGGAGTTAACTTGGGAGATTTATTAAAAGAAGCTTTGGCCAAGAAAAAGTAGTTAAATATCAAACAGTGGACCCAATATCTTCGAGTGATCATAATAAAAACAGATATATAATGTCGGTCCTGACGCATTTGGGTACGTCCCGGATG
>JAQVXR010000194.1 GCA_028709045.1 Desulfitobacteriaceae bacterium | reverse complement strand
ATGATTAAGATGGCTTCCTAAAACTGCGGATAATACCGATAATATTGATACGATAGGATGGCTGTTCCGATCCATTATGGATTCCTGGAACAGCCATCTGCATGATTTGCTAGATTAACAAAAAGCCATCATACGAAAAGCCAGATCCGGCATAGGTTCTTGACGCCGCATATTGAGAGACCTCCTTATAAATTAATATGCCCAATATTGTTTATCGTGGGCATATGCTTATTTGTGTGATAAAATACTTGTAGTAATTTATCAAAAACAAAATGAGCATATCATTGCATAAATAATCTTTTTTATGTCAAAATAACAAAACTAAATATCATCTCCGAGCCTGAATACCCCTAAAGGTTACTCCTACGGAATCAGGCCGTCAGGGTATATCCGGAAACAGATATGCCTCCCATTGTGGAAAGGAGCAGGTGTCCCATGCGTAACTGACTAATTAGTTTAGTTATTTAATGTCTTTTAGCTGGACAAATCCCAATGCAAACTTTTCACTGGGATTTGTCCAGCTATTTTTTTGGGTTGGGAAAGGCCAATAAATATAATCAATAAATATGAGAGGAGTTATAAAAATGAATTTTGTTTATCTCCATTAGCGAATAAGCGAATTAAAAGCTCATGATTCATCCACAACTATATAGGCAAAATCAGCGAGGATATAACTAACGTAAATTTTGGAGTGTTACAGAAATGAGTTTCACACGATATCTGGTTAATTAATTTGAGGAGGATTTATTATGAAGTATAATAATCGTTTTAGTTTGGTATTAATTTTAAGCCTGTTGCTGCTCATGGCAGCTGGTTGCGGATCATCTTCAACCCATTCATCAAATGATCAAAAACAGGTTAGTTATGAACCCAGCACCCTGCATGTATATGCAGGGGCTGGCTTACGTCAGCCTCTTGATGAAATTGGTACTGCTTTTCAAGAAAAGTATAATTGCACAGTAGAGTATACCTACGGTGGTTCAGCTCAAAACTGCAATCAAATTTTATTATTGAAAAAAGGTGATGTATTTGTTCCCGGGGCGGAAGAAGAACTGGAACCGCTGCGCAAAGCAGAAATGATCAGCCGTGAGAAACGGGTTATATATCATATTCCGGTGATTGCCGTATCCGTCAACAGTCCCATAAAAATAAGCTCTGTGGCGGATTTAGCGAAACCCGGGGTAAAAGTAGGCCTGGGTGACCCGAGTGCCAACCCTATTGGAAAAGTTGCTGAAAAGATTTTGGAGAAAAACAACATCGCTAAAGATGTGGAAAAAAACGTAACCGTTCGAACCCCTACCGTTAATGAATTAATTGCCTACCTGGGGCTTGAGCAAATCCATGCTTCTATCGTCTGGGAAGAAAACACGGTAAATGCCAAAGATAAGATTAATGTTATACATATACCGGATGAACAGAATCTGATAAAAACCATACCTCTGGCCGAACTCACATGTTCTGTAAAACCCGAAATGTCCAAACAATTCTGCGATTTTTGCGCAGGCGAAGGAATGGAAATTTTTAAGAAACACGGCTATAAACCTTATGAAGGGAATTAGTTTAAATGAAAACCAGAATTCTTAATTCTCTGTTTCAAGGCACTAATTTCCTGTTCGGCCTGGCCCTGGTGGTTTTAATAGTAGTAAGCGTGAGTCTGGTCATAATCAGAGGGATACCACAGTTTGGGGTCAGTATTCATAGTCCGGAAATACTGTTTGCCATCAAGCTTAGTCTATATACATCCTTGTTATCAACCTTGTTTTGTACAATAATATCTATACCAGTAGCTTATTACCTGGCTCGTATCAAATCAAATTATACCTTGCTGGTTAATACAGTGTTGGATATCCCCCTGGCATTACCGCCTATCGTATCCGGAGTGGCACTCTTGCTGCTTTTTGGCACTACTGAATTTGGACGTACGCTTTCTCATATGGGTTTGGAATTTGTTTTTACTGTACAGGGAATTATTCTGGCTCAAGTTTTTGTAAACATCTCCTACATGATTAAAATAATCTATACCTCTTTTATTTCCGTAAGTCCTCGCATGGAATTCGTTGCCCGGGGCTTAGGCTATAATCAATTGGAGACCTTTGTGAAAATCACTCTTCCCCTGGCCAGACAGGGTATTTTAGCAGCTATTATTATAACCTGGGCCAAAGCATTAGGTGAATTTGGAGCAGCCTTGATGCTGGCAGGCGCTACCAGATTAAAAACGGAGACCTTACCACTTTCCCTGTTCTTAAACATGTCAACCGGCGAACTGGAACTGGCTATGGCAGCAGCTACCATACTGATTGTTATTTCAGTATTATCTTTGCTGGTTTTCGAATTCCTGGGATCAGAAGGCATTGTCCTGGATCGGACAGGAAGGAATGGTGGATTATAATGCTAAGAATTCAGAACGCTTGTAAAACCCTTGGACAATTCAGCATTCGCGATATTAATTTGGAAGTTGACCAGGGACAGTATTTTGTCCTGCTGGGTCCATCCGGGACTGGCAAAACGGTACTGCTGGAAATCATTGCCGGCTTCCATACCCCGGATAAAGGCAAAGTCTTCCTGAACGGCAAGGATATAACTCGCCTTTCCCCTGAGTTTCGCAAAATGGGTTTTGTTTACCAGGATTATATGTTGTTTCCCCATATGAACGTACAGCAAAACATTTTTTTTGGTGCCAGAAAACGCTTTGCTCCTGAAGAAATTAAGAAACGGCTGGGGCCACTGGTTGAAATGCTGCAAATTGACCATATAATGGATCGATTTCCTATGACCTTGAGTGGTGGTGAACAGCAGCGGGTTGCGCTGGCACGAAGCCTGATTACCGCCCCGGAAATCCTGCTGCTGGACGAACCTTTAAGTTCATTGGATCCCAACACCAAGGAGACCCTTCAGGGAGTTTTAAAGGAAATTCACCGCAAATATGGAACTACGGTGCTTCATATCACCCACGATTTTAACGAAGCCTTAAATCTTGCCAGCCATGTAGGGCTAATGCTTAATGGAAGTATGGCACAGGTGGGAGAAGTAAACGAAATATTCCGAAGCCCAAAGAATATTGATGTGGCTACATTTTTGGGGATAGAAAATATTTTTCCGGGCAGCTGTCAGGATGGCGTATTTGTTTGCAACGAGAAGCTAAAATTTCCAATAAAGCGTTTAGAACCGGAAGCTGCTTATGTCTATTTCCTTTCTGATGACGTAACAATATGCAACAGTAATTCCGCTCATGATTTTAAAGGTAGTGTCAAAGATATTTCGAAACAAAAGGATTACGTTACTATAAACGTTGACATGGGACATGTAGTAAAAATCAAACTGTCGCACCGTGAATTTCAACTAAATAGTTTGCAGCCCGGTAACGAAATTTGTTTCTCAGTTAACCCTGAAAGGATTGGATGGATTGCCTAATAATTGCCTTTTCCAGGGCATCAACTTGGCAAAGTCATATAAATAGCAGAATAATAAACTATATAGTTATAAATGGAGGGATTACAAATGTACATTAGTGAAGAAACTCTTGATCGCTTTATCCATGAAGATGTTCCCTATCTTGATTTAACCACGGAACTGCTTGATATTGGTCAGGATGCAGGCAGGATATCCTTTGCTTCGAGGGAAAATGGGATTGTAAGCGGTACAGAAGAAGTCGGCCGCATCCTTCAAAAGCTGGGAGCCAAACCAGACTTGATACTGCCCAGCGGAACTGCAATCGCCCCGGGTAAAGTCTTCCTGCAAGCCGAAGGAAATGCATCCGGCCTGCATACTGCCTGGAAGATTAGCCTTAATATATTGGAATACTGCAGCGGGATTGCTACTCGCACTCGTGCCCTCCGGGATAAAGCCCGCACCGTCAACCCCGCTGTTAACATTCTCTCAACTCGTAAAATGTTTCCCGGAACCCGCGAACTGGCAATCAAATCCGTGGTGGCCGGAGGTGGTTTTCCTCATCGCCTGGGTTTGTCGGAAACCATTCTGGTCTTTCGCCAGCACATTAATTTTCTGGCCGATATGGATGAGCTGTGCAAAAGGATTCCTCAGCTTAGGAAACAGGCCTGTGAAAAGAAAGTCATCGTTGAAGTCGAAAAACTCGACGAAGCTCTCTTGCTGGCTGCGGCCGGAGTAGATGGCCTGCAATTTGACAAGGTACCACCTGAGCAGCTTAAACTCTTTGTAGGGGAAATAAGGAAATCATACCCCCACCTGCTTCTGATAGGAGCCGGCGGTATAAAGGAAAGCAATGTTATCGAATATGCCGCCACAGGGGTTGATGGCATCGTAACGACATCCATGTATTTTGGTCGTCCCCTGGATATATCTGTCACCATTGAACCAGCGTAGAAAAAGATACTATTTAGAGTCTGCTGCTGTAATTAATTTTGATCTGAATTCTTTAGAATTCAGGCAATGACTCGCCAACAGACCGCTACTTGCATGGCTTTAGTTCCCCAGCAAACCACCATCGTGTTTGGATTTACTGTTCTTGATATTGTGGTTATGGGTAGAGCAGTTAGTATTGGCAGAACTGGGTTACCGGGCAGAGTAGATTATCAAC
>JAQVXR010000193.1:3074-4574 GCA_028709045.1 Desulfitobacteriaceae bacterium | reverse complement strand
TATATCAGGCACCACAATAATGGGGTCAGGCTTGACAATTTAAAAAAGTCCGGCATCAAAACCGGACCAATTTTTTACATATTATTTTCTTTACTTTAAAGTTCTGTTACCTTATCATTTAACATATAGACTTTCAGATTTTTTATGCCGAATTTGAATGCCTGCTCGTGTGTCTCCATATAAATGTCGATCCGGCGACCCTTTATTGCTCTGCCGGTGTCTTCGGCGGTAAATACACCCAGTGTTTCAATATAGACTTGGGTGCCGAGGGGAATCACCTTTGGGTCCACCGCGATAGTATGACCGGGAAGAGCCCTAGTGCCCGATTTAGTGATCCTGTCGGTCTTACCGCAGCATTGGATGCAGGCATCGTATGCCGTAGCTGTCATTTCCATCGGAACCCCGGCTTGATATCCAGTCAGGGAAAAAAAGGCTGCAACTGCTTGATCATCAAATTGGTCTTGGGCAGCCAAAACAGGCAGTCAACATGGGAAAAACAGCCCGGCAAGCAAGAGCATTGTTGCCATAGACTTTTTCACTGGTTAATACCTCCTTTGCACAAACTTATTTTTGACTTTTCGATAAAAATTAAACTAGTAAATATTGGGAGGGTCAGGCTTCAAAAGTTGAAGATGTTTAATTTGCTAAAGCAATTTTTAAGCCTGACCCCTAAGTGGGATATATAAATGAAAAAATATGTTTTTCTTTTATTAATAATTTTTCTTGGGGCGCTTTCCGGCTGTGGTAGTGAGTCTTCCCTGGAATCTGTAGAGATCGGGACTTATACCCATCCTCAGGCCGGGTACTCCCTAAGTGTACCCAATGATTGGGTTAAACAGGTCGAGGATGATGTCTCAGTCTCTTTTATCGGTCAAAAGCCCCCGGTAGTATTTAATATTGTTTATGAAATTGGGGGGTATGACTACTATACGATGAAGAGTTTGGCCGAGGAGGTAGTGGATTATTTAGGAAGGCAGTTTTCCGACTTAAAGATGGAGGATACGCCAGACGATAAATTATCCAGCGTCTACCAGTTTACGGCAAACGGAACTCTAAAGGATGGGGCGAAGGTTAAGATTTATGCCGTTCTCCTGGAACCGGAAGTGGGAATACGATATTACCTGCTGTTTTCTGCCGCACCGGGAGATTTTAATAGTTTGCAGGGATTGTTTTTGCAGGTAACGGAGTCTTTTAAAATGATCAAAACCAAGGATGAGCTTTATCAGCAGATGACAGAACGTGGGGAGGATACTTAGGCCGAGGGTAAAATTCACTAGATAAATAACTTGCTTTTTCATATCCTCTATGGTATATTATTTCTTGCGGATGCGGCAGTGGCGGAATTGGCAGACGCGCTAGATTCAGGTTCTAGTGGTGTAACAGCCGTGAAGGTTCAAGTCCTTTCTGCCGCACCAACCAATAAAATCAAGGCCTCAAGGGCCTTTTTTGTTTGCCTAAATCTAGGCTAATATATAATTTATTTTTTAAAATAGGCTAATT